>JAFQCJ010000057.1 GCA_017416445.1 Oscillospiraceae bacterium | reverse complement strand
TGGATTTCGTTTTATCCCAAAGATCAAACTCTATTCGCGCCGCACCGTTATTGTCCGCGAATTCATAAGTGCCATCCGACAAAGTAATATGAACAACAGGCTCATTGCAGCCACAAACAGTCACAGAAACTGCAACGAGCACCAAAAGCAGCAGGCAAATTTTTCTCTTCATCCGCTGATCCTCCTGTTTGCGTTTTTATCATTCTACCATGGCTGATGGTCTTTTTCAATATTTTGTGAATTTGTCGGAGTTTTGAACAAGCAAATAGTCAAGAAACTTATTCTCCCATGTCCTCCACCAACGGATACCCGCATAAATCCTCGGTGCAGCGGAGCATGGGGGCTTCCGTGTAGAAGCTGTAGCTCACCTCGCCACCAAAGAGCTCGTTGCTCTCCCACAGGGCGGTCACTTCATAGACATAGCCTCCGTAGGGCAGCTCGATGAAAAACTGCCGCACATCCTCTGTGTCGCCCTCGGGCTCAAGAATATAGACCAGCACCTCATAGTGCCCATCGTCCACAGGCTCACCGGGGCCATGGAAGGAATCCACGCTCCATCGGCGGGCGGCGATAATGCTATCGGGGACAACGGAGAACTCCAGCCGCGCCGTGATGGGTTGAGAAGATTGGGCAGAGATATTCAGGGGCGACATGTACTCCTTGCACTGCAAGGGATGCAGGCTATCGGCAATAAAGCTGGTCTGAGTGCCGTCCCCGTTATCGTACCACCACTCATGGGTACCCTGCAAACCTTCGGTGCTGTTCTCGCCGCAGTGTACCGTCAGAGTAGGGACGGTTTTCAAAATCTCGGGGACATTCGATTCCACCGTTTTGCTGCCGCAGCCTGCCAGAGCAGCAAGACACAGCACCGCCAGCATTGCACACATTAGCTTTTTCATGGTTTCGCCCTCCTTTTTGTCTTTGTCTATAAGACGAAGGGGAGAGGGAAAATGTTCCGCAAAAAAGCACCGCCCACAGGCGGTGCTTTCCGTTTATTCCTCCCAACGGGGACACACCCGCCACGCTGGATAGTCATAGTGTTGCTCGTAGACATAGAGAACACTGCCATCATCGGGGTCTCCATAGACCTCGCGGCCTTGGAGATTCTTGCTGAACCCATCCGTGCGGCGGTTGGTTTCCAAATCGTTGACGGGCACTACATTCTCCCCCACATAGGTGAGCTTGCCGATCAGTTCACATTCGGTAGGCAGCTCTTTCACCACTGTGCTGTCAAGAAGGGTGAAGCGGTAAGGCTGCCCTTGGTAGGTGATGCACTCATTATTCCGCAATGCATCGCCAATGAAGCGGATATAGTACTCTTCAAACCAATCGGTGGTCATGCACACATAGACTGCCTCGGGGGTCTCCTCGCTGACAAACACCCTGCCCGTTGCCTCAAAGCCCGCCTGTAATTGGAAGTCCTCCGTGGGCAATTCCTCCGTTACGCCGCTAATCTCACCCACCTCGGTGTAGCCGTCGGGCATGAGGCGGGTGGGATTATAGACTGTACCACTCAGCACCCGCTGATGCTCAATGGCGATGCCTGTCCAACGATAGTGGGTTCCGTTCATCTGCAGCACAGGGTCAAAGCCGCCCGGCAGCGTGTCGCAGCCCTCGCCGACAGGGATGGTCTTGTTCCCGCAGGCGGTCAGAAGCAGCGTCAGCGCCAGCGCAAAGCAAAGAAATAATTTCTTCATGGCAGCGACCTCCTTTGGTAGTCTTTGTTTATTGGACGAGAGGATCGTGTTTTTTGTTCCACAGAAACAAAAAACAGGTATCCATACGGACACCTGTTGGATGTGGTCTATTAACCGATCTTGTTGAGCTTCAGAGTCAGGGCAGACTTCTTGTGAGCTGCGTTGTTCTTGTGCATCAGACCCTTAGCAGCAGCCTTATCAACAGCCTTCACAGCAACCTTGTAAGTAGCCTCGGCCTCGGTGCGATCGCCGTCAGCGGCAGCAGCCTCGAACTTCTTGATAGCAGTCTTCAGTGCGGACTTCTCAGCCTTGTTACGGGCATTGCGAGCCTCTGCCACCAGAACACGCTTCTTAGCAGACTTGATATTCGGCAAACCAAACACCTCCTCGAATTGACATTACGCGGACAGAACACCCACGCAGGATAGTATTTTAGCATCTTTGTTCAGAAAATGCAAGCATTTTTTTCATTTTTGTCGCCACTTTTCGCATATTTCTTTTTTGCGGGGAAATCCTAGGGAGAGGCCACAATATTTTGTGTTTTTTTCAAAG
This sequence comes from Oscillospiraceae bacterium, assembly GCA_017416445.1. Classification (GTDB taxonomy): domain Bacteria; phylum Bacillota; class Clostridia; order Oscillospirales; family Oscillospiraceae; genus Vescimonas. Next base: position 41,980 of record JAFQCJ010000057.1, on the reverse strand, counting down.
GCGGTGGATAGATATGGTCTCTACCAGAACTGATCTGGCAGTGGAAAGCCTCGAAAATCTGAAAAACGAAAAAACTTTTTCCTCTTTTAAGGGTGTTGAGATGGAAGAGCGCTCCCGGGAGGGCTTCTCCGTTACCACCGTTTCCGTCACCGATGAGGCGGGAGCGCAGGCTGTTGGTAAACCCGTGGGACGCTACACCACCATTGACCTTCGCCCCTATTTTCGGCGAGCGGATGGTTTTTTTCTCCGTGCCTGCCGCTGCCTCGCCGCAGAAGTTCAGGCTCTGCTGCCTGTCTCTTTGGCCGACGGGGTCTTGGTGGCAGGCTTGGGTAATCGGGCAATGACCGCCGACGCCATTGGACCGCTGGCATTGGAGTCCCTGTTGGTAACGCGCCACATGGTGGAGCGACAGCGACAGCAGTTCCGCCATCTGCTGCCCGTTTCTGCGCTGCCCACCGGGGTACTGGCACAGACAGGAATGGAGACATTGGAGCACCTTCGCGGCGCAGTGGAAGCGGTACACCCCGCCGCCGTCATCGTCATCGATGCTCTCGCCGCACGGGAGAGGACGCGGCTGTGCGCCACGGTGCAGCTGGGGAATACGGGCCTGGTCCCCGGCAGCGGCGTGGGAAATCACCGTAAGGCCATCAACCGTGAGACGCTGGGTGTTCCTGTCCTTGCTTTGGGTGTCCCCACCGTTATTGAGGCCACCCATCTGGGCGGCGCTGCAGCGGAGGAGACCCTCTTTTTGACACCCCGGGACATTGACGGTAAAGTGGGGGAGCTGAGCCGCTTGATTGGCTATGGGCTTTCTCTTGCACTGCAAAAAAGGCTGACCGTAGAGGATATTACGGGGTTACTTGGATAGAAAAAAGCGGCGGGAAGACCCGCCGCTTTTTCATGCTGTTTTACAGGATCTCGCCTTCCTTGACGGCACCGCCTGCAGCGTTGGACTCGTCGGTGTCGATATGCATAGCCAGGGCATAGTTATCGCCGGTACGCACCACCACATCCTCCATGACGATCTTGCGGCCATTGCTGCCGAAGGCCACGGACACGCGCTGCTTGTCGGTGTAACCGGCGGCAGCGGCCTCCTGGGTCTGCATATGGATATGGGCCTTGGCAATGATGATGCCCTCGGTCAGCTCCACCTCACCGGCGGGACCCACCAGCTTGCAGGCACCGCTGCCGGCGATATCGCCGCTCTCACGGACAGGAGCGTCCACGCCGATGGAACGAGCATCGGTCAGGCTCAGCTCGATCTGGGAAGCACCGCGGGTGGGGCCCAGAACGGAGACATTCTCAAGGCTGCGCTTGGGGCCAACGATGGTGCAGCGCTCCACGCAGGCATACTGACCGGGCTGGCTCAGATCCTTGCGGGGAGTCAGCTGATGCCCGGCACCGAAGAGGGCCTCCACATGGGCCTGGCTCAGGTGGATGTGACGGGCAGAGGTTTCAACAGGGATGATCATTTTTTTGTTTCCTTCTTTCTTTATTTTTTCATCAGTTCCAGATATTCCTCTAAGCAGAGGTCGTTTTCCATAATATAGCGGGCAGCCTCTGTGCCCACATAGCGATAGTGCCAGGGCTCGTAGATAACACCGGTAATGTCCTCCTTCCCCTCAGGGAAACGGAGGATAAAGCCGTAGTCGGCACAGTGCTCCATGAGCCAGGCGAAGGCCTCGGTCTGTTCAAAATCGGTATTCAGCGAGTAGTTGCCGCTGCCGCCCAAGTCCATAGCAAGGCCGCAGTTGTGTTCACTGTAGCCGGGGCGCTTCACCACCGTGCCGCCGGTGAGCTGGGCATCATATTCGCTGTAACCCTGATCCCGGTACTGCTGCACCTTGCGCCAGTAGAGGTAATCCTGGGTATCGGCGCTGCGATAACCGCTGACACAGGCAATATCGTAAGCACTGCCCGCCTCCACCATCTGCATCAGCGCATCGGCAGCACGGCTGTCAAAAACATCGTTGTTGCTGCCCACCGACACAAACACAATATCGTCATCATAGCCGGCAGGGAGAGGATTCCAATCGTTCACCAACAGCAGATTCCACGCAGGTTCTGCGCCACCCTGATAGCTGTCACGCTGGACATAACGGCCCACGGTGGAGAACTGCAGCATACCGTTTTCGTCAATATAGGGCTCCTGGGGCACTTCCGGCTCCTCCTCATCGTCCTTGGTCTCGTCATCGGGAGGTACAGGATCGCTCTCCACAGGATCTTCCACTACAGGCTCATCCTCTACGGGGGGCTCCACATGACCGGTCACATCACCGGCTAACCAAACGATACCCCAAATCACAAGGCCCAACAGGATCAGCACCAACAAAATCGGCACAAGGGGGTTGCGGCGATGCTTTGCTCTTCTTCGGCTCATGCTTCACCTCCAAAAAATGTGCGGATCTCTTCTCCGCTGCAGGCGACACTGCCCTGAGCAAAGCCGTCGCGCCCACCGCCGCGGCCATTGAGCGCAGCGTTCATGGACTTGATAAAATCGCGGATATCCTGTCCTGCGTGGATAACAGCATAGGTATAGGCACCATCTTCCCCTGCAAACACGGCGCAGCGGCCGCCGCAGCGGGTGGAAACCATGTCACACAGGCGGCGCACGCTGTCGCTGTCCATTTTTTCGTGGAACAGCACCGTATCTCCGCAGCCGTCATACTTCGCGGCAATGGCAGCGAAGGACTGCTCCTGCAGGGCGGCATAGCCCTGCTTCACAGTAAGCAGTTCATTCTGCACACGCTGCACCGCCTCGAAGGTCTTTCCCACCTTCACGCTCAACGCCTGCGCCACCGCTTGATTCTGCTGCTGGTTGAGGGCGAGATAATCCAGCGCCCGCTTGCCGCACAGCAGTTCCAACCGCACGCCATCGCGGAACTTCTGATGACCGATGAACTTCACCAGTCCCACCTGTCCGCTCAAGGCAACATGAGTGCCGCAGCAGGCGCAACGGTCGGCATTGGGAAACTCGGTGATTCGCACCGCGCCCTCGAGAGGCTTCTTGGAGCGGTATTCCACCGCCTCCAGCGCCGCGCCCTCGTACCAAGTCTCACAGAAGGGGTGGTTCTCCCACAGGTACTGGTTGGCCTTTGCCTCGATCTCCAGCACGCCCTCCCAGGGGATGTCAGCGTTGTAGTCGATGACCACCTTATCTGTGCCCATGTGGAAGCCCACATTGTCACAGTGATAGGCACTGCAGAGCATACCGGAGACGATATGCTCGCCGGAATGCTGCTGCATATGGTCAAATCGCCGTGTCCAGTCAATCTCACCGTGGACAGTCTCGCCCACCGCGAGAGGGGTGGCGCAGGTATGGGTGATGATGCCGCCCTTTTCGCGGACATCCTTCACCGTCACGCCCCCCAGTACGCCGAAATCGCAGGGCTGACCGCCGCCCTCGGGATAGAAGGCGGTGGCATCCAGCACCACGGCGAAGCCGCCCTTGCTCTCCTCACAGGAGAGGACGGTGGCATCGAAAGAACGCAGAAAAGCGTCCTCATAATATAGTTTACGCGTTTCCATAGGGAAATGCCTCCCTAACTTTTATTCCTCTTCCACGCCCACGATGGCGATGTGCAGCTCATCCAGCTGCTTCTGCTCCACAGAAGAGGGAGCGGACATCATAATATCCTGTGCGTTCTTGTTCATGGGGAAGGGGATGATCTCGCGGATGGAGTTCTCGCCGGCCAGCAGCATGACCATGCGGTCCACGCCGGGAGCGATACCGGCATGGGGAGGTGCGCCGTAAGTAAAGGCGTTGTACATGGCGGGGAACTTCTTCTTCACATCCTCCTCGCCCAGGCGCACCAGCTCAAAGGCCTTGATCATGATCTCGGGATCGTGGTTACGGACAGCGCCGGAGCTAAGCTCCACACCGTTACACACCAGATCGTACTGGAAGGCGTTGATGGCGAGGGGGTCCACCTCGCCGCGCTGTGCCTTCTCCAGGATCTCCAGACCGCCGTTGGGCATAGAGAAGGGATTGTGGCAGAACTCCAGCTCTCCGGACTCCTCGCCGATCTCGTACATGGGGAAGTCCACGATCCAGCAGAAGGAATACTGCTCCTTGTCCATGTGACCCTCGCAGATATTGCCCAGCTTATTGCGCAGGACACCGGCCACCTTGCGGGCTGTGCCCTTATCGCCGGCAGCGAGGCCAACGAGGCAGTTGGGGGTAAGGCCGAGAGCCTCCACCAGCTTATCCTTCATAGGTGCCATGAACTTGGCAACGCCGCCCACCAGCTCGCCATTCTCATCCATGCGGAACCAATAGGGTTTGGTGCCGGCCTGCACCTCGGTCTCGGTGCAGACATTGTCAATGGCCTTGCGGGTCAGCGTGCAATCAGACACCACGATGGCCTTGACCACCTTACCGTCCAGATTCTCGAAGCCGCAGCCAACCATCAGCTCGCTTGCATCCTGGCATACCAGATCGATACGCAGGTCGGGCTTGTCGGAGCCGTACTTGTCCATCGCCTCGTTGAAAGGAATGCGGACAAACGGAGCAGAGGAGGCACGGTTATAGGTGCCGTACTTGGCAAAGATGGGGGGCAGCACTTCCTCCAGCACTGCGAACACATCGTCCTGGGTGGCGAAGGCAAGCTCCATATCCAGCTGATAGAACTCACCGGGGCTGCGGTCGCCACGGGCATCCTCATCGCGGAAGCAGGGGGCGATCTGGAAATAGCGGTCAAAGCCGGAGGTCATCAGCAGCTGCTTGAACTGTTGGGGAGCCTGCGGCAGAGCGTAGAACTTGCCGGGATGCTTGCGGGCAGGCACCAGATAGTCGCGGGCGCCCTCGGGGGAGGATGCAGTCAGAATGGGGGTGGTGATCTCCAGGAAACCCTGCTCGGTCATAGCCTGACGGAGGGCTGCCACCACCTGACAGCGCAGAATAATATTGTTCTTCACAGCGGGGTTGCGCAGGTCGAGATAACGGTACTTCAGGCGGGCGGTCTCATCGGCCTCGCGGCTGCGGTTGATCTCAAAAGGCAGGGCGTTATGACGGCAGCGGCCCAGCACCTCGATCTTAGTGGGAACCACCTCGATATCACCGGTGTCCTGCTTGGCATTCTTGCTGGCGCGCTCACGGACCACGCCCTCCACAGAGATGGTGGACTCCTTATTGATAGAGGCAATGATGTTCATCATCTCTTCATTCTCCACCACAACCTGGGTAGTGCCGTAGAAGTCGCGAAGCACCACAAAGGCAAAGTTATTGCCTACGGCGCGGACATTCTCCATCCAGCCCACGATCTTTACCTGCTGGCCCACATGGGTCAGACGCAGTTCATTACAAGTATGGGTACGCATTTGGCGCATAGGTTTTTCCTCCTATTTTGATTACATTTCGTATTATTTATAAGAGATATTACTCTGTGTTTACTTTTCAATAATGACAGCGCCCTTGTTTCTCTCCTCGATCCCTGCACGGATCAAAGCAATGGCCTCGGCCACGGGCAGCGTCTGCTGGGTGCCGGAAGTCATATCTTTCACGGACACCGCGCCGGCCTTAGCCTCATCCTCACCGAGGAACAGCACATAGGGCACACCGATCTTGTCGGCATAGTTCATCTTGGCCTTGAATTTCTTGCCCTCAGTGTAGAGCTGGGTGCGGATATCCGCCTCCCGCAGCGCGGTAGCGGCGGCAATGGCGGGAGTCAGATCCTCCGTCATGGGCAGCACCAACACATCGCAGGGAGCGGTGGGCAGCTCGGGATTCAGCATTCCCTGCTCACCCAGGACATAAAACAAGCGGGTAAGGCCAATAGAGATGCCTACACCGGGAAGCTGACGATCGGTATAGTACTCGGCCAGATTGTCGTAACGGCCGCCGGAGCAGACGGAACCAATCTCGGGGTGGTCCAACAGGGTGGTCTCGTAGACGGTACCCGTATAATAGTCGAGACCGCGGGCGATGGTGAGATCTACGGCGAAGTTTTCAGCGGGAACACCGAAGGCGGAAAGATACTTCACCACGGTGGTCAGTTCGTCGAGACCCATATCGAACAGTTCGTTGCGACTGCGATAGCCCTCCAGAGCAGCGAGGACTTCTTCATTGCTGCCGCCAATATGGATAAACCGCAGGATCTCCTCCACGGCTTCAGCGGTGAGGCCCAGCTCGTCACGGAGCAGTGCGCCCACCTTTTCTGCGCCGATCTTGTCCAGCTTATCCACGGTGCGCATAATGTCGCCGCTGCAGTCGGTAAGACCCAGCATCGCGTAGAAGCCGTTGAGAATTTTGCGGTTGTTGACGCGAATCTGGAAACGCTGCAGACCCAGCGCCGAGAAGGTACGGTAGATAATGGCGGGGATCTCCGCCTCGTTGGTAATGTCCAGCTTGCCGTCTCCGATGACATCGATATCGGCCTGATAGAACTCACGGAAACGACCACGCTGGGCCCGCTCGCCACGATAGACCTTGCCGATCTGATAGCGGCGGAAAGGGAAGGAGAGGTCATTGTAGTGCAGCGCCACATACTTGGCCAGCGGCACTGTCAGGTCAAAGCGCAGCGCCAGGTCTGCATCGCCCTTTTCAAAGCGGTAGATCTGCTTCTCCGTCTCGCCGCCGCCCTTGGCAAGCAGCACCTCTGCCGACTCAATGACAGGGGTATCCAGCGGCGTAAAGCCGTACAGGCTGTAGCTGCGGCGCAGGATCTCCATCATGCGCTCCATCTGCTGCTGGGGACGGGGCAGCAGCTCCATAAAGCCCGAAAGGGTACGGGGTTTCATTCTCTCCATAGTCGTTTCCTCTTCTTAATATCGTTATACTTCTTCCGTCTGCTCACACATAGAGGCCTCGGCAGGAGGGGCCTCCTCTGCTGCGGGCTCATCATCGTACAGATCAAGGTCGTCCAACAGGCCGGCCACGGTTCTGTCAACGGCAGGGGCGCTGTGGAGCTTTTCGGCGTTCTCGGATGCTGCCATTTCCTCAATGACTTCCTTCCAGAACTCATCCTTCTCCATTCCCTTTTTCTTGCCGATCTTAAAACCGACCACGCCCAACACAACGGCCAGCGCCGCCCAGAGCAGCTTCATCGGCAGGACACAGACAAGGACGCTGCCGATAAACAGGCCGATAAAGGTTCCGATCTCGGTATAATGCTTATACTGCGCACGAAAGACGAACTTTTTATCCCGCAGACGGCGCATATGGCTCAGCTCAAACAGACACATGGCGACACGCAGGATACACAGCAAACACACAGGGATCATGTAGTTGTAGAGATTCTCCATCAACCACACCAGAGCAGTACGGATCATAGCGTTCTCCTTACGATAGATTAGGTGGTAAAGGGCTTTTTCTTGGGATTGACGATGTCGCGCCAATCCAGATCGCCGCGGGCCAGGCCCAGCACCAGCATCTCTGCAGAGGCAAGGTTGGAGCCATAGGGGATGTTGTTCTTGTCGCACAGAAGCATGATGTTCTGTACATCCTCATGGGGGACCCGCTGGTTGGGATCGACGAAAATCAGCACCAGGTCGATCTCGTTATAGGCAATGCGTGCCGCGATCTGCTGGGCACCGCCGCTGACGAAAGGCAGAAATCGGTGGATGGGCAGGCCGGTAGCCGCTGTAATCTGCAGGCCCGTATCGGAGGTGGCACACAGGGTATGCTGGGCCAGCACGCCGCAATAAGCATTGCAGAACTGGATCATCAATTCTTTACGGTTATCGTGTGCGATCAGAGCAATATTCATATCGTCCTCTCCTTTTCTTTTTACGGTTTCATTAAGGGGTAGACTTTCATTACCGGTACACGCTCGCCGGTAATGCGCCGTGCAATATTGTCATAGGCTCGTTGGGCAAAGTAGTTCATATCCCGCAGTGGGACACCGCGACCGATGGCCAGCGGCACATCGCTGTCCTCCGGCACCACACCCAACAGGGGTGCGCCTGCGGCATCAATGGCATCATCGATGTTGGTACGCAGGGCCTTGAGCATTTTCAGCTGCACCCGATTAACTACCAGATGGAGCTTCCCGTTGGGGAAATGCCGCAAAGCCGACACCGTACGCTGGGCATCCCGCAGGGCAGTCGGGTCAGCGGTGGTAATTACTACCACCCGATCAGCAATGGCGGTGGCCAACGCAAAACCATGGCCCAGTCCCGCCGGAGCATCTACAAGACAGTACTCGTAATTCTCCCGGATCTCACGACCCAGAGAAACCATACGGTTCATGTCAAAGCCGTCGTTATGTCCTGACAGCGGTGCGGCCAGCAGATCCAGTTGGCGGTATCTGCGATGCTGCGCCACCGCCTCACTTAAACGACAGCGGCCACTGAGCACATCGGAAAAGTCCATCGTCGAACTGTCGCTGAGTCCCAGTGCCATATCCAGATTACGCAGGGTGATGTCGCAGTCCAACGCCAGCGTCCTATGACCCATGGCTGCCAGCGACAATGCTACGCTGGCGGTAAAGGAGGTTTTTCCCGTGCCTCCCTTGCCGGAGACAACGGCGATGATCGTTCCCATAATGTTTCTCCTTATTTCAGTGGCGATTTCTTGATTTTGGCCCAGGGGCGTGGAAATTGGGGCGGCGTGGGCCGCACCTTCTCAATGACCACTACGCGGTGTATTACATCGCTTTCAGGGATCGCATAGTCGTATACCTCCCGCACCTTGCCTCCCAACTGACCGATGGCTCCTCGGGCGCGGGCGATCTCCTCGTCGCTGTCCACGCTCTTCATGGCAAGAAACTGTCCCCCCACCTTCACAAGCGGCAGTGCCAGTTCACACAGAAGGGGCAAATCCGCCACAGCGCGGGAGGTCGCTACATCGTAGGACTCTCTTCTTTCAGCAGCGAACTCCTCGGCGCGGGCATGGACACATTCCACACGGTCAAGATCCATCTCCCGGCAGGTCTCCTCCAGCCACGCAATCCGTTTGCCAAGGCTGTCCAGCAGCGTCAGATCGAAGTCCTCTTCCAAAATCCGCAGCACCATGCCGGGAAACCCGGCGCCGGTTCCTACATCCACTACAGCCTTGCCCCGCAGGGGGAACTTGGCCAGCAGGGCGGCGCAGTCCAGCAGATGGAGCTTTGCCACCGCCTCCGGCTCAGTAATGGCGGTGAGGTTCATCACCTGATTCTTTTCCAGCAGCCGCGCGGCGAACGCCAGCAGCTGCGGCGCTGCCGTCTGAGGCAGACCCAAGGCAGCGAGGCCGTCGGTGAGGATCTTTTCCATTACTGCTTATCCTTCAAAAGGTCGCGGATCTCCGTCAGCAACTCCTCAGCGGTAGGTGCTGCGGGCTCTTCGGGGGCAGGCTCGGGGGCGGACTCTTCCTTCTTGCGATGGAAGGAATTGATAGCCTTCACCATGCAGAACACCGCAAAGGCGATAATAATGAAATCAATGATGACAGCGATGGTGCTGCCAAAGTTGACGGCGATCTCGGGCTTGACGACAGTCTCACCCTCCATGATGGCCTCCTTCAGCACCCACTTCCAAGCGGAGAAATCAACACCGCCGGTGAGCATGGAGATAAGGGGCATAATGATGTCGTTGACGAGGGACGTGGTGATCTTGCCGAACGCACCGCCGACCACAACACCGACAGCCATATCCAGCACATTGCCGCGCATGGCAAAGGCCTTAAACTCTTCAAAAAACTTCTTCATAGCTTGCTCCTTATATACAGTTCGTATAAATTCGCTTAAATATTACAACTCGTTTTTACTTTTTGGGCACCAACACCGTCATGCCGCCCATATAGGGCTGCAGAGCCTTGGGAATCAGCACGCTGCCGTCTGCCTGCAGATTGTTCTCCAGGAAGGCGATGAGCATACGGGGCGGTGCCACCACGGTGTTGTTGAGGGTGTGGGGCAGATAGGTGCCCTTCTCGCCCTTGACGCGGATCTTCAGGCGGCGGGACTGGGCATCACCCAGGTTGGAGCAGGAGCAGACCTCGAAATACTTCTGCTGACGGGGAGACCATGCCTCGATGTCACAGGACTTGACCTTCAGATCGGCCAGATCGCCGGAGCAGCACTCCAGCTGACGGACGGGGATATCGAGAGAGCGGAACAGCTCCACGCTGTAGCGCCACATCTTCTCATACCAGGCCATAGACTCCTCGGGCTTGCACACCACGATCATCTCCTGCTTCTCGAACTGATGGATACGGTACACGCCGCGCTCCTCAATGCCGTGGGCTCCCTTTTCCTTGCGGAAGCAGGGGGAGTAGGAGGTAAGGGTCTGGGGCAGCTTTTCCTCGGGCAGCATCTGGTCGATAAACTTACCGATCATGGAGTGCTCGGAGGTACCGATGAGGTAGAGATCCTCACCCTCGATCTTGTACATCATGGCATCCATCTCTGCAAAGCTCATGACACCGGTAACCACATTGGAACGGATCATGAAGGGGGGGATGCAGTAGGTGAAGCCCTTACCGATCATGAAGTCGCGGGCATAGGCGGTCATAGCAGAGTGGAGGCGGGCGATGTCACCCATGAGGTAATAGAATCCGTTACCGGACACGCGGCCGGCGGAATCCATGTCGATGCCGTCAAAGCGCTCCATAATCTCAGTGTGGTAGGGGATATCAAACTCTGCCACCTTAGCTTCGCCGAAGCGCTCTACCTCTACATTGTGGCTGTCATCAGGACCCACAGGAACGCTCTCGTGGATCATCTGGGGCAGGGTCATCATGATCTTATCCAGCGCCTCGCCGGCCTGTGCCTGCTTGGCCTCCGCCTGTGCAAGACGGGCAGCGTTGGCCTTCACCGCCTCGTTGTTGGCATCGATCTTGGCCTGGATCTCTGCTTTTTCAGCCTCATCAGCACACTTCTTTAGCTGACCGAAGAGGGGACCGTTGGCCTTGGAGAGCTTATTGCGCTCAGCCTTCAGGGCCTCTGCCTCAGCAAGTGCGGCGCGCTTCTCAGCATCCAGGGCGATGGCCTCGTCCACCAGAGGGAGCTTTCCCTCCTGAAACTTCTTGCGGATGTTTTCCTTTACCAGTTCGGGATTTTCACGAACAAAACGAATATCAAGCATAATTCACACCTCTATCGTAAAATTTGTTATCTTTTCAGTTTATGGAGCGCGTCCAGCAGCGCATTGAGATCATCCACGCCGTAGTACTCCAGCTCAATGCGGCCCTTCTTCCGGCCGGCAACGATCTTGCAGGGACGGCCAATGCGCTCACTCAGCTCCCGGGCAGCCTCAGCGGCATAGTCCACGCCAGTCTCGATCTTGCCAGTTTTTTCCTTTTTTTCGGTGGTGAGTCTCTTTACCATCTGCTCTGTCTGCCGGACAGAGAGATCTCCTTTGACAATCGCGGCAGCCGCTTCTTTCTGCTGCTTTTCACCCAGCACTACCAGCGTGCGGCCATGGCCGCCGGAAATAGCGCCTTCCTCCACCAGCTTGCGGACATCGGGGCACAGCTTCAGCAGACGCAGTGCATTGGCCACAGCAGGACGGGACTTGCCCACACGCTGGGCGGCCTCCTCCTGGGTCATGCCGTACTGCTCCATCAGCACCTGATAGCCTTCCGCTTCTTCCATGGGGTTTAAGTCCTCACGCTGAAGGTTCTCGATCATGGCCAGTTCCATGGCCTTACGGTCATCGGCCTCGATAACCACGGCGGGGACCTCGGAAAGCCCAGCCATACGGGCCGCTCTCCAGCGACGCTCACCGGCGATGATCTGATAATAGCCCGACTGGAGGCGGCGCACCGTCAGAGGCTGGATGATGCCGTGCTGACGGATGGAGTCGGCCAAGTCGGAGAGTGCTTCGCTGTCAAAATTCTTGCGGGGCTGTGAAGCGCAGCTCTCCACCTCGGAGATGGGGAGAAACAGCGTTCCCTTAGGTTCCGCGCTGTCCAGGAAATCGTCACCCAGCAGCGCACCCAGCCCTTTTCCTAATCCTTTTGTTCCTGCCATAGTTTCTTATCCTTTCAGGGGTTCTTCTTCAAAAATTCCTTTGCCAGCGCATCGTATGCCTCCGCACCGCGGCAGAGTCTGTCATAAGCACAGATAGGCTTTCCATGGCTGGGGGCCTCACTGAGCCGCACATTGCGGGGGATGGCGGTGGCATAGACCTTGCCGGGGAAAAACCGCTTGATCTCCTGTGCCACCTGAATGCTGAGATTCATGCGTCCGTCAAACATGGTCAGCAGCACTCCTTCGATCTGCAGCTGAGGGTTCATGCTCCGGCGAACGGCACGGACGGTACTCATGAGATCAGACAATCCCTCCAGCGCGAAGTACTCGCCCTGCACCGGCACCAGCAGGGAGTCTGCAGCACACAGGGCATTCAGGGTCAACAGCTCCAGAGACGGAGGGCAATCAATGAATACAAAATCATATCTGTCCGCTACCTGTGCCAGCGCTTTTTTCAGCAAAAACTGACGCTCCGGCAGCTCGATCATCTCTACGCCGGCACCGGCCAGCGCCTTACTGCTGGGAATCACATCACCATAGGCCGTAGAGACGATTGCTTTCTCCGTCTCCATGCCGTTAATGATCACATCGTACACACCGTTGGACATTGATTTGTCCACACCCATGCCGGAAGTGGCGTTTGCCTGAGGGTCAAAGTCACACAGCAGCACACGCTTACCCTCGCGGCGCAGTGCTGCCGCCAGGTTCACGCAGGTGGTGGTTTTGCCCACACCGCCTTTTTGATTTACGATTGCTACGATTTTTGCCACGACAGTTTCCTCGCTCTTTCTATTTCTGTGCCGGTAAACGAACAGTCTATATCAGAATAAGTATACCATAAAACATTTTAGTTTCAATAGTTACTTTTTCTCCAAATGAAGAAATTTTGTTTCACGTGAAACAAAAGAAAACGGATGAACAGGGGATGTTTCATGTGAAACATCCCCTGTTCATCCGTTTCTCTCACCCCAGCAGGACACCACTTTCCGGAGGCAGGGTGATCTTCAGCCGACCACTCCGCACCCAGAACCGCTGTCCCGAGAGCAGTTCTGTTGCCGTTGCAGTATCCCAGGGAAGCTCGATCTCCCACTCTGCATTGCCGGCATTGAGTGCCACCACTGTCCGCTCGCCATCCAAGATGCGTTCAAACACCAGAATCGCGCCGTCTGCGCCGATGTAGCGGAGATCTCCTCGCTGCAGAGAAGGACGGGTATGGCGCAAAGCAGCCAGCGCCGAAAAATGCCCCTGTAACTCCGTGTCTTCCCGCCCCCAGGGGAATGTGCGGCGATTCATGGGGTCTTCGAACCCCTCCATGCCCGCCTCATCGCCGTAGTAAACGGTGGGGGAGCCGGGGAAGGCAAAGAGGACCATAGCCGCCATCTTCAACCGGGCCCGCGCCCGGGAGCGCTGCTCTGGGGAGAGGCGATACGCAGCACGGTCAGCTTTCTCAGAGGGAACGCCCTCTTCCCCCAGTGCCGTAAGGATACGGGGCGTATCATGGGTACCCAAAATGTTCAATCCGCTGTAGAAAGCAGGGCGGGGATAATTCTCCCGTACTGTCTCCATCGCCTCCCGGAAGTGAGCAGCATCGCCGCCGCGGAGATAGTGAAGCAGCGCCGTACGCAGCGGATAGTTCATTAGGCCATGGGTCTCGCGCCCCAACAGATACCGGCGGCGACGGGAATAGGCGATCTTGTTGCTGCCATCCTCCCAGACCTCTCCCAACAGGAAAGCCTCGGGATTTTCCTCTTCCATGACACGGCGAATATCTACGATAAAGTCATCCGGAAGCTCGTCCGCCACATCCAGGCGCCAGCCGGAGGCTCCCAGCCGCAGCCAGCGGCGAATGACACTGTCCTCACCGGTAATGATAAACTCCCGATACCGGGGATCATACTCATTTACCGCAGGAAGGGTCTTGATCCCCCACCAACCATCATATTCATCAGGCCAGCGGAAAAAATTGTACCAGCTGTAATAGGGAGAGTCGGGGGATTGGTAGGCACCTGCTGTCTCGTAAAACCCGCTTCGGTTAAAATAGCGGCTGTCATCGCCGGTGTGATTGAACACACCATCCAGCATCACACGAATACCGCGCTTCTTCGCCTCGCGGCAGAGGTGCGCAAAATCCTCTTCCGTTCCCAACAGCGGGTCGATGGTGCAATAGTCCGCTGTATCATAGCGGTGGTTGGACGCAGCTTCAAAAATAGGATTAAAATAGATGGTGTCAACACCGAGACGGTGGAGGTAGTCCAGTTTGGAGATCACGCCCTGCAGATCTCCGCCGAAAAAGTCGCTGTTCCAGCGTCCCGTCTCGGGATCGGCACCAATATGGGGCGCAGCGTTCCAATCCAGATGCGCACGGCGCTCACCCAGCAAACCATCTACCCGGGGCAGCTTGCTGCGGCAGAAGCGATCAGGGTAGATCTGATAGGTTACTCCCTCGCCGAACCACGCAGGTGTTGCAGTATCCTCATAGACCGTCAGCTGCCACGGCGTGCAGCCTTCGCAGCAGCCGTTCCTGCCGAAATACACCATCTCTCCGCCAGCGCGGGTCAGACGAAAGCTGTACCACACCAGTTCCGGCTCAGCAGGGGCGGCATACACGCCGACAAAGCCACCCTCACAGGGAGAGAGGAGCGTTTCGGTATGGCTGTCGGCAAACTCGCCAAAGCACAGCAGTGTACAGGCAGAGAACTCTTTTTCTGCCTCCACAAAAAAGCGCACCTCCGTGCCGCAAACCACAGCCCCGAAGGGGGCCTTATACTTCTCATTACGGGAATCAAATACAGGCATACAAACCTCTTATTTCAGCAATGTGTTTTCAGGAGTAACGCCTCCGTCTCCGGAAGCGGTAAAGTAGGCGTTGATGATCTCCACCGCAGTGGAGGCAAGAGCGGCGCCGGCGCCACCTTTTTCAATGACAATAGCCACGGCAATCTCCGGGTCTTCATAGGGAGCATAGCAGACAAACACACCGTTTGCTATGTCGGTACCTACCTGAGCCGAGCCGGTTTTCGCTCCGGCAGAGACCACGCAGTCCCGGAAAGCACCGGACAGGGAGCCCGTGGTCAGATTGTGCATACCCCGGGTCACCACCTGTTTCGTCTCTTCCGTCATCTCCACCACATGCTCGGCCTCTTCATCATAAACATAGATCAAGGACTTATTGTCGTAGCTCTTTACGGATTTCAGCAGGTGAGGGGTATAGTACTCTCCATCGCCCACCAGCGTAGCCGTGTAATTGGCAAGCTGCAGCGGCGTAAAGAGATTGTAGGACTGCCCGATGGCCGCCGTCAGCGTCTGGCCGTCAGACCACTCCAGTCCATTTCGCTCAGCATACTCTGCCGAGGCCAGCGCGCCGGCGCTATCACCGATCTCAATACCGGTATTTTTTCCCAAGCCGAACTGCAGGGCATAGTTGTTGATAGCATCCTGCCCCACCAGACGGCCCACTTCATAGAAAAAGTAGTTGCACGACTCTGTAATTGCCTGAGAGACATTGATGCGGCCATGGGTATACCCGTTGGCCCAGACCCAGCAGCGGGGCTGCGGGTCCTTATAATAGGAATAGATGCCCTCGCAGCGGATAATGGAAGAAGGCGTGATAATACCCTCCTCCAGCGCCGCCACAGCAGTACACATTTTAAAAGTAGAGCCGGGGGCATAGGTGCCGTCCACGGCACGGTTAAACATGGGGAGTCGCTCGTCAGCCAGAAGCGACACATAGTCCTCTGAGAAAGTGGACAGATCAAATGTTGGATAGGATGCCAATGCCAGTACCTCTCCGCTGCCCACCTTCACCACCGCCGCCGCTGCACCGCGCTGGTTGCTGTCCTCGTCGATCATCTCCTCGACGGTATTGGCCAGGGCTCTTTCTGTCACTTCCTGCAGATCAATGTCCAGTGTCAGCGCCACTGTATCACCGGGCTGCGGCTCTGCGGTGTACAGCTCACCGGTAATCTTTCCGTTCTCATCGGTGGTAATGATCCGTGTTCCGTCGATACCGCGCAGATACGCCTCAAAGGCACGCTCTGCGCCGCTTTCACCCACCAGCGCATCCATAGAATAACCCTTGTCCTTATACTCGTCCCAGTCCTCTTCATAAATACGGGTAATCCGGCCAAGTATGTGGGCTGCATATTTTGTGTTGTAAACACGGGATGTGGAGATACCCGTGGTAACCCCGGCAAACTTTCCGTCCGTGATCTGGGCGATCATCTCTCCCGGCACATCTTCAGAAAAAACATAGCTGCTGCGGCCGTCCAGTTCATAGCGTACGCCGGCAATCAACCGCGCCTCTATATCGTCATATGACGCACCGATCTCAAACAGTTCCCGCAGCGTCTGCAGCATCTCCGGCGCCGTCTTTCCTCTGGAGATTCCATTTTTTTCCAAAAAACTCTGGAAATCCTCTCCCCCAAAAGAGGACAGGTACAGCACCGGTGACAACTCACGGCTCAGCGGCAGGGTGTCCTCCCAGACGGTGCCGGTTTTTTGTGCCAGTTTTATAAGGCGGTCTATGGCCTCGTTGAGGGAAGCGTTGTCGGGAAACTCCCGCTTATCCAGTGTCAGGGTATAAGTGAGGCGGTTGCTGACCAGCACCTTTCCGTTGCGGTCAGTCAGAATACCACGGCTGGCATCCACTGTCTGCCATGTGGCATTCGAGGCAATGGATTTGGCGCGGAACTCACTGCCCTTTGAAATCTGGGCATCAAAAAGCACCGCCAGAAACAGCAGCAGTACCACAACAGAAAATATCACCAATACATGCATACGGCGAAAGGGCTTGGGGTTCTTCTCCAAATCTCTCACCTCCGTTCTTCTTTATTTTGCCGCAGGTGTTACGGCGTGGTTATCCGGTGGATTCGGGTGAATACAGGGTGGATCAACAGCAAGGCAAAGGGGAGGGAGATCAGCACCTCCCGCAGCAACAGACCTGTTGCTGTACCTGCAGGCGCACCGCTATGGAGCATCACCACCGCACTTACTCCTCCCGAGAGTAGCAGCGCCACCGCACAGCACAGTACCGAGCAGAGAAAGCCCGGCACGACCACACGCCGCGCCACAAGTCCCGAAAGGGCAGCGGAGGCAACACAGAGCAGCACATAAAAACACGGCAGCGCCGCAGCGAACAGCGTGTCGCTCACCGTCCCCAGCACAATTGCATAGATGACGGCGTGAGGCAGCGGCTCCCGCGTGGCCCCTACCGCACCCAGGCAGGTGAGGACGATCGGGCATACGCCCCAGATAGAAATGCGCCCCAGCACCTGAGACTGCAACACCAGGATCAGGACAGTCGCCAAACCATAAAATGACCAGCGAATGGTCAGGAGTCGTCGTGTCATAGTCTGCTCCTTATTCCCGTCCGTCAAAATCCCGGATGACAAACACCTGCACCAGCTTCTCCGGCGACACCTTCGCCTTCACAACGGCATAGCGGTTCACGCCGCCATCATCGACACGCACCTCCCGCACCGTACCGATCACAAGGCCCTCAGGAAGATAGCCCCCCAAACCGGAGGTAACCACCTGATCACCGCTGATAAGGCTGTCGGGATCGGTGAGGTAACAAAGGGCCAGACAACCCTCTTCCATCAATTCAAGGCGCCCTTGTGTCACTGCCACATCGCCGGTACGGAATACGGTGGCTCCCACAGAGCTATCGGTATCCAGCAAGGTGGTAATGCGGCTCCAGTTATAGCCTGCATCGGTGATGATTCCCACCAGATTGCCGTACTCATCCGTCACGCACTGCCCGATGTCCACCCCATCAGCTGTGCCGCGGTTGATGGTCAGCACGGAGAACCAGTTGCTGATGGAGCGCTCCGTCACCTTTGCTTCTGTCAAAGTATAGTCAGGATTCTTGGTGGTCAGTCCCAGCGCCTCCCGCAGGTGAATGTTTTCCTCCATTGCCACCCGGGCACGACGCAGCTCCTCTTCCAGTTCTGCCACATACCGGCGCAGCTCGTCATTTTCTTCCTGCAGCGTTTCCACGCTGTCGAAATGGGCATCTACATCCGCGGCCCAACCGGCTACCGCGCTGCCTGCAGCGCGGAAAGGGGAGGCAATAACACCTGCCACATTCCGCAAAAAAGGCGTGCCGGAACTAATGGCGGAGATCACGCACAGGATCACCACCACCGTCGCTGCCGCAGAGAGCAGCAGCAGGCCGTTCTTCGAAAAAAATCGTTTCATAACATACCCTTTCTCTCAGGGGTAACCGGTCTACAGCAGTTGCAGACCAAACTGTGCCAGCATACGGCTCAGCCGCAGCAGCGGCAGACCCATCACATTAAAAAAGTCCCCTTCAATTCCCTCTACCAGCAGGGATCCCAGACCTTGAATGCCGTAAGCTCCGGCTTTGTCCATGGGTTCTCCGCTGCGGATATAGGACAGGAGTTCCTCTTCTGTTGCCGCGCGGAAAATAACGGCCGTCTCCTCTGCTTCCGTCAGTAGTGTCTCGCCGCGGCGGACCGTCACACCGGTGCATACCTTGTGTCGCCGGCCCTGCAGCGCTGTCAGCATCCGGAGGGCGTCAGCCCCATCGGCGGGCTTGCCCAGCCGCTTGTCGTCCAAAAACACCATGGTGTCAGCGGTGATCACAATGTCATCTTCTCCGCTTTCAATTCCACAGGACTTGACGGCGGAGAGATGCTTTACGATCTCGGCAGGGGAGAGGGTATCGGGATAGGTCTCCTTCACCTCGGGAACAGAGACGACAAACTCCGTTATTCCTATTTTTTCCAACAACTCCCGCCGACGGGGAGACCCGGAACCTAAGATGATCGTTGCCATGATTCTCACCTTCCCGTAGATCCGAAACCGCCTTCGCCACGCGCCGTCTCGTCCAGTTCTTCCACCAGATGCAATGTGGGTTGCACCACAGGCAGCACCATCAGCTGGGCAATGCGATCGCCGTTATGGATGGTGTAGTCGGTGTCGGAGGAGTTGAACAGCGCCGCCTTCAGCTCACCGCGATAGTCACTGTCAATCACGCCCACGCCATTGGCCATGGTGATGCCAAACTTGCTGGCAAGACCGCTGCGGGCACAGATGAGAGCCACATAGTCCGCGCAGGGCAGCGCAATGGCAATACCCGTGGGGATAATGGCACGCGCCCCTGCGGCAATGGTCACATCCTCGTCAATGCAGGCTCGCAGGTCCATGGCAGCACTTCCCACCGTGGCAAAGGAGGGAACAGGGATCTCCGTCCCGATTTTAGGGGACAGGGCTTTGATTTTCAGCTCCATACTCTCTTTCCTCATTCTACCCCACGGTAGAACAATCCTCTCGTAAATTCTCCGTTGAAATTGCCGCCCTCGCGGTAGCTGCGCAGGATCTCCACGCACTCCCGGGGCGATTCGGTGGTAAAGCGCAGCCGCGCCCAGCGCAGGCCACACCGTTTCCACTCCTCCTTATCTGCCAAAAACACAGGCATACTGTTCTCGATTTCGCAGCGGCAGCCGTACTGTCCCATCATGGGGAATCTGGCTCCCGTACGGTCAGTGAGGGTGTTCTCTCCCTCGCACAGCCGCTTGTCACCATGGCAGTTCCCCGCGTTGCCGATAGGGCAGTTTTCCATGATCATCAGCGGCAGCCGCCCGTAGACAACAGCCTCACAGGGAAGATATTTGGCAAGATCCCGCACCTGCTGGTGCCGGAGTTCGAAGGACACCGTCGCGCTGTTAAAGCCGCAGTCCTTCATAAACGCCAGGGCACGGGAGTTAAATACATTCATACCGAAGTCCCCACGGACTTCCAGCCCCAATCCCTCCACGATGGGCAGATGGCCCAGATTGCCCACAGCCACAGCAGAAAGGCCTTCCGTCTTTTTCAGTACAGCGCGGAAATGTTCCTCGTCTCTGGTACGGAAGATGCGTGGCAGCACTGCGCAGAACTTTGTTCTGTCGGTATAGGCACGCAGATCCACCTTTCCCAACAGCTCAAAAGGTACATAGATCATCTCCGGGCACTGGCTCACCAGTTCTTCGGTAAGCTGCTCAGCACGGGCGATCGACACGGTAAGGGCGGGGACATCACACCATTCGCCCGCTGTCTCTTCTGGCAGTTCAGGGGTGGGATTTTCGTGGCGAAGGGGAGGCGCGGTACGGCGGGCGGCGAGCTGTTCCAGTGCCTCGCGGCGCAGTCCGTTCAACGCTCCTGCACTCATCATGAGCCCCTCATCCAGTACGACATTCACCTGCTCACAGCGATAGGCCGTACCGCCTGTTTTGCTGAGGCGCTGCGACACTTCCTCCTCTGTCAGGGCGCGGTTGCGCGCCGTCTCGGGCACATCCCCCGTGACGGTGAGAGTATTGGCTCCATCGCTGACGGTAAGGCTTGCCGCCTCGCCGCTGCGGAGGGCTACCTCCATCGTAACAGGCACCGTACGGCGATCCTCTTTTTCATAGAGTGTCCGCGCCCACGCAAACAGCTCTTTCGGTTCCGGGGTGTTCTCGGGGCGGGTGCCGAACATTTTGGGGCCTTTTTTCCCGAGATAATATCCCTCGGTAAAGCCGCTGCGGGAGAACGCCTGCTCCAGAGCAACACGCTCCTCCGTCGTAGGGCCGCGATGCTCCTCCAGCAATCTGCGGTAGATATGGGTGATGACCGCCACATATTCGGGGCGCTTCATGCGGCCCTCCAGTTTCAGGCAGTCCAGTCCCATCTCCTCCATCTCGCCCAAGTGAGTAGAGAGATTCATGTCTTTTAAGCTCAAGGGATGTTCGCCGCGGCAGGGTCCGTTGACTCCGTAGGGCAGCCGACAGGGCTGGGCACAGGCGCCGCGGTTTCCACTGCGCTGACCGATCAGGGCAGACATGGTGCATTGACCGGAATAGCACATACACAGCGCACCGTGGACAAATGCCTCCACCTCCGCCGAACAGCCGCGGCAGATCTCCGCGATCTCCTCTTTATTCAGTTCCCGGGACAGCACTACCCGCTCCATACCCAGATCGGCGGCATATTGCGCTCCGCCCAGTGTATGAATACTCATCTGTGTGCTGGCGTGAACAGGCAGGTCGGGTGCCACCTCCCGGGCAAGGGTCAACACACCCCAATCCTGCACCAGCACGGCATCCACGCCCATTTCGCTTGCCCGGCGCAGCGCATCGGCTGCAGCCTCCATCTCCCGATCCGTCAGCAGCGTATTGAGCGTAAGAAACACCTTGACGCCGCGCTCATGACAGTAGCGCACCGCCTCGTGGTATTCTTCATCTGTAAAATTCTTGGCATTGCGGCGGGCATTAAAGGCACCAAACCCCATATAGACCGCATCGGCACCGCACTGTACGGCGGCGATCAGCGAATCGCGGCCACCCGCAGGACACAGCAGTTCTGCCATTATCGGCGATCTCCCCGCTGCTGATACTTAAACAGCTGGCGCTTGAGATCGCTGGCCTCGTTCTTGGCGGCAGTGGCCTCGTCCAGATATCCCTTGACCTGACGGCGCAGATTATCTCCTGCCTCCTGATTCTTCAGCAGTTCATCCGCCAGATTAATGGCGGCCAACACCGCCGCATCACTGCGGCTGACATGGGCGCTGTCCATCAGTTCGCGCATCTTCTTGTCCACCATTGCGCCCACCTTTTCCATGTAGGAGGCACTCTCCTCTGCCACCAGCGTATACTCCTGTCCGCAGATATCCATCGTCACGCGATTTGCCATATCCTTTTCCTCCTTACTCTCAGCCCTTGGGCGTATCGATAGCTATACAGATTAAAGTATAGCACAATTTTCACACAGAGAAAAGAGTCTCCGTGAAATTTGTAAAAAAGTCTATACCCTCTTTACGCCGCCGCGTTTTTTGTGGTAAGATGGTGCCACAGACCACAGACAGAGGAGGAGAATCGGATGGCAGGTTATATTCTGCGCGGCGCAGAAAAGAGCATTGTACTCTCGGCCCAGCAAGCCGACGCCCTGATCTCCTCCCGCAGTGGGGATGCCGCACTCCTCTTCCTGCTGCTCCAGCGGCTCAACCGCGGAGCTTCCCCCGAGGAGATCCAGAAAACACTGGGATTCTCCACACTGCAGCTTTCCGCCGCCGAGCACACCCTACAGGAGCTGGGCCTTCTTTCCGCTCCTGTGCCGCTGCCTCCCCGTCCCAGTGAGGAGCACCCACAGTATAGTGCCGATGAACTGTCGGATATGCTGGAAACAGATCGGGACTTTGCCCTTTTGGTGCCGCAGATAGAGGAGAAATTGGGCAAAAAGCTGAAAACCGCAGATTTACAGCTGCTGGCAGGTCTCTATGACCATCTCAACCTTCCTGCAGATGTGATCTATCTGCTGGTGTGCTACTGTGTGCAGCGCACCACCCGCCGCTTTGGTGAGGGGCGCCGCCCCACCATGCGCCAGATCGAGAAAGAGGGCTGCCTCTGGGCCCAGATGGGTATCTGCGACCAGCAGAGTGCCGCCAAATATCTGCGCACTATGGCCCAGCGGCAGGAGAAAGCCGCCGCATATATGCACGCCCTGCAGATCCACGACCGCCCACCGGTGGACAGCGAGATGTACTATCTCAAGCAGTGGTGGGAGCAGGGTTTCCCTCCCGAGACGGTGGCCCTGGCCTACGATAAGACCGTATTTCAGAAGAAGGAACTGAACTGGCGATACTTAAACGGCATTCTGCGCCGCTGGCACGAATCCGGCTGGCACAGCGTGGAAGAAGTGACACAGGGTGAGCAGCCCGCCATAAGGCGCAGCGCCCCCCAGAAAGAGAGCGAGGCACAGGCACGCCGCGACGGCGCTGACTGGATGCGCCGCTATAAGAAACAGTAACGAGGGATACAGCTATGGCCTATGATGGAAAAGTAATGCGCCGCGCACAACTCCGCTTTGAAGCGGACAAGTTGCGCCGGGCTGAGGAGTTTGCCCGCCGCCGTGAGGCGGTTTACCGCGCCGAGCCGGAGCTGCAGCAAATCGAGCTGCAGCTGCGCAGCACCATATCAAAGATCATCGCCGATGCTCTGCGTCAGGGCTCCGACCCGCAGCCCGCTATCCGCGTGATTCGGGATGAAAACATGGAGCTGCAGCGCCGCAGAGCAGAGCTGCTGTTGGGTCTGGGCTATCCCATGGACTATCTGGATGATCAGCACGCCTGCTCCCTGTGCAACGACTCAGGATATCACGGCACCCGTGTCTGTTCCTGTCTGCAAAAGTATTACAACGAAGAGCAGACGAAGGAGCTGTCTCAGCTTCTTGATTTGGGTAGTCAAAGCTTTGATACCTTCTCCTTGGATTGGTATTCCACCCATGTCAGCGAACGGCTGGGCTGTTCTGCCCGGGAGCAGATGGAGCAGGTATTTGAAACCTGCAGCAATTTTGCCCGCCGCTTTGGAAAGCATCATGACAATCTCCTTCTCTCCGGTCTCCCCGGAGTTGGCAAGACCTTCCTCTCGGCCTGCATCGCCAGGGAAGTCACCCAGCGGGGCTTCAGCGTGGTGTATGACACTGCTGCCACTATCTTCCGTCATATGGAGGATGCCCAGTTTCGTCGCGATGAAGAAGGAGACGATGCGGTACAGCGTTTCCTCCGCTGTGACCTGCTGATTCTGGACGACCTTGGTACCGAGATGCACTCCTCTTTTGTTCAAAGCGCGCTGTACCGTATTATCAATGACCGCCTTCTCTCGGGAAAAAGCACCGTCATCAACACCAACCTCGCCCCGCATGAGCTGGGCGCACGGTACTCTGCCGCTATCCTCTCCCGCATCGAGGGTCAGTATGAGGTACTGCCCTGTTTCGGCGACGATATTCGTCTGCTGAAAAAACAACGGTAAATCTTTCCACACCCGCCAACGGCTCGTTGGCGGGTGTTTCTCTGTGGGATGCCCTTGCCCTCGCTCTCTTTTTATGATATACTACACACAGTATTTTAGATTGGGGGGGTGTGTCTGTGTCCGATACCATTGCCGCTATTGCCACTGCGCGAGGCCCCTCTGCCATTGGCATTCTGCGTCTCTCCGGCGACAGCACCTGCTCCGTTCTCGATCGCGTCTTTCGCCCGATGAACGGCCGTCCTATGTCCTCCCAGCCCTACCGCACCATGGTGCTGGGATCTCTGCTGGACCGGGACGGTCAATTGCTGGACAATGCCCTGTGCGTCCTTTTCGGTGCCGGCAGCAGCTATACCGGTGAGATAAGTGCCGAGATCCATACCCACGGCTCTCCCGTGGTATTGGATGCCGGTCTGTCCGCCATGTTTGCCGCCGGTGCGCGGCAGGCGACAGGCGGCGAATTTACCCGCCGCGCCTTTTTAAACGGCAGGCTCGACCTCATGCAGGCTGAAGCAGTGGTAGATCTTATTGATGCCGAGACGGTGGAGGCCGCCCACCACGCCGCCGCCCAGTTGAGCGGCACTCTTTCCCGCGCCGTGGAAACGGTCTATCAAGACATCCTGTCCGTCATGAGTCGGTTTTACGCCGTGGTGGACTATCCCGATGAGGACATTGCCGATCTGGAACGAGGAGAGCTGCGCGATACCCTGCGCCGCAGCCGCCTACAGTTGGAAGAGTTGGTCGCCTCCTTCTCCCGCGGACAAATTGTGAAGAACGGCCTGCCCACTGTGCTTCTGGGCAAGCCCAATGTGGGCAAATCCTCCCTCTTAAACGCCCTGCTGGGCTACGAACGGGCTATCGTCACGGATATTGCCGGTACCACCCGCGACACCGTGGAGGAAAAGCTGGCTTTGGGAAACATTCTGCTGCGGTTAATGGACACGGCAGGTCTGCGAAACAGCGAGGACACAGTGGAGATGCTGGGTGTTGCCCGCAGTCGCGCCGCCGCCGGGAATGCCTCGCTGGCCCTGCTGGTGTTGGACGGCTCTCGCCCCCTGGATGCAGAGGATGAAGAGGCCATGTTACTGGCCACAGCGGCCAGTAACGCCATTGCTGTGGTAAATAAGTCCGACCTTGGCTGCTGTATTGACCTTGCAGCGCTGCAGCCCCGCTTTACGGCGGTACTGTCCCTCTCTGCCAGGGATGGCAGCGGAATCAAGGAGCTGTGTAACACCATTGAAAAACTGTATGCCCACGAGCATACCGCCGCAGGGGAGATGCTGACCAACGCACGACAGGTCAACGCCGCAAGTCGTGCCCTGCAGGCGGTGGAGGCAGCAGAGGAGAGCCTCTTCTCCGGTATGACGCCGGATGTTGTGCTCACTGAGTGCGAACACTCTTTGGAGGCATTGAACGAATTGACCGGCAACCATGTGCGGGACGATTTGGTGGAGACCATTTTCTCCCGATTCTGCGTAGGAAAGTGAGGATAGCCTATGGATTGGCTGGAATTGCACATTGATACTTCCCCTGCCGGCATTGAGCCGGTATCGACTCTGCTGGAGCAGCAGGGCGTGACAGGCCTTATCATTGACGACGAGCAGGATTTCCACGATTTCCTGGAGCATAACCACCAGTACTGGGACTATGTGGATGAGGACCTACTGGCGGAAAAGAAGGGCCACTGCCGTATCACCTTTTACCTCGCTCCCGACGAGGCCGGCATCAACACCGTGGCCCGTATCCGTATCGCACTGGCGGAGTTGAAATCACAGCATCCTGCATATTCCCCCCTCCTCATGACCATGGGCAATGTCTCCGACAGCGACTGGGAGAACAACTGGCAACAGTTCTATAAGCCCATGGAGATCGGCGAGAGGTTGTTGGTAATCCCCGAGTGGGAACAGTGTGATCCGAAAGGTCGCATTACGGTGACGCTGAATCCCGGCCTCACCTTTGGTACCGGCAGCCACGCCACCACCCGCCTGTGTCTGCGCACACTGGATAAACTGGTGCAAGGCGGCGAGCGCGTGCTGGATCTTGGCTGCGGCAGCGGTATCTTGTCCATCGCCGCGCTGCGGCTGGGCGCTTCCCACGCGTTTGCCTGTGACATTGACGACAAATGTGTAGGCGTAGCCTATGAAAACGCCGCCTTAAACGGCATCGGCAAAGACACCTACACCGTTCGCTGGGGCGATGTGACCAAGGACAAGCAGCTGCAAAAGGAAATGGGCACCGGTTACGACATTGTGGTAGCCAACATCGTGGCCGATGTCATTATCGCTCTGTCCACCGAGGTGCGACCCTATTTGAAAGAAAACGGATTCTTTCTCACCTCCGGCATTATCGATGAGCGCTCCGCCGAGGTAGAAGCCGCTCTACGCAGCGCAGGATGGGAAATCGTAGAAGTCAACACCAATGAGGGCTGGTACAGCTTCCTGTGCCGCTAAAAAAGGAGTGTAAATTTTATGAAACAGTATGATGTCATCATTATCGGTGCCGGCCCCGGCGGTATTTTCTCCGCCTATGAGCTGAAAAAGTGTAAGCCTGCATGGCGCGTAGCTGTTTTTGAGGCGGGTAATCCCCTCCATAAACGGAAATGCCCTATTGACGGCGACAAGATCAAGTCCTGCATCCACTGCAAGACCTGTGCCATTATGAACGGCTTCGGCGGTGCCGGTGCCTTCTCCGACGGCAAGTACAATATCACCAATGAGTTCGGCGGCACACTTTACGAGTACATCGGCAAACACAAGGCACTGGAACTGATGCACTATGTTGACGAGATCAACATGGCCAACGGCGGCGAAGGCACCCGTCTCTACACCACTGCCGGCAGCGATTTCAAGCGCAAGTGTCTGCAGAACAACCTGCACCTGCTGGACGCCTCCGTTCGTCATCTGGGTACCGATATCAACTACACGGTGCTGGAGAATCTCTACGCCGCCCTTAAAGACAGCGTGGACTTCTACTTCACCACCCCGGTGGAATCTCTGAAGAAGCTGGCAGACGGTTATGCCGTAACCACGGCCCAGGGTGAATTTACCTGTGATAAGTGCATCATCTCCGTGGGCCGCAGCGGCAGTAAGTGGATGGAGAGCGTGTGCAGCGATTTGCAGATCCCCACCAGTTCCAACCGCGTGGATATCGGCGTCCGTGTAGAACTGCCTGCTGAGGTCTTTGCTCCCATTACCGACGAACTCTATGAGAGCAAGATCGTATATAAAACCCAGAAGTATCAGGACAAGGTCCGCACCTTCTGCATGAATCCCAAGGGAGCCGTGGTCAACGAAAACACCAACGGTATTGTTACCGTCAACGGACACAGCTACGAGGATCCCGCTCTCCATACCGAAAACACCAACTTCGCCCTGCTGGTGTCCAAGCATTTTACCGAGCCCTTCCGTGACAGCAACGGTTACGGCGAGAGCATTGCCCGCCTCAGCAATATGCTGGGCGGCGGCGTGATGGTGCAGCGTTTCGGCGACCTCATCCGTGGTCAGCGCTCCACAGAGAAGCGTCTGCAAAAGAGCTTTTTGACCCCCACTCTGGCTGCTACTCCCGGAGATCTGAGTCTGGTGATTCCCAAGCGCATTCTGGACAGCATCATCGAGATGATCTATGCCCTTGATAAAATCGCTCCCGGTACCGCCAGCGACGAGACGCTCCTCTATGGTGTAGAGGTAAAGTTCTATAACATGGAGGTGGCGCTGGATGAGAATCTGGAGACCTGCCATAAGGGTCTGTTTATCATTGGCGACGGCTCCGGCGTGACCCACTCTCTCAGCCACGCCAGTGCCAGCGGTGTGTATGTTGCCCGCTACCTCGCCGAAAACGGCTAAGTTCTAATTCTATCTGCCCCCTCATACGGTAGCAGTACCGACTGCTGCAAATGAGGGGGCATTTCTTATGGCATATGAAGTACAAAACGGAGCCATGTATCACCGTTTGAACCTGGAAGGGCGGGAAAAACTCACTGTCTCCGGCGTGGAGGATGTGGAGCGGTTTGATGAGAGCTGCATCATCATGTCCACCTGTGCCGGCACACTTATCGTCACCGGAACCAATCTCCATATTGGTAAGCTGAGCCTTGACGGCGGCGAGCTCCATGTGGACGGCCACATCGAGGGCATCAACTACGAAGAGCCTGTCCAACCCCATCGTGGTATGTTCTCCCGTCTGTTTGCCTGATGGAGCACTATGTCTCTGCCCAATTGCGGGAACTGTTCACCTCCATGGCGCTGGGCACTGCCGCCGCGCTCATTTATGATGTGCTGCGCAGCGCCCGTCTGCTGGATCGGGGGGACCATTTTCTGACCCATCTTCTTGACGCTTTTTTTGTTACGACACTAGCAGTAGGAACGCTGTTTTTATCCTTCTCTCTGGGACAGGGGCAACTGCGCCTGTATATGCTGACCGGAGCCGCTTTAGGCGCTGTGGTATGGTTCGCGCTTTTTTCCAAACTGCTGCGCCCCGTATGGGAGATTTGGTGTGCAGCACTGGTAGCAGCAGTACAACTACTCCTCAAACCTGTGGTGTTTTTGTGGAATCTTCTGCAAAAAGGGCTCTTCACAGCAAAAAAGGGCTTTTCTTTTCTCTATACATGGGGTAAAATGAAGTATCATCACACAGAAGAGGAGGGAAGTCCGATGGCTGCAAAAAGCACAAAGGCAAAAAATCGCAAAAAGACCTCTCCGCTGCTGCTGTTGGTGCTGGTGGTACTCATCGTGGTGCTGGCGGTACAGGTAGCCAATGTCTATGGCGACCTCGCCGATGTGCGCCGACAGGAAGCCTCCCTTAACGAGGCTCTTTCCCAACAACAGCAGGAAAATGATGCCCTGCGCTCCGATCTGGAAAAGAAAGACGACGAGAACTTCATCAAGGCTCTGGCCCGGGAACTGCTGGGGCTTGCTGAGGAAGGAGAACGCATCTTTTACGATGTGAACGAATAGTAAAATTTCCCCGTCGCCCCTGTGGGCGGCGGGGTTTTTCTTGTGTTTTTCCGTGCAATATGATAGTATTTCCACAAGAAACACATCGTTTGGGAAAGGAGCCTGCCATGAAAGCCATGACTCGCCGTGAAGCGCGCTATGCTGCAGCGCATCTGCGCCATGTGCGCCATATCACCCTCGACCCGCGGGGTCCCGGCGTAGTGCGCATCCATATGCTGCCGCCCCGCGAGGATTCTCCCGAGGCACCGTTTTTGCTGCTGCTAAACGGCGCACAGCTGGTGCCCCTGAACCTTAGTTGGGCTATCTTGCTCAGCTGTCTCATGTATCGTCTGGAAGATTATGACGGACAGGAGCTGGGGGAAGCTCTGTGGGAGAAACTCCTGTGGCAGGCGACAGAAGATGCCCACAAGGTCTATCCGCGCACCCACCGCTCTGTCCTGACAGCGGATTTGCACTTGATGCTCCGCTCTCTTACTGCCATCGCCCGCGGCGAAGAACCGGAGGCGGAGGTAGAACCGATGTCGCTGGGAGAGTACGCCACCGAAATGACTGCCCCCCACCGCATGGACATCATGGTTTCTGCCATGACGAAGGAGGGCTGCTGGCACTGCAATCAAAAGTGTCTCCACTGCTACGCTGCGGGGCAGCCAATGGGTGAGGTATCCGAGCTTTCCACAGAGGCGTGGAAAACCCTCCTTACAAAACTCCGGGAGGCCAACATTCCTCAGGTGACCTTCACCGGCGGCGAACCGACACTGCGGAAGGACCTGGTGGAATTGATCAGCGAAGCCGCCTGGTTCGTTACCCGACTCAATACCAACGGGCGGCTCTTGACTCCTCAGCTGTGCCATGATCTCTACGAGGCCAGCCTTGACAGCGTACAGGTGACCCTCTACAGTGCCGATCGCGCCATCCACAACACCCTTGTGGGAACAGAGGGCTTTGATGATACCGTAGCGGGTATCCGTAACGCTGTGGAGGCGGGGCTGATTGTGTCGGTGAACACGCCTCTTTGCTCTGTAAATACCGATTATGCCGAAACTCTGCGGTTTGTCCACTCCCTGGGTGTGCGGTATGTAACTTGCTCGGGTCTCATTCCCTCCGGTGCAGCAGAGGAAGAAGAAAGCCGCGCTACAGCCCTCTGTTCTGAGGCGTTGGAAAAGATTCTCTCCGAGGCCGCAGCTGTGGCCCACGGTCTCGGTATGGAGATGGATTTCACCTCCCCGGGCTGGCTCAGGGAAGAGTCCCTCCACAAAATGGGACTTCACCTCGTGCCCAGCTGCGGCGCGTGTCTGTCCAATATGGCACTTACTCCTGACGGCACGGTAGTTCCCTGTCAAAGCTGGTTGGGCGGTGTGACACTGGGGAATCTCCTGACAGACGAGTGGAAAGCCATTTGGGAAGGCGAAGTCTGCAAAACCATCCGCAGCGAGAGTGCCAAAATGGAGCACATCTGCCAGCTGCGCAGCGGCAACAGGGAGGTGGAGGCATGAAAAAGTTCCTTACCATAGTGTGTCTCTGTCTGCTGATTCTTGGCGTATCGTCCACCACTGTCTTTGCAGGGGATTGGGACTATATTGACGAATACCATGTCACGGTTACCCCCAACACAGAGGACGGCAGTCTCCACATAGAGGCGCGGTTTCGCTGGACAGTACTGGAGGAAGGCCCAGTAGAATGGCTGCAGATCGGCATCCCCAACGGCTCTATCCGTGAAGAAACAGCACTGACGGACAATATCGACTCCCTCGCTTACGATAATTCCTTCATGTATGTCTATCTTGACCGTGGTTATGACGATGGCGAGACATTCGAGTTCGCCTACTCCTGGGTGCAGGAGTATATGTACCGCCTTGTAGACGGCACTATGGTCAGCTACGACTATACCCCCGGCTGGTTCGATGAGGCAAAGATCGGCCTCATGACCCTCACTTGGAATGGTGTTGCAGGAGCAGAAGGTGAATTTTACCCCTTCTATAGCGGCGGCGAGGGAGCGATGGTCACCGAGCCTCTGGCCGATGGCGGTTTCCGTATGACGGGAGAAAACCTGTCCCACGGTGCTACCATGACCATTACGGCCCAGTATCCCTCTTGGCCTACGGAACTTTACTGGGAAAACAGCGTCGAGAATATGCCCACCTATGACGACTGGGATGATTCCTACTGGGAGGATGATTACTATTATGAGGAAGATCACACCGAGGACATCGGCGAAATTTTTCTGGTAATTTTCATCATCGTGCTTGTGATTATTATCCGGCACGCTCTTAGTGGCGATGGTTATGCCGGCGGCTTTGGTACACGGTATGTTCTTTATCACGGACTCTGGTATCCCATGGGCCGCGATGGACGGCCGCGCCCGGGATCGGTGGGTACCAAACATCGGCCCAAACCTCCCACCCGCAGCGGTGGCGGAGGATTTGGCGGCGGCAGCCGCGGAGGCGGTTTTGGCGGTGGTGGCTTCGGTGGCGGCGGCCACTGTGCCTGTGCCAGTTCCTGTGCTTGTGCCTGTGCCTGCGCCTGTGCAGGCGGTGGACGGGCAGGCTGCAGCGCTAAAAATCTCTACGGTGCGGTGAAGTTGGACGAAGCGGTCAGTAATTCGCTGGAACAAAAATAAACAGAAAAAGCACCCTCTTGAAGAGGGTGCTTTTTCTTGTGTGTTGTTAGGAGAGAGAGAAATCACATAAGGAATGGATATCCTTTGGATGATGTTATCTTACCCCAGAATTTTTTCGGAATCTTGAATTGGTCGTGAACAATTTGTAAACGATCAGAATTTCTTACTCTCTTCTACCGCCATTTGATCGCAGCGGTTGTTTTTTTCGTTCTCAGCATGTCCTTTGACCCAGTGATAGTGCATCTCGTGTCGCTGCAGCTGGGGCAGTAACCGCTCCCACAGATCAATGTTCAATACCTGTTTTTTATCCGCCTTACGCCAGCCATTTTTCCGCCAGCTCTCCAGCCATCCCTTGGTGAGGGCATCAATGACATACTTCGAGTCGCTGTAGAGTTCTACGATGCAGCTCTCCTTCAGTGTCTCCAGTGCCACGATCACCGCCGTCAGCTCCATGCGGTTGTTGGTAGTGGGGTTCTCGCCGCCGTGAAGTTCCTTCTCAATGCCGTTCCACTCCAGAATGGCGCCCCATCCTCCGGGGCCGGGATTGCCGGAGCAAGCTCCATCGGTATAGATGGTAACTTTCTTCATGCTCTTTCCACCTCCACCACGGTCGCAACACCATCCGCTACCCGAAAGCGCACATTCTGCCCTCCGAAACGAAGTCCGTACACCCGTGCAGGATCGTCCTGATACTGAGGTCGGGGGTCACCTGCCAGAGTGGCAATCAGACTCTCCCTCAGCGCTGCAGGAACTTTTTCCAGCAGGGCAGGGGGGAAGTCCACCTGCAGCGCGGAAAACGCCTGCTCATCGGTGAAACCGCCGCGGGCATCGGTGTGTGCATCACAGTACGGGACATAGGGCTTGATATCGAAAATAGGGGTACCGTCCACCAGATCTGCACCGCGAACATGGATCACAGGACCATTGGGGGCATCGTAATCCACTTTCGCCAGTTCTACACAGCTTAATCCTAAGGGATTGGGCCGGAAGGGAGAGCGGGTGGCAAACACGCCAAGGCGGCGATTACCACCCAAACGGGGCGGACGCACCGTGGGTGACCACTTTGGGCCGTTGCGGTCAATATGCCAGATGAGCCACAGGTGGGAAAATCCCTCCATACCTCGCACCGCTTCGGCACTGCGATAAAGTGGTTCAAAAACGATTTGTGCAGCTGTATCCACCAACCCGCTCTGCCGCGGCACGCCAAACTTCTCTTTAAAGGGCGTGACAATGTGGGCGATAGGCTGTAGTTCCACCTTGCTCATCGCTCACGGTAGCCCGAGTCCGTCAGATGGGACTGAATGTCCTTGGGCAGCATGCAAAGACGCACGATCTGTCCTGCCACCACCAGCAGCAAGTAGGCAATGACGATCCAAACATTTTGGATCTTGGAAGTCAGAATGAACATCACCACCAGCGCCAACAGCAAAAGGACATTGATGCGATTGCTGCGAGCCTCGATATCCATCAGTTTCTCAGACTTGAGATAGACCACCTTATTGTAAGAAAAGCGGGTCTTGGTGGCGGTATTGTTATAGAGATTTTTTGTAAAGTACTGCCAGCGTGTCAGTTTCAGCTGGGCTTCACGCCGTTTTCCCATAGTTTATTCTCCTTTATTCTCGTCCTCACCCTCAGCTTCTTCCTTTTCGGTAAGAGCCATGGCAATGACCCGGTCCCCTCCCTCTTTGAAGCGCATGACGATAACACCCTGTGTGGCACGGCCTGCAGTGCGGACATTGCCCACCGCCGTACGGATCATGACACCAGATTCTGTAATGAGCAGCATATCCTCGCTGCCGTCCACGATCTGCATGCCGATGACGCCGCCGGTTTTGTCGGTGACCATATAGTTCTTAATGCCGATTCCGCCACGATTGGTAATGCGGTACTCCTCCACCGCCGTCTGCTTACCGAAACCGCGCTCAGTGACAGAGAGTACGAACTTACCCTCGGCAGCCCTTGCCGCACCGATGACATAGTCCCCCTCCCGGAGGCGGATACCGCGGACGCCCACGGCATCACGGCCCATGGTGCGGACATCGTTCTCGTCGAAGCACACCGCCATACCGTCATGGGTGGCAATGAGAATATTCTGCTGACCATCTGTCTCGATAACACTCACAAGGCTGTCCCCCTCGTCGAGGCGCAGCGCACGGAGGCCGTTCTGGCGGATATTACGGAACGCACTGACAGCCACACGCTTGACAGTACCGTTTCGTGTCACCATGGTCAACCGCAGCGCACCCACTTCATCCTCGTTGGTGTCGCTCTGACGGAAGTGGAGCATGGCCTGTACCCGCTCATCGGGATCGATCTGAATAATATTTACCACGGCGATACCGCGGGCGGCGCGGCCGCTCTCAGGGATCTGATAGCCCTTCTTGCGGTAAACCTTACCCGTATCGGTAAAGAACAGGATACTGTCGTGGGTAGAGGCGGTAAACACATCACAGACATAATCCTCGTCCCGAGTGGTGATTCCCTTCTTACCCTGTCCACCCTTGGACTGCGCAGTGTATTCACTGACAGGTGTACGCTTGATATAGCCGTTCTTGGTGAGGGTAAAGACACACTGCTCCTCTTCAATCAGATCCTCGATGTCAATGTCATCTTCCACATCCTGGATCTCTGTTTTGCGCTCATCTCCGTACTTGTCGCGGATCTCCGTCAGTTCCTCTTTCAGCACGCCGCGAAGCATAGTCTCACTGCCAAGGAGCTCTACATAGTAAGCGATACGCTTTTCCAGTTCGTCATACTCGTTCTGCAGCTTCTCACGGTTAAGGCCCTGCAATGCGATGAGGCGCATATCACAGATGGCCTGTGCCTGTACTTCAGAGAGGTTAAAGCGAACCATCAGATTATCCTTGGCATCGTCGTAACTGGTACGGATGATCTTGATGACTTCGTCGATATTATCCTGTGCAATCAGCAGGCCCTGCAGCAGATGCTCGCGCTCACGGGCTTTTTTCAAATCGTACTGGGTGCGGCGGGTGATAATCTGCAGCTGGAAGGCCAGATATTCATCAATAATATGCCGCAGGGACAGGATCTTGGGCTGTTTCTGATCGTCCACCAGCGCCAGCATATTGATGGCAAAGCTGGTCTGCATCTGGGTCTGAGCAAAGAGACGATTCAACACCACCTGAGGATTGGCATCACGCTTGAGGTCGATGACGATGCGCATACCGCTGCGATCCGTCTGGTCGGTGATGTTGCTGATACCCTCCAGGCGCTTGTCGTTCACCTGATCGGCCATGTTCTTGATGAGCATGCGTTTATTGACCTGATAGGGAAGCTCGGAGACGATGATACGGGTGCGGCCCTGCACCTCTTCAAACTCCGTGCGGGCACGGAGGATCACCTTTCCCCGGCCGGTGGCATAAGCAGCCCGAATGCCGCTGCGACCCATAATGATACCCTTGGTGGGGAAGTCGGGACCTGTCACATGCTGCATCAAATCATACAGCGTGGCCTCGGGATTCTCCAGTACACAGATACAGGCGTTGATGACCTCGGTGAGGTTGTGAGGGGGGATGTTGGTAGCCATACCCACGGCGATACCGCTGGAACCGTTCACCAGTAGGTTGGGGAAGCGGGCAGGCAGCACACGGGGTTCTTTGCGGGTTTCATCGAAGTTGGGATCCCAATCCACCGTGTCCTTTTCAATGTCCCGGAGCATCTCCCCGGCCATCTTGGCCATGCGTGCCTCAGTATAACGATAAGCAGCAGGGGGATCGCCGTCCACGGTACCGAAGTTACCGTGACCGTCAATAAGCTGGTAGCGCATGGAGAAGCTCTGTGCCAGACGCACCAGAGCATCGTACACGCTGGCATCACCATGGGGATGATACCGACCCAGCACATCACCGACAGCCGTCACGCTCTTGCGATGGGGCTTGTCATGGGTGAGGCCGTCCTCGTGCATGGTATAGAGAATACGGCGGTGAACGGGCTTCAAGCCATCGCGGACATCGGGCAGAGCGCGGCCCACGATGACGGACATAGCATATTCAATATAGGAGGTCTCCATCTCCTTGACCAGCTCGCTTTTGACGATTTTCTGGTCGGGATAGCGCAATGTTTCGGGATCGTAATCCACATTCTTATGTGCCATTTTCGGTGACCTCCTTTCTTAAAAGTCAAGATTGACCGCGTACTTGGCCTTCTCTTCAATGAAAGCCTTACGGGGTTCCACCTTCTCACCCATCAGCACCGTGAAGGTCTCGTCGGCGCGGATGGCATCCTCCAGTGTGATCTGCTTAAGCGTCCGGGTAGTAGGATCCATGGTGGTCTCCCACAGTTCCGAGGGATCCATTTCACCGAGGCCCTTAAAGCGGGAGATGTCCACCTTGGCGTTGAGGTTATCTCCACGCATCTCAGCGCTGACACGATCCCGCTCTTCATCGGAGAAGGCCACACGGGTCGTCTTTCCCCGCGTCAGCTTATACAGAGGCGGCACAGCGGCGTAGACATAGCCCTGCTCCAGAAGGGGGCGCATATAGCGGAAGAAGAAAGTCAGCAGCAGCGTACGGATATGGCTTCCGTCCACATCGGCATCGGCCATGATGATCACCTTGTGATAGCGCAGCTTATTGACATCAAACTCCTCGCCGAGACCGGCACCCAGTGCCACGATAACAGGCTGGAGTTTATCGTTGCCATAGATCTTATCGGCACGAACTCTTTCTACATTCAGCATCTTGCCCCACAGGGGGAGAATCGCCTGAAAGCGGGAGTCACGGCCATCGGTGGCACTGCCGCCGGCAGAATCGCCCTCAACGATATAAAGCTCGGTAAGTTCAGGGTTATTCTCGTTGCAATCACGGAGCTTATCGGGCATGGCGGCACCGCCAAGTGCGCTCTTACGGCGGATAGATTCCCGGGCGCGGCGCGCCGCCTCACGGGCGCGGTTGGCTGTAAGGGCTTTGTCAAGGATCATGCGGGCCACCTGCGGATGCTCCTCCATGTAGGCCATCAGCTGGTCGGAAATCAGATTATCCACCAAAGTACGGATGTGGGCGTTGCCCAGCTTGGCCTTGGTCTGGCCCTCGAACTGTGCCTCGGTAAGCTTGACAGAAATCACGGCAGTGATACCCTCGCGGCAATCATCGCCGCTGACTTTGTCATTTTCCTTAATCATGCCGTATTTGAGGCCATAGCTATTCAGCACGCGGGTCAGGGCAGCCTTAAAGCCCGTCTCGTGCATACCGCCCTCAGGGGTATTGATGTCATTGGCAAAAGAGACAATGGTCTCATTGTATCCGTCGTGATACTGCAGTGCGATCTCGGCAGTGGAGTCGCCCTTGGCACCGGAAACAAAGATCACCTCTTCATGGAGGGCTGTTTTATTTTTGTTGATATAGGTAACAAACTCCCGGATACCGCCTTCGTAGCACATGGTATGGCTCTGCTCACGACCGCTGCGCTTGTCCTCAATGGTAATACGCAGTCCGGCGTTCAAAAAGGCCTGCTCCCGCATACGGGTATGGAGCGTCTCATAGTCGTACTCCACCGTGTCAAACATCTCCGCATCGGGCATAAAAGTAACAGTGGTACCTGTGGTGTCTGTGTCGCCTACAACAGCAATTTCCTTGGTGATGTTGCCCCGGGAGAAGGACATCTCATGGATCTTGCCCTCCTTGCGCACCTGTACTGTCAGCCATTCGGAAAGGGCGTTGACCACGCTGGCACCTACGCCGTGAAGACCACCGGAGACTTTATAACCGCCGCCGCCGAACTTACCGCCTGCGTGCAGTACCGTAAAGACCACCTCAAGGGCAGGACGGCCTGTCTGGGGCTGAATATCTACAGGGATACCGCGTCCGTTATCCCGGACAGTGATGCTGTTTCCCTCGTTGATGGTGACATGGATCTCGGTGCAGTGGCCGGCCAGTGCCTCGTCGATGGCGTTGTCAACGATTTCATAAACAAGATGATGCAGACCTGAGGCACTGGTAGAGCCAATATACATACCGGGGCGCTTACGAACAGCCTCCAGTCCCTCCAGCACCTGGATTTCGGCACCGCCATACTCCGTATTTACCGCTGTATTGCGTTCCATTTCAGACATAGTGTTTGCTCCTTTACTCCTCGTCCCAATTCTCGGCGCGCTTGTGCAGTGTAGCAGGCGTCAGCTGCGAGAGATAGACGATTTGATCATGATAAGGGTGGTCACACAACAAAAACGACTTGGGAATATCGTCGCAGCAGGTGATGACCTGACCTTCTTCCTCGGCTTGTGCCAGAAAGAGGCGGGTATGTTTTGATTCCGTGGTGTTATCAAGATCAAAAATGCCAATAATACGGTTTTTCTCTACCGTGACATTTTTGCCGATGTGCAGATAGCCCATCACACAACCTCCCCGCCGTGAATGTGAAAGACTTTTCCCTTTAATAGTGTTGCCAGACGGTCGCTTTCACAGCAGGTGATAAACACCTGTCCGCCGGCAATGCGATTTAATACATATTCCTGCCGCCGCGGATCCAGCTCTGAGAGCACATCGTCCAACAGCATCACAGGATATTCACCAAAAGTATTCTTGTGAATCTCCCGCTCCGCCAGCTTCAGTGCCAATGCGGCAGTCCGCACCTGTCCCTGTGAGCAAAACTGGCGGGCACTCTGTCCGTTGACCTCTACCTCAAGGTCATCCTTATGAGGTCCGCTGAGACAGAGGCGTGAGGCCAATTCTGCATGGTAGTGTGCTGCCTGATGCTGACGAAGCGCCTCACAGATGGCAGCGGTGTCACCCTCCGGGTTCTCCACTGTTTTTACAGTCTTATAATACAGCCGCAGTTCTTCCCGGCCGCCGCTGCACTCACCGTGTGCCTGGGCAGCATATTCTGCCAGTCTTTCACAAAACTGGGCACGATAATGGATCAGCACTGCTCCTGTCTGGCAGAGCCGCTCGTTGAACTCCGGCAGCGTATCCAACAGAGCAGGAAACTCTTCACTGTCCCGTAAAATACGGGTCTTGTGTTCATAGAGTTTCGTATATTCTGCTAAGGCCGCAGCATAACGGGGACGCAGTTGACACAGGGAATTGTCCATAAAACGACGGCGGGCAGCAGCGCCCTCACGGATGAGAAACAAATCCTCCGGTGCGAAGAACACCGTGTGCAGCACATCCGAAAGGGAAGCGGCATTTTTTGCCGTGACACCGTTGATGGTCATCTTGCGCTTTTTTCCCCGCTGCAGCTCTATCCTCGTAGTAAAATCGCGGTCACGGGAATAGATTCTTCCCTCAATCACTGCAGTTTCCTTGTCAAAACCAATCAATTCACGGTCAGCATGGGTACGGGGTGACTTACCACAGGAAAGATAACCAATAGCCTCAAGAAGATTGGTTTTTCCCTGTGCATTTTCGCCGTAGATGACATTGCAGTCCTCGTTGAAAATCAGCTGTTGGCGTTCGTAGTTACGAAAACCCTCCAGCAACAAGCCGTCAATCCGCATATTTTACTGTCAATACGATGTCGGCAATCTGAACTTCATCGCCGGGGCGAATTTTTTTGCCGCGCTGGGTGCAGATCTCGTCATTGACAGAAACAGCACCCTCCTGAATCAGAACCTTTGCTTCACCGCCAGTTCCTACCAAAGAGGCAAATTTAAGCAGATCCTGCAGTTTGATAAATTCAGTTGTAATGGTAATATTTTGTTTTTTCATATCTTTACTGTACCTTCAGGCGGACAGGCAGCACCATATACAGGAAGTTGTCGCTGCCATCGGTGGGAGTGATGATACAGGGAGAAATACCGGTGTTCAGTTCCATCCGCACCTTGTCGGAAGGAGCATAACGAAGAGCATCCATTAGATACCGGTTATTAAAGCCGATCTCCAGACCCTTGCCGTCACCCTTTATGTAGCAGATATCCTTTGCCTCGCCATTTCCGGTCTTGGCAGAG
The DNA here is from genome assembly GCA_017416445.1 of Oscillospiraceae bacterium. Classification (GTDB taxonomy): domain Bacteria; phylum Bacillota; class Clostridia; order Oscillospirales; family Oscillospiraceae; genus Vescimonas. Next base: position 2,837 of record JAFQCJ010000057.1, on the reverse strand, counting down.
AGAAATACCCGCTCATCATCAAATACGCACTTTACGGGGCTCTTCAATTTTTCGCTGATCACCACACTGACGCGGTCGAGACTCTGGAGCAGGGCACTGCACTCCACCTCCAATGCAATGGGATTGGACCGGGGAATGGCATTCTTATAATCCAGAAAATCACCCTCAAGACGACGGCAGATCAGCTGCGTGGCACCTGCCTCAAAAAGAAGATGGCGCTTGCCCTGTGTAACAGTGATAAGATCATCCGAATCGGAGCAGATGCTTTCCACTTCACGAAGGGCACTGCCGGGAGCGACAAAACGGAAAGCGCCGCCATCCATACGCTCCAACGGCTCACGACGCAGCGCCAGACGGAAACCATCCACCGATACCATTGTAAGACCGTTATCATCAATTTCAAACAGAGAACCGGTATGCACAGGGCGGCTCTCATTGGTGGACACGGCGAAAGCGGTCTGAGAAATCATGGCTCTCAGGGTACGCTGCTCCAGTGCCACCGAGAACTGATCGTCCACTTCCGGCAGTTCGGGATAGTCCTCAGCACTGAGACCAAGAATATCAAAGCTGGCATCGCCGCAGCTGAGATGGACCACCAGCTTTTCATCGGCAGAGAAAACGATCACATCATCGGGCATCTTCCGGATAATGTCACCAAAAAGCTTGGCATTGAGCACAATGCGACCTGCTTCATGAATCTGTGCCTCAATGGCGGTACGGATTCCTGTCTGCATGTTATAGCCCGACAAAACCAAATTCATGTCGCCCTCCATAAGAATGCCCTCCAGAGCAGGAATGGAGCTTTTGGAGGCAACAGCGCGGGAGGCCGCGGAAACTGCCTGTTGCAGTAATGTTTTTTCACAGGAAAATTTCAGCATATTGTTTTCCTCTCTTTTTAAGAATCAGTGGCATATTTCTCTGTGCCACAGCATATACTAAACTATTTTATTCGTCACAGTAGCCGTAGGGAAAAAAGAAGTGGAAAAGGAAGAAAAAGCCTTATTTTATGCGGTTTTCTCTTTCACATCTCTTTCTTTCTTTTTTCTGCTTTTTTCACACAGAAAGGGAAGAAACTGAATCTTCCACAGAATATCCATGTGAATTCCACAAAAAATGTGAAATCAGGTTTTAGAATTGATATTGGTAGTGATCTCCTTTACCGTTTCGGCAAAGGCAGGATCGCTGCGCATCTTTTTCTCCACCTGCTTGAGACTGTAGAGTACCGTAGTATGGTCGCGGCCTTCAAAATACTTACCGATGTCTTTCAAAGATGTACCACGAAGGCGACGAATAAGATACATGGCAATCTGTCGGGCATGGGTCACCTCGCGGCCCTGTCCGTTACCACGGAGTACATCCAACTCCAAATTAAAGAATTTTGCAATGTACTCGGCGATGTTTTCTTCTGAGGGAACATATTCCGAAGAACTCTTCAATTCATCTTTAATGGCATCGATAATGGCTTCTTCATCCATAGCACCGATCAAATCGCGGTAAGCCAGGACCTTGTTCAGTGCACCTTCAATCTGACGGACATTGGCGGTGATGTTCTCCGCGATCAGCGTGGTAATACGATCGGGAAGATTAAGGCCCAGCAATACTGCCTTATTGCGGATGATGGCCAGACGGGTCTCGTAGTCCGGTGGTTCTACATCTACCATCAAACCCCACTCGAAACGGGTGCGGAGGCGATCCTCCAGTTGTGTCATCTCCTTAGGAGGACGGTCAGAGGTGAGAACGATCTGATGTCCCGATTCATAAAGTGCATTGAAGGTATGGAAGAACTCCTCCTGTGTTTGCTGTTTGCCGGCGATGAACTGAATATCGTCTACCAACAGCAGATCTTTTTGACGATATTTATCGCGGAAATCGGCAGTGGTTCCTCCACGAATGGCGTCAATGAGTTCGTTGGTAAAGACTTCGCCGTTTACGAGAATAATCTTACTCTCAGGCCGCAGACGCTTTGTCTGACGGGCGATGGCGTGGAGAAGGTGGGTTTTTCCCAGCCCGCTGTCACCGTAGATAAACAGGGGATTGAACTTACCCGCCGGTTTTTCCGACACACTGCGGGCTGCAGCATAAGCCATCTTTGTCTGAGGACCCACCACAAAGGTTTCAAAAGTGAAGGCATCGTTTTCACCGGGAATATCGGGATGATCCGGACGAACACCGTGATAAACCTCCAGCTGTTCATCATCCAAAATCTTTACTTCCAGATCGGCAGAGAAGATATCCCGCAGGGCATCCTTGATCTGACCAGTAAAGCGCTTTTCGATAATTTCTTTTTTAAAGGGACTGCTGCAATGCAGCACAAGAGCCGAATCCTCCATGGTCACCACTTTCACCTCGTCAAACCAGGCGTTGATGGTGATAGGGGAAAGATCCTGCTTCAGCCGTTCCAATAGTATCTTCCACACATCGGACAGTGAGTTCATCCGTCCACTCCCTTTCTGCTGCTTTTTCTCTATCGGGCATACTTTCTCAGATAAGATTATACCAAAAGCTGTGGAAAAAGTCTACACTTATTATTAGAATAAGTGTAGAAAGTACAGAGGAAAAATGAAGTTTTTGTTGACAAAATGGAGAGTTGTTGGTTATAATGAAGGGCACGCCTTTCTCCGATGAAGAAGGCGTATATGAATTGTCGACTGCGGCGGACAATCCTTGTCTGCTGTCGAGTATGCCCCGTGAAACAATCGGGAGCAGATTTATTTTTATTAATGGAGGTGTCATGCTATGTTCCGTACCTATCAGCCCAAGAAGCGTCAGCGCTCCAAGGTGCACGGTTTCCGTAAGAGAATGGCTACCAGCAACGGCCGTAAGGTTCTCGCTCGTCG
>JAFQCJ010000056.1 GCA_017416445.1 Oscillospiraceae bacterium | reverse complement strand
GGAGCTGGCAGAGGTTCTGGGCGGTGTCGTTGGCTCCTCCCGTGCCTGCGTTGACGCCGGTTGGATCAGCGCTGACCATCAGGTCGGCCAGACCGGTAAGACGGTGCATCCCAAGGTCTATGTTGCGCTGGGTATCTCCGGTGCTATCCAGCACAAGGCTGGTATGCAGGATTCCGAGTGCATCATCGCTGTGAACAAGAACGAGTCCGCCCCCATCTTCGAGGTGGCAGACTACGGCATCGTGGGCGATCTGTTCAAGGTCGTGCCCGAGCTGATCGAGTCCATCAAGGCTGCCAAGGCTGCTAAGTAAGGCAGATAAGTAAAGATTCTTCTGCGGCAGAGCGCTTCTGCGCTCTGCCGCAGCGAACTTATTATATGAGCATCTGAAAAATTAAGGGAGGTGACCGGGATGCCCGAAAAAGCAAACATGACAGCGCAAGCACCCTCTGCCGGAAAAAGAGCGGCTGAGGAGATCTATGATATTCTCCGTGAGCGCATTCTCTCCGGCGAGCTGACGCCCGGTGACCGCCTGCCCTCCGAGCGCGCCTTAATGGTGGAGCTGCAGCGCAGCCGGCCCACCATCCGCGAGGCGCTGAGACGCTTAGAGCAGGGTGGATACATTACCACGGCACAGGGTACCAGTGGTGCAGTGGTGTGTCAGCCCTCTTTGCAGGCGGCCGAGGAACCCCTGCAGGATATTATTCGCCTCGGTGGTGTGACGCTGAGGGAACTGAGCGAATACCGCCAAAGCAACGATGCCACTATTGCCGGATGGGCTGCCAAGCGCGCCACGGCAGAGGATGTGGCCGCTCTTGAGGAATGTGTCGCCCAACAGGAGCGGGTGATGGAGAACTTTGAACAATTCGTGGAGCTGGATGTGCTGTTCCACAGCACATTGGCTCGTGCCAGTGACAATCAGGTGGCGGTGATCGTCACCGAGGTGTTGGCCGGTGTGGAGAGGGAGAGCCTGCACCAGAAGATGCAGACCCTGTCCCCCGATGAGCGGCAGACCATGTGCCACTACATCGTCACCCAGCATCGCCAGATCCTGGAGGCTGTGCGTCGCGGTGACAGCCGTGCCGCCCGCGCCGCCATGGCCGCCCATACCCGCAGTGCCGGTCGTGACCTGCGGCTGTAGCGGGAAAAAGAGGAGAATTCTCTATGAAAAAGAAAATTTCAGCGCTGTGCTTGGTGCTGTTAACGGTACTGTCGCTGGCAGGCTGCGGAGGGAAAGAAGAACTGTTTACCCCCGGCCATGTATCCGGCAACACCTATGAAAACGCCGACCTTGGCATCAAATGTATTGCCCCTGCCGATTGGAACTATTTGACGGAGGCTGAACTGCTGCAGCTGGGAGAGGTACCGCCTGTATCGGCAGAGCAGGAGGAGCAGACTCTGTCTCAGCGCCTTACCGCCCACTTGAATGACGGCGGACAGGTACAGGATATGTATGTGATGACTGCCGACGGATTGCAGACCATCAATGTGATGGTGACAAAGTTTGATCTGGCGGCACAGGAGATGGATATCGCGGCCTTTACAGACCTTGCCAGGGAAGAGCTGGAGAAAGTATATCGCTCCATGGGCATTACCGAGGTGGAGACCTTGCGAGAGCAGGTGCAGTTTTTAGAAGAGACCTGCGAGATCGTGCGCCTTAAGGGATACTACGGTGATGTACCGCTCCACTCCCTGCAGCTGTGTCTCCAAAGGGGAAGTTATATCTGCGTGGTGACATTCAACAGCTATGTAGAGGACAACACGGAGATGATGATGAAATTTTTCCGCCCGCTGGCAGTGGAAGAGGAATAAAAAAGAACGCATCTGTTGGATGCGTTCTTTTTTGTTGCATGGTTACTTGCTCTTCTTGGTAAAGATGATAAACAGCACGCTGCTTACTGCCAGCAGGAAGGGGTAGAACAGCAGGGGGATGATCTCAAAGGCAGAGATGGTATGGCCAAGAGTGGCGCAGGCAGAGATGGCCACCAGCATCTGGGCACCATAGGGGATAATGCCCTGGAAGATGCAGGAGAAGGTGTCCAACAGGGAGGCGGCGCGCTTCGGCTCGATACCATATTCCTCGCTGATCTCCTTGGCGATGGGACCGGCCATGACGATGGCCACGGTGTTGTTGGCGGTGGCGATGTCCATGACGCCCACCAGCAGACCCACACCCAGCTGGCCGCCACGGTGGCCCTTAAAGAGACGGCGGATAAACTGCAGCAGGGACTCAAAGCCGCCGTAGGCACGAATAAGACCACACAGGGCAGAGACAAGAATGGTGACCATCACCGTCTCGAACATACCGCTGACGCCGCTGCCCATGTTGGCCAGCAGGTCAAGAGCCGTCACCTGACCGGTGAGGAGCGTGATGAGCGCACCGGAGACGATGCCCACCAGCAGCACCACGAACACATTCAGACCCACGATGCCGCCGATAAGCACCAGCACATAGGGGATCAGCAGCACCAGATTGTGATCACCGTTGGGCACAGCATTAACATCGGTGCCGATGGAGATCAGCAGGATGATGACCAGTGCAGCCAACGCGGCGGGGAGGGCGATTTTGAAGTTGGCGCGGAACTTATCCTTCATCTCGCAGCCCTGGGTAGAGCAGGCGGCGATGGTAGTGTCGGAAATGAAGGAGAGGTTGTCACCGAACATGGCGCCGCCCACCACGGAGGCAACGCACAGGGGCAGGGAGAAGCCGGAATCAGCAGCTACGGCAACAGCGATGGGCGCAATGAGCGTGATAGTACCCACAGAAGTACCCATTGCCATAGAGATGAAGCAGGCCACCACGAACAACACGGCAACCGCCAGCTTGGCGGGGGCAATGTTCAGCAGGAAGTAGGCGGCAGCCTCGGCGCTGGAGCGGCCGGTGACGCCCACGAAGATACCGGCAGCCATGAAGATGAGAATCATGGTCATAATGTTGGGGTCGCCCACACCCTTTGCCATCAGCACCAGCTTATCATTAAAGCTGACGGCGCGGTTCTGCAGGCAGGCCACCAGTACGGCAACGAGAAATGCCACCACGATGGGGATGTTATAAAAGCCCATGGGAATGCGGAGCGCATACTCGAAAATAAGACCCAGGCCCAGATACAGGATCAAAAAGACCATAATGGGGATCAAGGCTACGGCCTTGGGAGTAGGTTTGTGTTCCATTGTTATGTTCCTCACTTTTGTATACTTTTTTGTTTTATTTGTTCTTTACTTTAATCTCAGGGGGCTGGATCACTACGCGCATGTCTGCATCCACCGAGCCGGTGAGAAAGGCGTTGGATCCCACCACAGAGCGCTCACCGATAACGGTCTCACCGCCGAAGATGGAGGCGCCGGAGTAGATCGTGGCACCATCACTGACAGTGGGATGACGCTTGCCATGGGAGTTGCGGCGACCGCCGCGGGGACTGAGGGCACCCAGCGTCACACCCTGATAGACTTTCACATGATCGCCGATGACAGTGGTTTCACCGATGACAATGCCGGTGCCGTGGTCAATGAAGAAGTAGCTGCCGATCTCCGCGCCGGGGTGGATGTCAATACCGGTGCGGCTGTGGGCATACTCCGTCATCATGCGGGGGATCATGGGTACCGACTCAAGATAGAGAAGATGTGCTACGCGATAGGCGAAAATGGCGAACAGACCGGGATAGGCGAAGGCCACCTCCTCACGGTTCTGTGCGGCGGGATCGCCGTCGAAAATGGCATCAATGTCGGTGAGGAGCTGCCGCTGTACTTCAGGCAGCTGCTCTGTCACTTTTCGCGCGATCTCGGCGGCCCGATGTGTTTCGGCACCGGGCAGGGCCAGCATCAGCTGCTTGGTCAGATTCGTCTCAATCCGCTCAAGATACAGCGCGGCATAGTCCTTGGCATCCAGTGTCATCAAGGCGCTGTCGCCAAAATAGGCGGGAAACATCAGTTGGCGGATCTCCTTCAGCAGGGCAATGATAGCCTTGCGGTCAGGCAGGCGCAGGCGGCTGCCGTACATGGGAAGAGACGCCTCGGCCATGTTCTCAGCAATGGCACGGGCAGATTTGCAGATATGATCAGCGTACATAACTCAGTCCTCCTGATTCCACAGTGGTGTGGAGAGATAGCGTCCGCCGTCATCCGGCAGGAGCGCAACAATGGTTTTTCCGTGGTGTTCGGGGCGCTGTGCCAGTATCTCGGCGGCACGGAGTGCAGCGCCGGAGGTGATGCCCACCAGCACGCCTTCGGTGCGGGCAAGGCACCGTGCGGCAAAATACGCCTCGTTTTCTGTAATGGTGATGATCTCATCCACCAGGTCGGCATCGTAGTTGCCGGGCACAAAGTTGGCACCGATACCCTGCAGGCCATGGGGGCCTGCCATACCACCGGAGAGCAGGGGAGAGGCGGCCGGTTCCACCGCCACAATGCGGATGTGGGGATTCTTCTCCTTGAGATAGCGGCCCACACCGCTGATGGTGCCGCCGGTACCCACACCGGCGACAAAGATGTCTACTGCTCCGTTGGTGTCACGCCAGATCTCGGGGCCGGTGGTCTTATAGTGCGCCTCGGGATTGGCGGGATTCTCGAACTGACCGGCGATTATGCTGCCGGGGATGGTGCGGTGGAGTTCTTCGGCCTTTTCCATGGCGGCGGCCATTCCGCCTGCGGCATCGGTGAGCACCAACTCTGCACCGTAGGCCCGCAGGAGCGCCTGTCGCTCGGCACTCATGCTCTCCGGCATCGTCAGTATCACGCGATAACCACGGGGCATCGCCATTGCCGCAAGGCCGATGCCGGTGTTGCCGGAGGTGGGCTCGATGATGGTGCCGCCGCTTTGCAGCGCACCGCTCTCCTCGGCCTGCTGCAGCATTTCTAAAGCCACACGGTCTTTGGCGCTGCCGGCAATGTTACAACACTCCAGCTTGGCAAGGAGGGTTGCGTTGAGTTTTCGATAGGCACCGTAGCGTTCCAGCAGCAGCGTGGGTGTGTTGCCTACCAGTGCATCCACAGAGCGATAAAGAGACATGGTGTGACTTCCTTTCTTAGAAAAAATAAAAACAGGAGCGTGTGCATACTGTCACACGCTCCTGAGTAAAACACTGCGATGCTGCCGAAGTTATGCAGCATGAGAAGCTGTGTGATGATGTTTTTTGGCGCAACAAACCATGCCCATGCAGTACATGGACAGACAGATGTTCATTGCAGCGCGTACCATCATTTGCAGCTTCTCCTTTCCTGAGATGATACTATTATACGCCTTGCTGCGGCAAAAAGATATGGGGAGGGTTCACAAACTTCGGCGCAACTTTATTATCCCTTTTGGCAGAAAAGAGCCAAAGTTCGACAGTCTTCATCCTACCAGCACATCAATAGCCAGCATGAAGCAGAAACCCAGCAGCAGTGCCACCGTGTCCCGCTGCGTAGTGTTCCGGGGCAGCATATCCCGACAGATGACCCACAGCATCGTCCCTCCTGCGAAGGCGAGGACGAAGGGCAGAGCAGTGGCAGAGAGATTCACTGCGCCGAACCCTAAGAATGTGCCGATAATTTCGGGAATACCTGTTGCCACGGCCAGCCACAACGCTCGTTTCGGTGGGATGCCGCAGCGGAGAAGAGGCGGCAGCAGCACCATCCCCTCGGGGACATTCTGTGCCGCAATACCGCCGGCAATAGCCAGCGCCTGTGTTACACTTCCGCTGCCAAACCCTACGCCTACGGCAATGCCCTCAGGGAAGTTGTGAACGGCAATGGCGGCAAGGAAGAGTAATGCCCCATGGCTTTCCCGGGGAGCGGACAACCTCTCTGTGCCCTGTTCCAACAGCCACAAAAAGGCTCCGCCACAGACAATGCCTGCCAGGACCAGAGGCAATCGCCATGCGCCGCCACCCTCCAGCGCAGGGAGAACGAGTCCTGCCACAGCGGCGCTGAGCATCATCCCTGCGGCGAAGGAGAGCAGCAGACCCTCCCCAATGCGCCGCGCCGCCCCGCGGAAGCAATATCCCGCCGCCGCACCGGCCATGGTGGCACCGCCTACGGCGAAGGCTGTCAGCGCTACGATCAACATCATTGTACTACCCGCTCCTTTTGTTTCGTTTCACTATGGTCATACTATGGCGCAGAGAGGAGAGAGGTGCAAAAGGAGGACAGCCTGTAGGCTGTCCTCCTTTTATGGGATAGGCAGAATCTTATTTTTCGTGGATGATGAGTTCCGTCACATCCGGGCGGGAGTAGTGACCGCAGGGGTCAAACTCCATGCGGGCGCGGGCGGCCTCATCGGGGTCGATATCGGCATAGATGATGGTCTCGCAGTCCCACACAGGCTGGGTGACATAGTGGCCGTAGGGGTCGATGATGGCGCTGCCGCCATTGCAGGGGGCTTGGGGCAGACGGGCAATTTCATCGACAGCGGGGCCATGATAGTCGGTGGGATACATATCCTTTGTGAAGTACTGGTTCACATGGAACACGAAGCATTTTCCCTCAATGGCGATGTGTTTGATGGTGTCGTGCCACTCGGGATTATTGTTGGTGTTGGGGCAGAGGTAGAGGGAGACGCCTTTTTGATAGAGGGCCACACGGGCGAGGGGCATATAGTTCTCCCAGCAGATCAAGGCGCCCATGGTGCCCCAGGGGGAGTCCACCGTGGGGAAATAGTCGCGGTCGGCATCGCCCCACACAATGCGCTCGGCACCTGTGGGCTTTAATTTGCGGTGGTTGCACAGCAGCTTGCCGTCGGGGCCGAAGATCATATTGGAGCAGTAGAGGGTGCCGTTATTTGCGCCGCGCTCAGTGTAGCCGATGGAGACATAAGCACCCGCCTCACGGGCGGCAGCGCCGATGCGGTCGGTGTCATCGCTGGGGCAGAGGACGGCGTTATCATAGTAGATCTTCCAGTCATCGCGGCAGCTCTCGGTGCGGCTGCCCACGGTGAAACCGTAGGTGAGGCCGTAGGGGTAGCAGGGGATGAGGGACTCAGGGAACACGATCAGCTCCGCCCCGTTCTCGCCTGCCTCGCGGATCTGCGCGCAGACCTTGTCGATGGTGGCGTCCTTGTTGAACATGACGGGGGTAGCCTGTACCAGTGCCACCCGGAGCTTGTGGGATAGATCTTTCATTTTACTGTGCCTCCTTGCTTTCCTTGGCGATTTTTTCCTCGGTGATGCGGCGAATCTCGGCGCGCAGTGCTGTGAGATAGGGGGAGAAGGTGACGCGATCGGCGGCGTAGGTGAGGTTCAGCTCATACTCCAGCGGCAGCCATGTGTCGAGAGAGGAGTCGTTGTGCTGAATCACCGCCTCAAGGCCGTCCAGTGCTTTATAGAGCTTGGCCTCGATGGTCTCCCGTGCCGCCATCTCGGCGTAAAGAGCCGTCATTTCGCTGCGGTAAGGCTCGGGGAGAGTGTCCACCCAGCGGCCTAAAAGGTCGTCTTCCTTGCCCTCATCGGCAGAAGTTTTCATAAAGGTGGGGATGTCGCCTGTGAAGCACTCGCCCAAGTCGTGGATGAGGCACATACGGATGACCTTGTCCATGTCCACCTGGGGGAACTCGTCCCGCAGGAAGTAGGCCATCAGCGCCATTTGGGTGGTGTGCTCACCAACGCTCTCGTGGCGGCCTTTGGCAGTGTAGCAGTGGCGTGTGGTGTCCTTCAGCCGCGCCGTGATGGCTAATGTTTCGAGAAATTTCTGTTGCTCCATGCTGCGACCCTCCTTGTGTTTCTATGGTAGTAGCATAGCATGGAGAAAGCATGATTGCAACAAAAAAGAACGCCATCGGAAGATGGCGTTCTTTTTGTTATTCCACGATCTCAAAGTCCAGTACGCTTAAACCTGCCTCCAAGTGGTAGACACATTGCAAGTCGGGCGTGATGGGGACAGTGCCTGTTTCCTCGGTGATGCGGACACGGGTGTCGTCCTCATAGAGAAGTCCCCAGTTGGGATGGGGCAGCCCGTCCTCCGAGTAGGCGGGGTCGGACATATCGGCGTTTCGTACGGTGATGGTGGCGTTGGGGTCGCAGACAAAGACGGCGTACTCGTGGAGGGCAATGCCCTCGGCGACCATATTCATCTGCCGCACCGCCCGCACACCGCTGACCTCCAACTCTAAGCCGTCCCGCTTAAAAATGCGGGTTTGGGCATCGGGGAGGGAGAGTCCTGCATCCACCATATTCTCCGCTGCCTGCTTGCGGAGGGCTGTTTGCAATCTTTGATAGTCATCGGTGGAGATCATGAGGATAGGCTCTACCAAATAATCGATGAAGTTCTCCTCAATGGACATGTCGTGATATGCCCCGTCACCAGGCCACCAGACGCTAATAAGATCCAGTGTAGAGGCGTTCAGTGTTACGATGGTGAAGTCGCACCAACTGAGGTCATCATTGCCCTGTGCATCCTGTGAGAAATAGCCGCCGAAGCCGTAGAGATTCACCTCATCCCCCACAAAATGCTGATGGAAGCAGATAAAGGCGGCGGCCTCCTTGGCGGGGTCAAGTGTTCTGCCGCCCAGCCACCAACCAGTGCTGAGACTTGCCAAAATTGCATCACAGGCGGCCTGCTGTTTCTCGCCCTCTGCGTTCGTCACCGTGGGCAGCTTGTAGGTGTCGGTGAGGGCACGGTCGCCAAGGGGGACAAAGGAGCTGAAATACTTTTCCTTGTTGGATTGATAGGCGGGATCGTCCCAGTCGGCAACGCGATAATATTTCTCGTTGGATTTGATCATCCAACAGCCGTCACTGGCGGTGAGAATCTTACCCACTGTGCCATCGGCACGGTGCAGGAAGAGAATGTTGTCGAAAGGACAGGCGGGGATCATCGCCTCCGTGGCACTGCTGAGAAAGCTTTCCACAAAGGCGTACCCCTCTTCCGAGGAGAGGGTAAAGCGCTGCCCGTCAGCATAGACCAACTCCACATATTCGATGTCGTGGATGTCCTCGGGGGTAAACCAAACGGCGTTTTCAAGCTCGGACTGCGACACGGGGATCATGGGGAAGCTGTGACCATAAATATCGCTGCGGAGCTGGAGCGCCATGTACATATAGGGCTGGTTGTGCTGCATCCACTCCAAGCCGTGGTCGGTGGCGACACGGTCGGCGCCCTTTATCCACTCGTCGAAATATTCCTGTCCCGTTTCGGTGTGGAGGCGCAGCTGCGCCTCGGGAGCAAGCTGGTCGAGGATGAGGCGCATGACTTGTCCCTTAGGTTCGGGCTGGTCGCCCTTGAGGAACTCCGTGAAGATATAGCGGAGGGTTAGGTTCTCATCACTCAGCAGGGCAATATGCTCATTGGGATGGGCTTTAATATAGTCTCCTGCCTTGGTGGCATCGGCGGGGGAGGAGAGAAGGGTGTCAAAGAGGGCGGCTACGGTGGCAAATTCACCTGCCACCGCCTCGCCGGTGACCACGGGCTGCAAGGCTAAAATGTGGTAGGAATTCCCCGCTTCACGGAGGGTCAGACGGGTCGTGCCCTCCCCGGTATCGCTGTAGAGATAGAGAATATCCCCCACGCGCTCACCGCTCGTACAGTGGAAGGAGGCAGCACCAAAGTCGGAGGTGTAGTTATAATAGGCATCGTACTCCTCCAAATAGGCCACGCCGGAGGTGTCCACCTCAGCGGTGGTGATGCCTGCATACTCCAGCAGAATCGCATCTACAAGGCGGGCGGGATATTTGTGAATAGGTACGGGAATGGTGTCCAAAGTGTCCTCTTGGGAGAAAGGCCAGCCCTCTGTGCCCTTGAGGAGTTCAAACTCCTCTGCGCTTGCCGTTGACCCGTCGCCGGGGAAGTAGCGCATGAACTTTTCAAAATCCAGCGCCCGCACATCACGATAGTAGGAGGTGAAGAAGCAGGACCAAGGGCTTGCGCCGATGATGCCGCCCTGCTTATCGTAGACAACGGGGGCAAGGAGTTCGTTGAGGGAGGCGAGCTCCTCCTCGGTCAGAGCGCCGTCCACGATGGAATAGCCGGGGACAAGTGTAGTCTGCATCCCGTCTACGCCGTCAAGAATCGGCTGCTCGATGTCAAAGGTGTAGGTAAACCGCTCCCCGTCCTGCACCGTGACATAGAGGAAGTTGGAGGAACCTTCGGCAATAAAATAGAGGGTGTCGCCGTCTTTTCTGAAACGATTCACCAGCTTGTAGCCGAGATTTTCGTCGTCGGTGAGGGTGAGGATGTTGCCCTTCTCCGTCCATTTGCCTGTGGCGAGGTAGCTGCTGGCCATGCCCTCGGTGTAGTGGAAGGTGCCGTCTTCAAAGAAGGCAATGGTGAAGTTGCCGAGAACACCTGACTTTTCGTAGGTGTAGACCTTGCCCTCAATGGCGTCCTTGGGGCTGGTCAGGAAGCATACCGCCACCACCACACAGGCAAGGATGGCCACCACCAAGACCCAAAAGGCGGGCTTTTTATAGTGGAGCACCGAGGCAATGCGTTTTTTTACCCCCACTTCGCCGAAGGCGAGGGGACAGGCCGCCACCATATGGCGGGGGAGACTGCAGGAGAGAAGTGCCTCGG
>JAFQCJ010000055.1 GCA_017416445.1 Oscillospiraceae bacterium | reverse complement strand
TCCCCCATGCGCAAGTTCCACCCCTATGCGCAAGCAGCCAAAGCACGCGGCATCAACATCTATCATCTGAATATCGGCCAGCCCGATGTGGAGACGCCGGAGGCCTTCTTTGAGGCTGTGCGCAATTTCTCCCAGCCGGTGCTGGAGTATGCTCCCTCCCCCGGTGTGCCCGAGCTGATCGACGCGATTCAGAAGTACTACGCCGACCTCGATATGCCCTTTGCCAAGGATGAGATCCTCATTACCGCCGGCGGCAGCGAGGCTCTGTCCATCGTCATGCAGTGTATCCTCGATGACGGCGACGAGATCATGATCCCCGAGCCTTTCTATCCCAACTACAACACTATGGTACACCTGTGCGGCGCTACCATTACCCCCATCCCCACCTGCCCTGAGGAGGGCTACCACTACGCCGATCGCAGCAAGATCGAGGCCCTCATCAACGAGAACACCCGTGCCATTATGGTCACCAACCCCGGTAACCCCACCGGCGTGGTGATTACCCACGAGGAGATGGAGATGCTGGTGGATGTGGCTAAGAAGCACGATCTCTTCCTCATTGGCGACGAGGCTTACAGAGAGTTCGTCTATGGCGGCGAGGCACTCCAGTCCTTCGGCGAGTTTGCTGATGTAGCTTCCGATAACATCATCGTGGTGGATACCGTGTCCAAGCGTTTCTCCGCCTGCGGTGCCCGTATCGGCTGCATCATCACCAAGAATCACGAGCTGCTGAGTCAGGCAATGAAGTGCTGCCAGGCACGCCTTTCTGTGGCGACGCTGGATCAGGTGGCCTCTGCCAATCTCTACAATGTAGGCCCCGAGTACTTCGCCGCTGTCCGCGAGGAGTACAAAAAGCGCCGCGACACCCTCTGCAGCAAGCTGTCAGAGATCCCCGGCGTCGTCTTTGAGATCCCCGGTGGTGCGTTCTATGTAATGGCTGCGCTGCCTGTGGATGACACCGACAAGTTCCAGCAGTGGCTGCTGGAGGAGTTCGACGACAACGGCGAAACGGTGATGTTCGCCCCCGCCGCTCCCATGTACGCCACGCCCGGCAAGGGTGGAAATGAAATTCGCATGGCCTATGTCATCGAAAGCGAGAAGTTGGCCCGTGCCATGGAGATCCTCAAGAAGGGCATTGAGGTCTACAACAAGAAGTAAACCTTATGAATATGACCCCCTCCTTCGTGGAATCGAAGGAGGGGGTTCTCTATTATGCTTTTAATTGTTCTGTTCCCGAAAATACTTCTCTGTGGCACACACAAACTCTGCCTCGAATTTGGCGATGGCCTTCTTCGCCTTCTTTTTGAAGGGGAAGAACATATCGTAGGCATGATACCAGTCGGGATAGACATCCACAGAGGCCTCCACCCCTGCGGCGCGGAGATGATCGATGTAGGTCAGGGTTTCGCAATAGAAGGGCTCAATATCCCCCACGAAGGTGTAGGCAGGCGGCAAATCGCGGTAGTCCGTCTGCCGCGCGGGAGCGGCGTGAGGTGGAATATCCTCCAAGCCCTTGAGGTACAGTTTCCACGCGGCGTGGTTGCGCTTGGTGTTCCACACAGGGGCGTGATTATCGCGGGAGGAGTCGGTGTCACGGTCATCCAGCATGGGATAGAGGGGCATCTGATAGGCGATCTGCACGCCGCCTTTGTCACGCTCGTACATGCACAGCGCCGCCGTCAAGCCGCCGCCAGCACTCTCGCCGCCCACCATCAGCTGGGCAGGATTAACACCCAGTTCAGCGGCATGGTCACGAAGCCAGCAAAGAGCCGCGTGACAATCCTCCAGCGCCGCAGGATAGGACTGCTCCACGGAGAGGCGATAGTCCACGCAGACCACCACCGCGCCATACTTCTTCACCAGTGCCAGCGGGCGGGAGAAGTAGGCCATCGCCGCCATACCCACGGCGTAACCGCCGCCGTGGATCCACAGGACGCCCGCCGTATGGGCATCATCCTTCTTCGCCACGGTGGGGCGGAAAACGAGGATCTTAATATCCCGTCCCGTGGAAGGGATCTTCCGTTTTTCAACTGTATAGCGCTTCATAAGCTACGCCTCCCTTGAGGTTTATCCTGTTTATTATAACGCATGGCGTGGGTCAATTCAACTTTACGCCGTAATTTAAAGACACAAATATTACATAAAAAAGCGGAAGTCCTTGGTTTTCAAGGACTTCCGCTAACGAATTAGGCGATTATTTCTTTTTGCTCTTCCCTACCACAACGCACAGAGCGATGGTAATGAGCATATCGGGCAGGGTGTTGCCCACGAGGATATCTACCCGCATCAGCAGACGATATACCACGAAGCCCACCAGCCAGATGATGAGATTGGCGATGCTGAAAGATTTTGTCTCCTGATTCCGCTTTAGGATAAAGAAGTCGGCGATCTGAATGGCGATCATGGGCGCAAACACCGAGCCGATGAAGTAGAGGAAGTCGGTGATGTCCCCAAGGGGCAGGAAAATAGCCCCCAATGTACCGATGACCGTAACGGCAACGGCGACCCACTTGCCGCTAATTTTGACAGAGAGGGATTCACTGGAAATGCCTGCGGAATAGGCATCGAGGAAGGTGGTGGTGACGGTGGAAAAGACGATGATGAAGAGCCCTGCCACGCCGAGACCTGCCTTGACCATGATTTGGGCAATATCGGATTCACCGTTTCCATGGCGCTTTTGCGTACTTTACCGCCAATGAGTCCGGCGAAGAACAGCATGGCACAGCCGATGACATGGCCTACCAAAATGGCGAGCAAGCCCTTCGAAAAGCCAAGGGGAGCGAAATACATACCCGTCAGAATCTCGGCGATGGAGACGGCAGCGCCGAACCAAATAAGGCCGTTTTCAAAAATGGAAGTGTCTCTTTCTTTCATCTTACTGCGCCTCCTTTCCATACTCGCCCTGCAGGTCGAAGGCGTGATCCATGGGTCCCGAGCCGCTGCCTAAATCCAGCATGGCTGACAGAGCATCGGAGATATACGCCTTTGCTCTGCGGACAGATTCGGTGAGAGGAAAGCCCTTGGCGAGATTGGCGGCGATGGCACTGGAGAGGGTGCAGCCTGTGCCGTGGGTGTTGGGATTGGGGATGCGCTTGCCTGCAAACCATGTCAGCTCCCCATCGGCATAGAGAAGATCGTTGGCGTCGTTGATGCTGTGACCACCTTTGAGGAGAACGGCACAGTGGAAATTGTTCCCGATCTTCTTCGCTGCGGCGACCATGTCCTCTTCCCTTTCGATCTTCATGCCCGAGAGAACTTCTGCCTCGGGGATGTTGGGTGTCACAAGGGTGGATACGGGCAGCAGCTCGGCAATGAGGGTCTCCACGGCATCGGTTTTCATCAATGCTGCGCCGGAGGTAGCCACCATCACGGGGTCTACCACCACATTCTTTGCCCCGTAGTGCCGCAGCCTGTCCGCAATCACGCGGATCAGTTCGCCGGATGCCACCATACCGATTTTCACTGCATCGGGATAGATGTCCTCAAACACCGCATCAAGCTGCTGTTTCAAGAAATCCGGTGTCGATTCTTGAATTCCTCTCACGCCGGTTGTGTTCTGCGCCGTCAGTGCTGTGATGGCACTCATGGCGTACACACCATTCATAGTCATGGTTTTCAGATCGGCCTGAATACCGGCGCCTCCACTGCAGTCGCTGCCTGCAATGGTCAATGCTGTTTTCTTTTTCATGTTTTACTCCTTTCTTTTTTCAGCATCGTTTTTTATAGCGGCATAAGGTGGTGCCCCCAATAGGCCGCTTTTAAAATTAGATAAGTTGCAGCGCTTTCGCCCGCTTCTTCAGTTCTTCCGCTGCCGCCTTGGGATCGTCCGCCTTCATAATGGCGGAGACCACGCAGACACCGGCAATGGGGATGCCTGCCAACACATCAATGTTGTCCTTATTGAGGCCGCCGATGGCGCTGACGGGGATGGGCACGGCATGACAAATATCGCGGAGGGTATCGGTGGAGGTCAGCACTGTCTTTACCTTCGTGGTGGTGGGATAGATCGCGCCTACGCCGAGGTAGTCTGCACCCTGTTCATAGACATCCAGCGCCCAAGGTACGGTTTTCGCCGTTGCGCCGACGATCTTCCCCTCCCCCATCAGTTTTCTTGCGGTAGCGACAGGCATATCCTCAGCGCCTACGTGAACGCCCTCGGCATCCATGGCAAGGGCAACGTCCACGCGGTCATCGATGATAAGAGGCACATTATACGCCTTGGTGAGGGCGTGTACCTTCTCGGCAAGGGCGATATATTCCCGCGTGCTTCTGTTCTTCTCACGAAGCTGCACTAAGGTCACGCCGCCTTTCAGAGCCTGCTCTACACGGAACAGGAATTCCTCTTCCGTGTAGTTGGTGCTGTCGGTGATAAAATATAGACTGGGGTCAAAATTTCTCATGGTTCTGCTCCTTACACATAAACATAGTCGTTGAGTACTGGCTGCAAGCCCTCGCCGGACATATCGCGGTACATGGCCTCAAAGCTGCGGGCATCGTCGATCTCGAACTGCTCGTCACCCTTGGCAGCATTGTCCTCTTTGCCGCTATACTTGCTCTCGTGGTCGCCGATGCCCGTGGACACACCTGCGGACACCTTAGTGGCGGCGATTTTCACGATGCCGTTGCGGAAACTCTCGCTCTCGCGGGAGGACACGGTAATACCCACAAAGGGCAGGAAGATACGGTAGGCGCACAGCACTTGACACAGCTGCTTCTCCCCCACATCAAGGGGATTGATCTTATCGTTATTGATAATGGGACGAAGTCGCGGGCAGGACAGGGACATTTCCGCATGGGGGTATTTCCGCTGGAGATAGTACACATGGAGGGCGCTTGCCAGTGCATCCTTACGGAAGTCGGAAAGGCCGAGAAGCGCAGAGAAGGCCACGCCACGCATACCGCCACGGAGGGCACGTTCCTGCGCATCAAAGCGGTAGGGCCACACCCGCTTATGACCAAGGAGATGGAGGGTTTCATACTTGTCGGCATCGTAGGTCTCTTGAAACACGGTGACATAGTCAGCACCGCACTCATGGAGATATTTATATTCATCGGTGTTCACAGGATAGATCTCCAAGCCCACCATGCGGAAATACTTTCTCGCCAGTTTGACCGCCTCGCCGATATACGCCACATCGCTTTGGGCGCGGCTCTCGCCTGTGAGGATCAAAATCTCCTCCATGCCCGAGTCGGCGATCACCTGCATCTCATGCTCGATCTGCTCCCTATTCAGCTTCATGCGGTTGATGTGGTTATAGCAGTTAAAGCCGCAGTACACGCAGTAGTTTTCACAGTAGTTGGCGATGTAGAGAGGCGTGAAGAGATAGACGGTATTCCCGAAGTGCTTGCTGGTCTCCCTGTGGGCTTTTTGCGCCATCTCCTCCAAGAAAGGCTCTGCTGCGGGAGATAAAAGGGCCTTGAAGTCCTCGACGGAGCAGGTCTCATGATCGAGGGCGGCGCGGACATCGCGGGCGGTATAGGCGGAGTAGTCGTAGGAATTCATGTGAGACAGCACCCGCTGACAGACATCGGATTCGATGATCTCCATGCCCGGCAAATATTCCATGTGGCTCTTGCGGCTGGTGGGCTCGGTTTCCAGTCGGTGCTTTTTTTCGAGCGCCTCCGGCGAGAGATGGTGGGAATCTACAAAGAATTGATTTTCCATAGTCACGCTCCTTAATCACGCAGGAAGCCCGTCAGAGGATCGGAGGCGGAAGCGCCGCGCGTCAGTACGCGGCCAAGGCCGGAGAGGTACGCCTTTCTGCCTGCCTCGATAGCCTGACGGAAAGCCGCCGCCATCAGCGGCAGGTCGCCTGCGGTGGCAAGGGCGGTATTGGCCATAATGGCCGCAGCACCCATCTCCATAGCCTCGCAAGCCTGAGAAGGTCTGCCGATGCCTGCATCCACAATGATGGGCAGGTCGATCTCGTCGATAAGGATCTGAATGAACTCCCGCGTTGCCAAGCCCTTATTGGAGCCGATGGGAGAAGCCAAGGGCATAATGGTGGCAGCGCCTGCATTCACCATATCGCGGGCAGCATTCAGATCAGGGTACATATAGGGCATGACCACAAAGCCCTCGTTGGCGAGGATCTCCGTTGCCTTGATGGTCTCTTGGTTGTCGGGCAGCAGGTATTTGGTATCCCACATGATCTCCACCTTGACGAAGTTGCCGCAGCCCAGTTCTCTTGCAAGACGGGCAATACGGACAGCCTCCTCGGCGTTTCGCGCGCCGGAGGTATTGGGCAGAAGGGTGATGCCCTCGGGGATGTAGTCCAAAATATTCTCCTGCTCCTTGGTATTGGCGCGGCGCACGGCGAGGGTGATGATCTCAGCGCCCGCATCCTTGATGGCAGCTTCAATGAGCTTCATGGAATACTTGCCCGAGCCCAAAATAAAGCGGGAATTGAATTCGTGACCGCCAATAATCAGCTTATCGTTGTGCATTTTTCTTTCTCCTTTTTATACTTCATATTCCCCTGCGAGAATCCGCAGGACAGTGTGTGCTTGATGTGCGGCGCACAGCATCACGCGGGGCGCCACCAAGCCGATGGTGTCCGCCACCTCGCTGACTTCATCGCCGCAGAGGTAAAATCGCTTCGTAATTCTCCGTGTCTTGATGGTGTTGGGGCTTCCCATCCCCGCCATGCCCGAAGCCGCAACGAGATAGCATTGGGGCAGCTGCTCCAAAACGCCGTTGACAAGCATGGCTTTGGCTTCAGCGCTATCGAAGGCTTCGCAGATGACGTCCGCATCTTTAAGAAGTGGGGCAAAATTCTCCTCTGTGATCTTTTCTATCACAGCTTCTACCTCCGTATAGGGGGAAATCTCCCGCAGATTGCTTACAAGGGCTTTTGCTTTACAGCTCCCGATTTGCACTGCTTTGTACTGTTGGCGGTGGAGATTGGTGATGTCCACGCGGTCAAAGTCGATCAGCCGCAGTTTGCCCACGCCTGCCCTTGCCAAGGCGATGGCGATATTGGAGCCGAGACCGCCAAGACCGCAAATAGCGACCGTTGCCGAAGAAAACCGCTGGTGCAGTTCCCTTCCGTGGCGGGCAATCAGTGCCTCCGTCCATTCCTTTTTCGTAGGAATCACTCAACCACCTCCCACAAAACTGACGATCTCCACGCTGTCGCCGTCTTGGAGAATGGTTGCATCGTACTGGGACTTAAATATGATGTCGCCATTACGCTCTACAGCAATGCGCTTGGGGTCGTAGTTGGTTGTACTGAGATATTGCGCTACCGTCTTGCCCGCAATATCCAGCTCTGCACCGTTTACTTTTACCATGATTGCACCTCCTCACATAAAAAAACGGGAAACCTCCGATTTGGAAGTTTCCCGTGATGGTCGCAAGTCCCTACGTTGGCATT
>JAFQCJ010000009.1 GCA_017416445.1 Oscillospiraceae bacterium | reverse complement strand
CTGGAGAAGCAGTTCCGTTCCTATTACGAGAAGGCTTCCACCATGCCCGGTAAGACCGGCGAGAACCTGCTGTCTCTGGTGGAGCGCCGTCTGGACAACGTGGTGTATCGTCTGGGCTTTGCCATGACCCGCCGTGAGGCCCGTCAGCTGGTGAGCCACGCACATTTCACCGTCAATGGCCAGAAGGTCAACATCGCCTCTTACCTCGTCCGCGTGGGCGATGTTATCGAGGTGAAGGAGTCCAGCCGCAGCGCCGCTTGCTTCAAGCGCCTGATGGGTGAAGAGGCTCCCATGATCAACGTCCCCCAGTGGCTGTCCCGTGAGAAGAACGCCCTGAAGGGTACTGTTCTGCAGATGCCCGCCCGCGAGGATATCGATATGCCCATCGAGGAGCACCTCATCGTCGAGTTGTACTCCAAGTAATAGGGGATATTGCCCTCACGAAGCACTTATTAAAAAGATACGGCTTTTGGCCGTATAGCCACATGAATTTGAAGGAGGGTACTGCATGATCGAAATTGAGAAGCCCCAGATCGAGTGTGTTGAAACGCCCGGTGATGCTTCCTATGGTAAATATGTGATCGAACCTCTGGAGCGTGGTTACGGAACGACGTTGGGCAATGCGCTTCGCCGCATTATGCTCTCCTCTCTGCCCGGCACGGCAGCCACCAGCATTAAGATCGCCGGTGTGCAGCACGAGTTTTCCACCATTCCCGGTGTGAAAGAGGACGTGACGGAGATCGTTCTGAACACGAAGGCGCTGTTGACCAAGCTGTACTGCGAAGGTCCCAAGACCGTCTTTATTGAGGCGGTGGGTCCCTGTGAGGTGACTGCCGGCGACATCAAGGCCGACGGTGAGGTGGAGGTGCTCAATCCTGAGCTCCACATCGCCACCCTTGATGTGGGCGCCACGCTCAGCATGGAGATCTGCCTGTGCCATGGCCGCGGCTACGTCTCTGCCGACAAGAATAAGGCACTGCGTCCCGGCGTCATCGGCGTGATCCCCATCGATTCCATCTACACCCCCGTCTACAAGGTCAATTATACGGTGGAGAGCACCCGCGTGGGCGCCTCCAGCGATTATGACAAACTGACGCTGGAAGTGTGGACCGACGGCACCATCTCCGCAAGAGATGCCGTTTCTCTGGGCGCAAAGATCCTGTGCGACCACTTTGCCCTGTTCACCGACCTGAGCGACAGCGTGGGCGACAAGTCCACCGTCGTGGAGAAGGCTACCGATTCCAAGGACAAGATGCTGGAGCTGACCATCGAGGAGCTGGATCTCAGCGTCCGCAGCTTCAACTGCCTCAAGCGCGCCAACATCAACACCGTCGAGGACTTGATCTCCAAGACCGAGGACGAGATGATGAAGGTCCGCAACCTGGGCCGCAAGTCTCTGGAAGAGGTCATCAACAAGCTGGCCATGATGGGTCTGTCCCTGGCCAACGAGGAAACCAACTAACATCCTATCAAGGAGGAAACGTAATATGCCCGGAACTCGTAAGCTCGGTAAGACTACCGATCAGCGTATGGCGATGCTCCGTCAGCAGGTCACCGATTTCCTGGACAACGGTCGCATGGAGAGCACCATCACCCGTTGCAAGGAGATCAAGCCCCTGGCTGAAAAAATGATCACCCTGGGCAAGAAGGGTGACCTGGCTGCCTATCGTCAGGCACTGAGCTTCATTACCCGCGAGGACGTTGCCAACAAGCTGTTCAAGGAGATCGCTCCTGAGTACGCTGAGCGCAACGGTGGCTACACCCGCATCATCCGCACCGGCGTCCGCCGCGGCGATGCTGCTGAGACTGCCATCATCGAGCTGGTGAAGTAAGCGCACCAAACTAATAAAAAAGCCCTTTGTTACAGCGCGAGAATGGCTGTAACAAGGGGCTTTTTTTCACAGCGATTGCGTTGCAATCGCTGTGAAAAAATCATTTTTTTAAAGATAAAGCTTCTTTACGCGCCGAGGCAACAACCATTCCCGTAAAGTACCACTTCCAAAAGGGGCTCGATTATGCTATACTAAGTCCAACGGGAGCCAAATGTAAACTTCAAATTGCGCGGATTTTCCCCTTGAAAGGCAAAACGCAACTTCAACTTGCTGGACATTCGGGGAAATTTCCTGCATACTATAGCCAGGAAACCGCCGAGAGGAGGGAAGAGGAATGGCAAGCATCAAATGTAAATCCTGCGGCAGAGCCTACAACTACCGTAGCAGTGAACTGTGCCCCAAGTGCGGCGCCTTTAACCGCCCGCCTCACCGTATGCGTGTGGGCTTTAGCGCCGATGGCGGCGTGGAGCTGCAGACGGAGAAGGAGTTTGTCCGCGAGGCGCAACGATTCGATGCCCGCGACGATGTCTGCGCTGAGGGTCAGGCTCGCAAGGTTCGTAATAGCGACACCCTCATCAGCAGCGAGACTTTGGATCAGCTGGGCAATCAGCTGAACAAATGGGGCAGCCGCGTGGAGAAATGGTGGACAGAGAACAGCACCATTCGTGCGTCCGAGAGCAAGATGCCCAAGGATTCCCCCCTCCGCGACCGCAAGAAGGGGAAGAGCAGCAAGGGGGGCGCCATCATCGCCGCCTTCACCGTTATCGTGAGCCTGCTGGGCATCATACTGGACTCCTGCGAGAGCAACCGTTTCCATGCTGTCCCTGAGCCCGATGTTTCCATCGCAACGGAGCAAGTGGCCCCCACGGAGGTCTATTGGAACGAGGAACATTATCAGCGGATCCTCGAAAGTTGGTCTGTGTCTCAAGAGGTAGGCATGACCGAGGTCTTTGAGCTGTACGGTAATAAATATTGGATCGGCGATTGGCAGCTGACAGGCGGCGGCAACGGTGATAATGTGATGATTGTCGCCGTCAACGGCGGCGAGTTCCCTGTGGAGCGGTTGAATGACTGCTTCCTGCTGTGGGTGGATTGGGACGGTACGGAGTGGACCTATGTCCCCGAAAAGTTCCAAAACGGTGCGCTGATCTTCCGCTATCTCCATACCACCACAGTTCCCGAGGGTACCCTCTGCTGGTTGGTGTTCAATGATTTTGATGACAATGACATCTGGATGGGCACTACCGCTGTGTCGCTGGTGGGTCGTGATGCATACCTCGGTGGCGACGCGCAGGACTCCGTCTCTACAGAGGTGGTGACTTGGTCGGAGGAGGATTGCAAAAATATGCTGTCTCTCTACGGTGTTACTGAAGTGGTCAACATGGGTACGACCTTCGATTGGGAGGACATAAAGCTCTGGGTCGATGGCTGGGCAAAGGATGGTATGGACAACTCCACCATGATACTTTCCCTCAACAGTAATCAGCCTCTTTCCGCAACAGCGCTGGAGCGATGTTTCTTGGTTTGGGCACCGGATCCCAATATGTCTTGGACATACTACCCCGAAAGCTATCAAGATGGCACGCTGACATTCACAGATCTTTACGACCCTCTTCATGAGGGAATAAAGCTGTGGCTGGTGTGTGAAAACTACGATGAAAACGGCTTCCTTAGTGGAGCTACTGCCGTGGAACTCCATTAAAGCGCAAAAAAACCTCCCGAATTACTTCGGGAGGTTTTCTCTTTTCTGTGATGTTCCTTACAGGCCGGCGGCCAGCATGCAGTTCAGAGCCAGCGTCAGCACGACAAACACGGCACCGATCCACTTGGTGGACTTAGCCAGCTTGGCGTCGACAGAACGAGCCTTGCTCTTCGCCATGTAGGAATCAGCGATACCGCCGATAGTGCCGGACAGGCCCTTGCTCTTACCGGACTGGAACAGCACCACTGCCACCAGCAGCAGAGCGCAGATAAGCTGCAGAATCGTAACAAGAATAACCATGGACAATTTCCTCCAAACATATTTCACGCCCGCCCTAAAAACGGGCATACGGATCACAGTAACGCTAATAATACCACAATAATCAAGAAAATGCAAGAGAAAAATTGCGGAAATTATTTTTAGAACAGGTGTTGCATTACTCGAACAAGTGTGTTATAATAGCTGCGTAAAATTGCTGACAGGAGGCGCACATATGGCGAAGAGTGACAAGGCCCTCAAGATGACGCGAAAGCAGCAGGAGATCTACGATTATATTGCCGCATACATTTCCCAGCATAGCTATCCGCCCTCCGTCCGCGAGATCTGCGACGGTGTGGGGCTGCGTTCTCCCTCCACGGTGCATTTCCATCTGCAGAATATGGAGGAGAAGGGATTCCTGGCAAAGGACGGCAAGGCCCGTGCCCTGACGCTGGCACAGACGGGAGAGAGCACCACTGCCGCGCCTGTGGAGCGTGCGCCTGTGTATGAAGAGCCGGAGATCCCTGCCGGCCGTGTTCCCATTGTGGGCACTGTAGCCGCCG
Organism: Oscillospiraceae bacterium; assembly: GCA_017416445.1. Lineage (GTDB taxonomy): Bacteria > Bacillota > Clostridia > Oscillospirales > Oscillospiraceae > Vescimonas. The sequence goes on along the minus strand of JAFQCJ010000009.1, from coordinate 1,515 downwards.
GTACGCCGATTTTGGCACAGGAGTGCATTGAGGACTATCTCACCTTTGACACCAACGGTCGGGACGGGGAGTATTTTGCCCTCCGTGTTCGGGGCGAGTCTATGCTGAATGCTGGCATCCTGCCGGGTGACCTGGTGGTTGTCCATCAGCAGCGTGAGGCCCATAACGGCGAGATCGTGGTAGCCCTTATTGAGGATGAGGCCACTGTCAAGCGCCTTCAGCGCCGCAATGGTGAGGTGTGGCTGCTGCCGGAGAACGATGCTTACGAGCCCATTGATGGCCGCTTTGCCTCTATTCTCGGCAAGGTCAGCGCCGTGGTAAGAACCTATTCATAACAATAAAAAAGCTCCCGCCCTGTGGGCGGGAGTTTTTCTCTGTAAAGATGTTTTACTTGTGGAAGTACAGGATGCCCAGCGTGCGGGGACCGCAGTGGCAGGAGATGGTGCAGCCGGCGCGGTTGCAGATCACCTCTTCAAAGGGCTGATACTTCTTCACCTCGTCCACCACAGCCTGCACCTCTTCCTCGGTGAAGCCGCCGGAGTTGGTGACGAAGATACGGCGGGTGTCGATGTCATCGCGACCCTCAAGGCGCTCCTTTACATACTGCAGCAGGCACTTATTGTAGGCACCGCGATACTTTTTACCCACGCCCATTTTACCGTCCTTTACCTGAATGCAGGGGCGAAGGGACAGCATATTGGCACCCAGCGCCGCCACTGCGGAGCAGCGTCCACCCTTGCGCAGGTAGTCCAGACGCTCCACCAGGAAGCTAACATCCAGCTTCTCACGGCGCTCGTTGAGATACTGCTGGATCTTCGCGCCGGTCATGCCCTCTTCCTTGGCCATCTCAGCGCCCTCAAGGGCCAACAGTGCCATACCGGTAGAGAGGGTTCTGGTATCCACGGGATACACGCCCTCCACCTCGGTGGAAGCAAGGCAGGCGTTCTGGTAGCAGGCGGACATCTCGGAGGAGATGTGAAGCTGTACCACCTCATCGGCATCCTCACGCTTTTTGGACAGGACTCTGATGTAGTCATATTCCGACACAGCGGCAGTAGAACACATATCGCCGCCGGCCTCTACATGGGCGTAGATCTCATCGGGAGTGATATCCACGCTGTCGATGAGAGAAACGCCGTCCTTTACCACATACAGATTCACGATATCAATGCCGTACTGCTCTGCAAGAGCGGCGGGCAGATCGCAGGTGCTGTCAGCGGAAATCTTAATTTTCATCGGTTTTAAGTCCTCGTTTTTTCTAAAAATTAAACTTTTTACATCAACTTAACAGGACAATGATACCACATGGAGCGCATGATTTCAATAAAAACTTTCTTGCGCCCTATCTTGTGCCAAGCCGCGGTATCTGATAAAATAAGGTCGAGAATCAAGGAGGTGGCCTATGACCTACGAAGAACTGCGAAATAATGAAGAGGTGCGCGCCCTTATCAAGCGTGGTAACGACATTCTCGGTATGCTGGGCTATACCGACCATACTGCGGCTCACTGCGCCTT
>JAFQCJ010000008.1 GCA_017416445.1 Oscillospiraceae bacterium | reverse complement strand
GGTGGTGGCCATTGATAAGCTCAGTGTGGTCATTACCCTTGTGCTGGCGGTCATCTTCCTCCATGAGAAGTTCACCGTCAAGTCCGCCATCGGCTGTGTGCTGATGGCTCTGGGCGCTGTGCTGATGGTGCTGTAAAAAGGGAAGTCGAGCAAACGAGAAGAAAGAGAGAACCTATGATCATTCTTGACCTTGAGTGGAACCGCGGCTACGATAAAAAGCCCATCGATGAGATCTTACAGATCGGTGCGGTGAAGATCGACCGTCTCGGCGGCCCTATTGTAGACTCGTTCAATGCCTATATCAAGCCCGTCATCCACGCCAAGATGGATGTGGGTGCCCGCAAGCTGCCCCAGCTGGATGATTACCGGGAACTGGGCACCACCTTTCCCCGCGCCATGAAGGCATTCCGCGCCTGGTGCGGCGAGGAGACGGAATTTGCCTCCTGGGGCGGCGACGACCGCCGCGCCATTGAGCAGAACTGCAAGTATTACCGTCTGCCCATTCTGGAGATGCCCACCTTCCACGATCTGCAGCGTGCCTACTGCCACGCCGTAGGTGCCGACGGGCAGCAGGTGGCGTTATGGCGTGCTGTGGACTACCACGGCATTCCGGATATCTACGACTACCACGATGCCCTGTGCGATGCCATGTATACGGCACTGGTGTGCCGTTGCCTGCTGCCGGAGGATCTGGCCTGGAAGCCGGTGAAGGTCAAGCGGGGCCGCCGCAACATCACCTTCTCCTCCCAACCCTTCCCCAAGCAGCCCCGCCGCCGCATCGGCCCCTTTGCCTCAGCGGCAGACGGCGCCTCCGACCGCGCCGCCCGTAAGCCGGTCTGTCCTCTCTGCGGCGAGGTCAGCAGCGTCTCCCGCTGGAGCTACGACAGCAAGTGCAAGCCGGGGCAGCAGGTGTATTACGCCCCCTTCCGCTGTGATAACCACGGCTATTTTCTCACCCGGATCACCATGTCTCAGGGGGAGGATGGCCAGTGGTGGGGCCGGGTGACAGTGCCTTCCCTAAGCGAAGAGACTGTCCGGCAGTATACCCATATCCAGCGCTGCGAGGAACTGGTGTGCAAGGCTGCTCCCGGGACCCGTCGCCGCCGCCGTCACCGCAGAGGAAAGAATAAGAAAGCTACTGAGGAATGAAAACCGATTAAGGAGCTACTATGAGAAACACTATCTGTGACATTGCTGATATGCGCAAGCGGGTCTTTGCCGAGGTGGCAAAGATGGCTTATGAGCAGGACTATGGTCGCATGGACCGTCTGCCCTATGAGATCCTGCCCGGTGATGAGACGGCCCGCCGCGACACCATCTTTTTAGAGCGTGCCATCGTGGGAGAACGGGTTCGTCTGGCGATGGGCCTGCCGCTGCGCTCCATCGCCGAGCACTCCCTCCTCTCCACCGGCGTGGAGCAGAGCGCCGTGGCGGAGAAATACTATGATCCGCCCTTGATCAACATTATTAAATATGCCTGCAACGCCTGTCCGCCTACCCATTATGAGGTGACCAATCTCTGTCAGGGGTGTCTGGCACACCACTGCTCCCACGCCTGTCCCAAGGATGCCATCTCTTTTGAAAAGGGTAAGGCAGTCATTGATCAGGGTAAGTGCATCAAGTGCGGCAAATGCAAGAGTGCCTGCTCCTATCAGGCCATTATCCGTTTTGAGCGTCCCTGCCAGCAGGCCTGCGGTATGGACGCCATCACCTCCGACGAGATGGGCCGTGCCCACATTGATCAGGATAAATGCGTCTCCTGCGGTATGTGTCTGGTAAACTGCCCCTTTGGTGCCATTGTGGACAAGGGACAGCTCTTCCAGCTGATTCACGCCATCAACCGCGGCGAGAAAGTGATTGCCATCATTGCCCCCGCCTTCTGGGGCCAGTTCGGTGAGAAGGTCACCACCGGGCAGGTGAAGGAGGCCATGAAGCGTCTGGGCTTTGCCGCGCTGGAAGAGGTGGCGGTGGGTGCCGACCTCTGCGCCATCGAGGAGGCCGAGGAGTTCCTGCGGGATGTGCCGGAGAAGCAACCCTTTATGGCCACCTCCTGCTGCCCTGCATGGTCGGTGATGGCCAAAAAGGAGTTCCCCGGTATGGCACCCTATATCTCCATGACCATGACCCCCATGGTGTTGACCGCCCGTCTCCACAAGCGTCGCAACCCCGGCTGCAAGATCGCCTTCATCGGCCCCTGCGCCGCCAAAAAACTGGAGGCCAGCCGCCGCACCGTCCGCAGCGAGGTGGATTTTGTCATTACCTTTGAAGAGCTGCGGGGTATGTTCGAGGCCAAGGGTCTCAACTTCAACGACATCCCCGATGTGGAAGCTGTCTACGAGGCCAGCGCACCGGGCTGCGGCTTTGCCGCCGGCGGCGGTGTCGCCAAGGCGGTGGAGGAGGTCATCCACCGCATCGACCCCACCGTAGAGGTGAAAACCGTCTGCGCCGAGGGGCTCCGGGAGTGCCGCCAGATGCTCCGCATCGCCCGCACGGGCAAATATGACGGCTATCTGCTGGAGGGTATGGCCTGTCCCGGCGGCTGTATTGCCGGCGCCGGCACGGTGCAGCTCCCCGAGAAGTCGAAGCTGCGTCTGGAGCAGTATAAGGCAACCGCCCCGCTTTCCAATCCGCTGGATACCCCCTATATGGAGGAGATCAAATTACTCCACGAGGAGTACGAGGACTGGGACCGCGTAGGCAGACATTAAGAAATGAAAACCGCCGCTCCGGTGAGGAGCGGCGGTTTCCGCTTTGAAAAGAGACAGAGAAAGAGAAAGAGAGTGAGAATAGATCGTAAGTAATTACAGGGCCTCGATGATGTCCACCAGCTCGGCACCGATGCGCTTCTGCGCCTCCTTGGTACCGGCACCCACATGGGGCATACAGGCCACGGCGGGATGGGAGGCCAGCTCCCAGTTGGGGTCCTTCTCGCTGAGCCACACATCAATACCGGCGGCCTTCACCTTGCCGGAATTGAGGGCCTCAAGGAGGGCACCCTCGTCCACATTGGAACCGCGGGAGACATTGATGATGACCACGCCGTCCTTCATCTTGGCGATGCTCTCGGCATCCACCAGAGGTTTGGCACCGCCGGGGGCGCAGAGGATGATAATATCGGACTGGGCCAACAGCTCGTCGGGGGTGACGAACTTCATGGTCTCACACTCGCAGCCCTCGGGCTTATGACGGTTGACATAGCTCAGCACGCTGGCCCCCAGTGCCTGACACTTCTGGCCCACCATCTGACCGATGCGGCCGTAGCCGATGACACCTACCACCTTACCGGCCACCTCGAAGCCCTTGGAGTAGGCCTTCTTCTCCCACTTCTGCTGACGCATGGTGTGACCGGCAATGGAGATATTGCGGGCGCAGGCGAAGAGGAGGGCGATGGCCAGCTCTGCCACGGCGTTGGAGGAGGCACGGGGGGTATTCTTCACCACGAAGCCGTTCTCCTCGGCATACTTTACCGCGATGTTGTCCACGCCCACACCGGCGCGGATGATGACCTTCAGCTTGCCGCCCTTGGCAGCGTCGATCTGGGGCTCCTTGATCTTAGTGGCGCTGCGGATGATGACCACATCGAAATCCCGCAGGGCTGCGCCCAGTTCATCGGGCTCATAGAACTGTTCAACGACTTCAAAACCATCTGCCCGCAGCTTTGCCACGGCGGAGGCGTCCATACCGTCGGTAACAAGAATACGCATGGTGTTATTCTCCTTATATTATACAGTTTATTGATGGGGGTTCCGTGTTGGGGGATGTTCCTGTTTTGTTGTAGGGGGCGATGTCCACATCGCCCCGCCGTTTAACGGGATGCTTAGTGAGAAGCTTCAAATGCTTTCAGGAACTCCACCAGTGCCTCGGCACCCTCGATGGGCATGGCGTTGTAGACGGAGGCACGGAGGCCACCCACACTGCGGTGACCCTTCAGGTTATCAAAGCCTGCGGCCTTAGTAGCAGCCACCACCTCGGCATCCAGATCCTTATCACCGGTGACGAAGGGGATGTTCATCAAGCTCCGGTCAGCGGGCTCCACAGAACCCTTGAAGAGCTTGGAGCTGTCCAGGAAGTCATAGATGACCTTGGCCTTGGCGATGTTGCGCTGCTCCATAGCCTCCAGACCGCCGATGCTCAGCAGATACTTAAAGACCTTGCCGCAGCAGTAGATGGCCCAGCAGTTGGGGGTGTTGTACATGGAGTCGTTGTCGGCGTGGGTCTTGTAGGACATGTACACAGGTGCTTTGGGATCGAGATCATCCCGCAGCAGATCCTCGCGGATGATGACCACTGCCATACCGGCGGGGCCCACATTCTTCTGCACGCCGGCCCAGATGAGGCCGTACTTACTCACATCGCAGGGACGGGACAGGAACATGGAGGACTGGTCAGCCACCAGCACATGACCCTTGGTGTTGGGCAGCTTGTTCCAAGTGGTGCCGTTGATGGTCTCGTTCTCGCAGATGTAGACATAGTCGCAATCCTCGGGAATGTCCAGATCGCTGCAATCGGGGATGTAGGAGAAGCCCTTGTCGGCGGAAGAAGCGATGACCTGCACCTCACCGTACTTCTTAGCCTCGGCGATGGCCTTCTTGGACCACACGCCCGTCTCCACATAGCAGGCCTTGCCGTTCTTCATCAGGTTGATGGGCACCATGGCGAACTGTACCGTACCGCCGCCCTGAACGAACAGCACCTTATAGTTATCGGGGATCCCCATCAGCTTGCGCAGGTCAGCCTCGGCCTCCTCAGCGATCTGCATAAAAGCCTTGTCGCGGTGGCTCATCTCCATCACGCACATGCCGGTGCCGCGATAGTTCATCATCTCATCGCGGATCTCCTCCAGTACGGGCTCGGGCATCATAGCGGGGCCGGCAGAGAAGTTAAAAGAACGATCGTACTTCATAGAAAAATCCTCCTAAAGTGATTAAATAAGTGTAAGATTTCTGTCTCTTAGTTGTGCTAATGGCTAATGTTTGTTCTTCTTATGGCTATAGTATACGGCAAAGTTTCACAATAATCAACCACTAAAACAAAAATTTTTTAAGAAAATCTAAAAATTTTTTAGCCAAAGACAGGAGAAACCTTTTTTGTCCGTCACCGGTGCTGCCCTTGACCGCAGGACGGAGAGGGAGTATACTAATTAAAAATATGAAAAGAAACAGCGGGGAAGACCCTTCCCCCGGAAGAGAGTGAGATCGGCCATGGGGTTTATTGAGCATATTAAAAAGCATGTGGTGCACATGGGCGAATATATTGCGGTACTGGTAAAGTGGGTGGCCATCGGTTTCGTGGTCGGCGTGCTGGGCGGCGGTGTGGGCGCCTTTTTCCACATCGGCGTGGAGCGTGCTACCGAGCTGCGTATGGCACATCCCCAGGTGCTGTGGCTTTTGCCGGTGGCAGGCGTGGTGATCGTGGCCCTCTACCGCGCCCTGCGTTTGGAAGGGGAGGGGACGAACAAGATCATCGAGTCGGTGCATTTCGGCAAGAATGTGCCCGTTCTCCTTGTGCCCCTCATCTTCGTCGCCACCTGCCTCACCCACTTGGTGGGCGGCTCTGCAGGCCGCGAGGGTGCGGCACTGCAGATCGGCGGCGGCATCGGCTATCAGACAGGCCGCTTGATGCATCTGGACGAGAAGGATCTGCCCCTCACCACCCAGTGCGGCATGGCAGCACTGTTTGCCGCCTTGTTCGGTACGCCCCTTACCGCTGCTATTTTCGCCCTTGAGGTTATTTCTGTGGGTGTTATTTATTATGCAGGCCTCATTCCCTGCATTACTGCCGCCGCCGTGGGCTACGGTGTTGCCAAGGTCATGGGTGTCGCCCCCACCCGCTACGCCATCCTCGCCCCCGCGGTGGATACCGCCATGATGGTGCGCGTGCTGTTCTTGGCGGTGGCCTGCGCCGTGGTGTCCATCATCTTCGTCCGTGGTATGCACTGGATCGAGCATGGTGCCAAAAAGTTCATCAGCGGCAGCTACCGCCGCGCCATCTTCGGCGGTCTGCTGCTCCTCATTTTGTCCCACAGCTTCGGTACGGACTTTAACGGTGCCGGCATGGATGTGATCGCCCGTGCCCTGGAAGGAGGGGCAGAGCCCTGGGCGTGGCTTATTAAAATTCTCTTCACCGCCGTCACCATCGGCTTCGGCTTCAAGGGCGGCGAAGTGGTGCCCTCTTTCTTTGTGGGTGCCACCTTCGGCTGTGTCCTCGCCCCGCTTCTCGCCATCCCCGCCCCCTTCGGTGCGGCCATCGGTTTGGTGGCGGTGTTCTGCGGCGCGGTGAACTGCCCTGTGGCCTCGGTGATTTTGAGCATTGAGCTCTTCGGCGCGGAGGGCTTGCTGTTCTTCGCCGCCGCCTGTGCCGTCAGCTATTTGATGTCGGGCTACAGTGGCCTTTACACCAGCCAGATCATCATGTATTCCAAGAAGCGGGCCCAGTTCATCAATGTCCACACGAAGGAATAAATGAAAAGTGGAAAATCCCTCTTGACAAGGTCCATTTGGTATAGTATAATGTCCCTCGGACTTCACGGTTCGGTGACATAGCCAAGTGGTAAGGCAAGGGTCTGCAAAACCCTCATTCCCCGGTTCAAATCCGGGTGTCACCTCCAACAAAAACCCTGTAACCATCACGGTTACAGGGTTCTTTTTTGCTTGCCGCCGCTGCACCTGGCCGCAGCATACCCCAAAACAGAAAACGCACCCGGCAGGGTGCGTTTTTCCTTTTACGGTCATCATTCCTCCGTATCCATGGCCTCATCCAGGGCGGCATCCACCAGGATCATGCGGACCCCCATCTCCTTGAGGGCATCGTAGTATGTCGCCGGGATATGGGTATCGGTAATGACGGTATTGATGTCCGACAGGGCGCAGGCGGAGAGGAAGGCGTGGGTGCCGAATTTTTTGCTGCCCGTCACCAGGATCCGCTCTCTGGCGCGGCTGACGATCTGCGTATGGATGGGGGTGTGGGTGGAGGAGAAGTCCATCACACCCAGATCCAGTGTCACGCCGCCGCAGCCGAAAAACGCCTTGTCAAAGTAGAACTGCTGGATACACATTCTGGCCAGCTCGCCGCGGATGTCCTGTTCATCCCGGTTGAGCAAGCCGCCGAGGATATAGGTGTTCACATCCGAGGAGGTCATCTCACTGGCCACCGCCAGAGAACTGGTCACCACCGTGAGATTGCTGCGCTCCCGCAGATGGCGGGCTACCTGCAGGGCTGTGGAGCCGGGGCCGATAAAGACGGCCTCACCCGGTCGGACCAGTGCCGCCGCCTCTTTGCCGATGGTGGCGAGAATATTACTGAAACGGGATCGCCGCGGAATTGCTGCGGTGGTATGGGGGATGGGGCTGTCCATGACGGCTCCGCCGTACACACGGCGCACCACATTCTGATCCTGCAGGTAATCCAGATCGCGTCGGGCCGTCTCGTTGGACACATTGAAGGTAGAGACGATGTCGGAGATCTTAATGAAATTTGAGTTGTGCAGCATGGAAATAATGGCTTCTCTGCGTTCCGAAGCGGTCATAACGGCAACTCCTCTCTGTCTGTATACTGTTGCACTCATTATACCTCCCGGGAAAAGCCGTTGGCAAGGACTTTTCAAGTGTAAAAAATTATTCTGCGCTTTTTGTACATTTTCACGAAGAATATCCGGTCGAAAGATTTCAAACTGTGGTGGTTCTCTTTACTTTGCATAAAGGTATGGGGACAGTTTTAGTAAAAACAGAGATGTTAAAAAATAAACATGTGGTACTTACCACATTTTTGTGAGGTGGTTCGTGGTGTTTGGGTGTTTGAGTTGCCACAAATTCCTTGACTTTTCCAAGGGGGATAGTATAATTGTAACATAAAACAAGCCTCGTTTAGTGTTTTTTTGTCAAGAACCACAAGGCGGCTGTTTGGCCGGTGTGGAACTTGTCACCATGGGGTGTGCGGTTCTGCACACCGACTGAGAAGGGAAGACACGGGGCAACCCGTTCTTTAATAAAACTAGGAGGAACAAGAAATGAAAAAGTTTTTGGCACTTTTCCTCGCTCTGCTGATGACCATGGCTCTCGTCACCGGTTGCGGCAGCAAGGATCCTGTGGATGAAGGCGGCGACGATGCTGCTGCTACCACTGACACCCTCGTGGTGCTGTCTTCCGGCGCATTCCAGGGCACCTGGGATCCCACCGGTAACACCATTCTGTCCAACAAGCATCTGGAGTGGGTCGTGTTCGATCACCTGATCCGCAAGGATGCCAACGGCAACCATGTTCCCGGCATGGCTGAGTCCTGGGAGTATCTGGAGGATGGCTACACCCTGCAGATCAAGCTGCGTGAGGGCATCAAGTTCCACGACGGCTCCGACTTCGACGCCGAGGATGTTGCCGCTACCATCGAGTGGACCACCCGTCCCGAGTCCTCCCGTTACGGCGACTGGGGCTGCAAGTGGGAGTCCGAGATCGTGGATCCTCTGACCATCAAGATCTGGCCCTCCAACAAGATGCCCTGCGCTGAGCTGTATGACCTGCTGTATGTGGACGCCATGCTGTCCGCTGACGATGTGGCTGCCGGCAATCTGAACGCTACCATGAACGGTACCGGCGCTTACAAGTTCGTCAAGTTCGAGAATGAGACCGCTTACCTGGAGGCCTTTGCTGATTATTGGGATCCCGCCAATGCAGCGAAGATGCCCTATTGCGAGTACAAGTATGTTGCTGAGTCCTCCACCCGTATGGCTGCTCTGCAGACCGGTGAGGCTCACCTGATCGAGCGTGTTGACATCGAGCAGGTTCCCGTCCTGGAGGCTGATCCCAATGTTGAGGTCATCAAGGCCTATGTGGACGAGCAGAAGTACATGATCTTCAAGTGCACTCAGGATGTTATGCAGAACGAGCTGGTTCGTAAGGCCATCTCCTATGCTATCGACCGTGAGACCATCGTCAACGACATTCTCCAGGGCTACGGCGTCCTGGCTGACTCCTACACCTCTCATGTGAACCCCATGTATGTCCCCGCTGAGGGTCTGCCCACCTACGATCCTGCCAAGGCTGCTGCCCTGCTGGAAGAGGCTGGCTATCCCGGTGGTGCTGGTCTGCCCAAGATCAAGTACATCACCTCCGTGGGTCTGTATCCCAAGACCAAGGAGTACGCTGAGTACATCGTTTCCACTCTGACTGAGGTCGGCTTCGATATCGAGCTGGTGGTCGAGGAGACCGCTATCTGGGAGCAGCACCTCTATGAAGAGGATTCCTGCCTGATGTGCGATACCGGTTGGATGAATGTCGGCGGTGCTACCAACTTCATCCTGGGCACTCACTACAGAGGACCCGGCCGCTGCAACTTCTCCAGCTATCCTGAGGTCGATGCCGCTCTGGACGCCGAGTCCACCTGCACCGATCCTGCCGAGCGCAAGAACATCATCAAGGATCAGCTCTATCCTCTGCTGGTGGAGACCAACACCAACATGCCTCTGTTTGACTCCGTGCTGGTGTATGCCTGCGCCGCTAACCTGCAGGGTCTGGAGATCATGCCCACCTCCAACATCAACTTCGCTGCTCTGTCTCTGGGCTAATTCCCTGAAAGCAATTTAACGAAGATGTAGCTTCGGTGGCCCGGCATAGGTTTCACCTATGCCGGGCCTTTTAAAAACGCGAAAGGAGATCGTACCCGCATCCATTGCCGGTACCGGTAATTTCTATGCTCACTACGATTATAAAACGACTGTTACAGGGCGTACTGGTGGTTATCGCCGTTCTGGTCGTTACATTTGTGCTTCTGCGCTTGATCCCCGGTGATCCTGCGCGATCTGTGGCCGGCAACGCCTCGGAAGAAGTCGTGGAACAGCTCCGTGAGGATATGGGTCTCAATGACCCCATCTATGTGCAGTTCGTCGACTATATTAAGAATATCTTCAAGGGCGACCTGGGTTACTCCTACTTCTGTAAGGACAATGTCGATCGAGTCATCGCCGGCTCCTACAAGGCCACCCTTGTGATGATCGGACTTGCCCTTCCCTCGGCAATCATTTTGGGATTGCTGTTTGGTCTGCTTGCATCCATATTCAAAGACACGATCATAGACCGTGTCGTCAGTGCCTGCGCCGTGCTTGTCCAATCCATGCCCAACTACTGGGTGGCGGTGATGCTCATTCAGATCGTCGCCGTGAAACTGAGATGGCTGCCTGCGTCGGGCTTTAAGGGCATCGAGTACGCGATCCTGCCCGCTATCGTGTTGGGTCTGCCTCTGGCCGGTGTTTTTGCGCGAAATGTCCGCGTCAATATGCTGGGCAGTATGCAGCAGAACTTCTCCAAGGCGGCAAAGGCACGCGGTGTCCCCTATTTCACCACACTGATCGGCTATTCCTTCCGCAATATCCTGGTGCCCTTCCTGACCCTGGTTGGTTCCCAGCTGGGCTTCATGGTAGGTAACTGCCTGGTTATTGAAAATATCTTCGGCTATCCCGGCCTGGGATTGCAGATCCTGAATGCAATTCTGCGCCGTGACTATTATCTGGTACAGGGTCTGGTGGTGCTGCTGGCAGCTATCTTCATCATCATCAACACCATCATCGACATCTCTTACCTGTATCTCGATCCCAGAATCCGCAAGGCACAAGGAGGTCTGTAATATGGCAACGAATGTTTCTAAAGAGGCCTCTGTCGGCAAGAAGTTCGGCAACGCCGTAAAGGATTTCTTCAAGTTCTGCAAGAAGAATCCCGCCTTTACCATCGGCTTTATCATCATGCTGATCATCGTCATCATCGCCGTGTTTGCCGAGCAGATCGCACCCCATGACCCCACACTGAACAACCCCAAGATGGCACTGGCCAAGCCTTTTGCCAACCCTGAGTACATTCTGGGTACGGACTACATCGGCCGCTGCCTCCTCTCCCGCATGATCTTCGGTATCCGTACCTCGGCGCTGCTGTGCGTTACCGCCGTTGTCTGTGCCGTGATTCTGGGCGTGGCTGTGGGTATCATCTCCGGTATGAACTATCCCGGCAAGACGGATAACATCCTCATGCGTGTGGTTGATGTCCAGATGGGCTTCCCCTTCATCGTGCTGGTCATCATCCTCATCTCCCTGTTCGGTACCAAGCATTCGGCCTTGATCCTGGTGCTTGCCCTGTCCTTCTGGGCACCTTATGCCCGTAATATCCGCGGTACCGTCATGGTGGAGAAGGAGATGGACTACATCTCCGCCGCCAAGCTGATGGGTGCCAGCAAGCTCCGCATTGCCATCCGCTACCTGGGCCGTAATGTGCTGCCCGGCGTGCTGCCCGTGGCACCCATGGATCTTTCTGCCGCCATCGTCATCGAGTCCCTGCTGGCTTACATGGGCCTCGGCGTCCAGCCTCCCGGAATCTCTCTGGGCAACATCATGGGCGACGGTAAGAACTACATTGCTACCCACTGGTGGATCACGGCTATGCCCGGTATCCTGATCGTCATCATGGCCATCGCCCTGACGCTGATCGGTGATGCACTGCATAAGCACTTCGATCCCAAGCTGAAGGATTGATGTAGTGGAGGTAACTATCATGGAACAGAACAAAAACAATGATATGCTGCTGGAAGTCAAGGACCTCCGTACCTACTTCCATATGCCCAACGGCGTAGTGATCAAGGCCGTAGAGGGCGTGAACTTTACGCTGAAGAAGGGTAAGGTTCTGGGTATTATCGGTGAGTCCGGCTCCGGCAAGAGTGTCACCTCCCGTGCCATCATGCAGATCGTGGACAAACCCGGCCGCGTGGAGAGCGGTGAGGTCATCTTCAAGGGTGAGGACCTGTTGAAGAAGAGCGACCGTGAGATGTCTCACATTCGCGGACAGCAGATCTCCCTGATTTTCCAGGACCCCAATACATCCTTCAACCCCTATATGACCATTGGCGCCCAGCTGCGTCAGGCATACCGTGTTCATAAGAAAAAGGCCACCAAGCAGGAGTGCGAGGACGCCGTGCGTGACGCACTGAAGCTGGTGGGTATCAACAACTGGGAAGAGGTCTGCAAGTGCTATCCCTGCCAGTTCTCCGCCGGTTTCCGTCAGAGAATCTTTATCGGTATGGCCATGATCTTCAAGCCCGACCTGCTGATCGCCGATGAGCCCACCACCAGCCTCGGCATCACCATTCAGGCTGAGATCATTCAGGCTTTGAACGATATCAAGGAGAAAGTGGGTAACTCCGTTATTATCATTACCCATGACTTCGGTGTTGTTTCCCAGTTTGCTGATGACATCTTCGTCATGTATGCCGGTCGCTGCGTGGAGTATGCGCCCAAGCGCGACCTGCTGGTTGCACCCCGCCATCCCTATACTGTGGGTCTGCTGCGTTCCGTGCCTCTGCTGGAAGCACGCAAGACCAAGCGCCTCAAGTCCATCCCCGGCTTCCCTCCCGACATGGCCAATCCTCCCAAGGGTTGCCCCTTCGCCGTCCGCTGCGAACACGCCCAGCCCAAGTGCTTCGAGGAGCAGCCTGAGCTGGTACACATCAGCGAGGATCGTCTGGTGGCCTGCCACTATCCGCTGATGGATTATGAGACGTCTCAGGATACACAATTGGATTGAGGTGAAAGAGCATGGCTGAACCTATTTTGAAAGTTGATGGCTTGAAGAAGCATTACCCCATCTGCAAGGGTATGTTCAACAAGCAGGTTGCCACCCGCTATGTCGTGGATGGCGTCGATATTGAAGTTTTCCCCGGCGAGACTGTGGCGCTGGTGGGCGAGTCCGGCTGCGGCAAAACGGTGCTGCTGCGCGTGCTGCTGGGCATTGAGGATCCCACCGAGGGCGAGGTCTACTACTATGGCAAGAACCTGAAGGAAATGACCAAGCAGGAGCGCCGTGAGATCCGCCGTAAAGTACAGATGATCTTCCAGGATGCCGCTTCTGCGCTGCATCCCCGTTTCTCCATCCTTGAGTCCCTGTCCGAGCCTCTGATTCTCGGCGGCATGACCGACAAGGAAGAGATCGACAAGCGTGTCTGCGAGACACTGGAGAAGGTGGGTATGGAGCCCAGCTACCGCTTCCGCAATCCCGACTCCCTCTCCGGCGGCCAGCGTCAGCGTATTCTGATCGCCCGGGCTCTGGTAGAGCGTCCGGAACTCATTCTGGCCGATGAGCCTATCTCTGCACTGGATGTGTCTCTGCAGGCACAGGTGCTGAACCTGCTGATGGATCTGCAGGATGAGTATAAGCTCTCCATGCTGTTCGTGGCCCACGATCTGGCCGTTGTGCGTCAGATCGCCACCTACATCCTGATCATGTATGCCGGTCATATTCTGGAGTCCGCTCCCGCCTCTGAGATCTACAGCAACGCCATGCACCCCTATACCCAGGTGCTGCTGGAGTCTGCACCCAGCATCTCCAAGGGTGTGCGCAATGAGGATTTCAACCTGAATCTGAAGGTGGGCGACGCCCCCGATCCGGCCAATCCCCCCTCCGGCTGTGTGTTCCATACCCGCTGCGTCTACGCCGACGAGCGCTGCCGCTGCGAGGTGCCTCAGCCCCGTGAGGTCTCTCCCCATCACATTGTTCGCTGCCACAAGGCAAAGCCGGCTTCTGAGTTTGCCAAGGAGCTGACGAAGCAGGACGCAGAGGCGTAAGAGTGGGGGAGAGGAAGAGCAATGGATAACCGTTTTGTGGTCGCTTATGACCTTGGTACCAGCGGCGTAAAAGTGGCGCTGGTCAATATGTCCGGCGAGGTCCTTGCCGTCGCTACCGCATCCTACCCCCTGTATGTGGAGCATGAGAGCTGGGCAGAACAGGATCCCAATCTCTATTGGGAGCGTGTCTGTCAGGTGACGAAGGAGGTCATGGCCAAGACCGGCTTTGACCCCGCCAATGCAGCAGGTATGGCCTTTTCCACCATGTGGAAGGGAATTATCCCGGTGGACAAGGACGGAAATGTACTGCATAATTCCATCATTTGGCTGGATTGCCGCAGCGTGGAGCAGGCGGCTCGGCTCAATGCCCGCTTTGGCGAGGGCCGTTTCGTCCCCAGTGACTACTGGCCCAAGCTTCTGTGGCTGAAGGACAATAAACCCGAGATCCTGGATCAGGCGGAGATGGTGCTGGAGGTTAACTCCTTCTTGAAATGGAAAGCCACCGGCGCTGCTGCCGTGGACATCTCCAATAACTTTATCCACTCCTTTGACGGCGATCTGGATTCCTTCTACAGCGATGTCATGGAGTTCTGCGGTATTGACAAGAATAAGTTCCCTGGTTGGGTGGAGGCCTCCGACTTTGTCGGCAATGTGACACAAGAGGCTGCTGATGCGTTGGGCCTGGCACCCGGTATCCCTGTTTTTGGCGGCTGCAGTGACATTTCTGCCATCGCCATCGGCTCGGGCTGCTCCGACCTGGGGCGCGTCCATCTGTACTTCGGCTCTTCCGGCTGGATCGGACACTGTCTGCCCCACGCCTCCAACGAGCTGTATAACTCCCCCTTTGATACAAAGCGCGACATCTCCATCGACAGTATGCAGGCCATTGGTCTGGCCTTCAACTGGGTGGTGGACCGTCTCTATGGCCATGAGCATAAGGAGATGGGAGATGGGGTCTACGACCTCATCAACACGGAGATTGCTCAGATTGGTCCCGGCAGTGATGGCGTGATTGCCACACCCTGGTTCTACGGTGAGCGGCCTCCTATGCTCAGCGAAAACTCCCGCGGTTCCTTCATGAACCTGGCAGCCCCCCATGATCGCCGCCATATGGCCCGTGCCATCCTGGAGGGTGTGTGCTACACATTGAAAATGCGGAGTCTCTATCGTCAGAAGACGAAGGGCACCGTTTGGCCCCCTGCGGTGCTGAACGCTGTGGGCGGCGGTTCTTTGAGTGATCCGTGGATGCAGATGCTGGCAGATATTATGAATGTCCCTGTCTGTGTACCGTATTCTCCTCGCCATGCCGGTGCAGTTGGTACAGCCTACTGCGTATTCGTTGGTCTTGGCGTATGTAAGGATTTGAATGAGGTTGCACAAACGATGCGCTTCGAGCGCCGCTTTGAGCCCAACCCTGAGGCTGTAAAGGCCTATGAAGCCGGCTATGCGGCATTTCTGCGCACTTGTGGACTGGACAAGTCTCAGGAAGGAGATGTTTGCGGTGAGTAAGTCCAAACGCGTACTGGTATGCGAATTCCATCAGGAGAGCGATACCTTTAATCCCCTGATATCCACCATTGAAAATTGTTTTGAGAAGGTGCGCTGCGCCTACGGAAAAGATGCCTATGACAAGGCCAAGCTGGTTCCCTGCGCTCTGCACGGCATGATCGACGCAGTGGAGGAGTTCGGCGGTGAGCTGATCCTCTCCCAGTCCCTCTGGGGCGGCTCCGGTGGCCGTGTGGCTGATGATGCGCTGAATTTCCTCAAGGAAAAAGTCAGTGCCGACATCGCCAAGTACAGCCCTCTTGACGCTGTTTTCGTCTCCCTGCACGGTGCCTGCTGCACCGAGAGCGAGGACGATGCCTCCGGCGCACTGCTGTCCTACATCCGCGAACTGGTAGGTCCTGATGTGGTCATGGCTGCCTCCTGCGATCTCCATGCCAACACCACGCCTCTGATGCTGGCCTCCGCCGACATCATCTGCGGCTATCAGACCTATCCCCATGTGGATTTCTATGAGACCGGCTATCGTGCCGCCTCTCTGGGTATGCGGAAGCTGGCAGGGGAGAAGGTGTGCCTCGCCGCTACCACCATCCCCATGATGACGCCCCCTGCAGGCTACACCACGCAGCAGGAGCCTTTTAAGAGTGTGATGGACTATGGTAAGTCCCTCATTGCCGACGGCACGCTGCAGGATTTCACCGTGTTCAATGTGCAGCCCTGGCTGGACATCGACCCCATCGGCTGCACCATCATCGCGGTGGCCTCTGATGAGACGGTTGCCTGCCGCTACGCCGACGATCTGGCACAGCGCTTCTTTGCCATCAAGGATGGGCTGTGGCCTGAGCTGATGAGCGTGGATGAGATCATCGACATCGCCGAGGATCCCAACAGCCCCAAGCCTGTGATTCTGGTGGACAGTGCCGACTCTCCCAACGGCGGTGCCGTGGGTGACAGTGCCGAGGTTGCCCTCCGTCTGCAGGCGCGCAACGCCACCATCCGCAGCGGTATGTTCGTCAAGGACCCCGAGGCGGTGAAGAAGGCCTTCGAGGTAGGTGTGGGCAACAAGGGCTACTTTGAGGTGGGCAACAAGTTCACCCCCGATATGCCCGCCCCTCTGAAGGGTGAGGCAGTGGTTCGCTCGCTCCACGACGGTTCCTTCCTGCAGGAGGGGCCCGCCGGAAAGTTCCAGCCCTGCAATGTGGGTCTGGCTGCCGTATTGAGCTTCGGCTTTGCCGATATCATGGTCTGCGAGGTTCCCGGTGCCTCCGGCGATCCCCAGATCCTGCGTCACTTCGGCATCGAGCCCAAGGTCTACGATCTTATCGTAGTGAAGGCCAACACCTCCTTCCGTGTGCCCTACAGCGCCTTTGCCAGTGCCATGTATAACGCCGATACCCCCGGTGCCGGCACTTCCAACCTGAAGCGTCTGGTGTGGCGTAAGCTGCCGAAGAACTACTATCCCTTCGATCTGGCAGAGGACTATGTCCCTGCGCCGGCTACCATCCGCCGCGGTTGATCACCGTCCCGACGCAAAAAAGCCGCCTGTAAGGCGGCCGGATAAAGCGGAACCTTTTATCTGCATGTGTGCCGTCCTTTCCTTGCGGTACACCGCTGCTCCGTATTTCTCCTTATAAACCACACACCACCGCTATTGGCGGTGGTGTGTGGTTTTTTTATACGATTTCCACCAGCACAGGACAGTGGTCGCTGCCGAAGATCTCCCCGTGGATCTCTGCCGCAGCAACCCGGGGGAGCAGCCGTTCCGACACAAGGAAATAATCAATGCGCCATCCGGCGTTCCGCTCCCTTGCCTTAAAACGGTACGACCACCAGGAATACTCCACCGCATCGGGATGGAGACGGCGGAAAGTGTCGGCAAAGCCGCTGTCCAGCAGAGTTTTCAGTGCCGTCCGCTCCTCCATGGTATAGCCGGGATTGCGCTCATTGGCCTTGGGGTTCTTAATGTCCATCTCCGTCGCTGCCACATTCAGGTCGCCGCAGTAGACAACCGGCTTGACAGCATCCAGTGCCAGTAAATACTCCCGCAGTGCCGCCTCCCATTCCAGACGATAGGGCAGACGCTTGAGGCCATCCTGAGAATTGGGGGTATAGCAGCACACGAGATAGAACTCGTCAAACTCCGCCGTGATGATGCGCCCCTCGTGGCGATGGATGTCCTCGCCGAAATCGCAGGTCACCTTGATGGGTTCGGTGCGGGTAAAGATAGCCGTGCCGGAATAGCCCGCCTTGTCGGCGCTGTTCCAGAAACGGTGATAGCCCTCCAGTGTAAAGTCCGCCTGCTCCGGGCGCATTTTCGTCTCCTGCAGGCAGATCACATCGGGATTGAGGGAGGCCATGGACTCCAAAAAGCCCTTGCCCAGAGCTGCCCGCAGACCGTTGACATTCCAAGAAATCAAACGCATAGATATCCTCCTGTAGAAAGCTACCGCCGCCCCAATGGGCGGCGGTAGTAATGCTTCGGTTGATCAGCTGTTGCCGCGGCTGAAGATCTCCAGAATGGACTTGAAAGTCTCATCCTCGTCTGCATCGGCAACGGGAGCAGCGGCATCCTCCGGCTGTGCAGCCACGGGAGTGGGTGCTGCTACCTTGCACTTGCCCTCGCCCTCGGCAAAACCGGTGGCGATCACGGTGACCCGCATCTCGTCGTCCAGCGTCTCATCAAAGGTGGCGCCGAAGATGGTCAGTGCCTCAGGATGTACTGCCTGCTGCACCAGCGTAGCGGCCTGCTCCACCTCCTCCAGACCAATGTCGGGAGAGCCGGTGATGTTGATCAGCACACCGCGAGCGCCCTCGATAGAGGTCTCCAGCAGAGGGCTGGAAATCGCCATACGGGCGGCCTCCTCGGCCTTGCCCTTGCCGGCGGCACGGCCCACGCCCATGTGGGCAAGGCCGGCATCTTTCATAATGGCGGTCACATCAGCGAAGTCCAGATTGATAAAGCCGGTGTCGCGGATGAGGTCGGAGATGGATTGTACTGCCTGACGCAGCACATCATCGGCGATCTCGAACGCGTTGGCAAAGGTGATCTTCTGATCGGTGGCGTACTTGAGGCGCTCGTTAGGGATGATGACCAGAGAATCCACCTTATCCCGCAGAGCCTCAATCCCGGCCTCAGCAGCCCGCATACGGCGGGCACCCTCAAAACCGAAAGGCTTGGTGACCACGCCTACCGTCAGCACGCCCTGTTCCCGGGCGATCTCCGCCACCACAGGAGCAGCGCCGGTACCGGTGCCGCCGCCCATACCGGCGGTGACAAACACCATATCCGTGTCCTCCAGAGCCTTGCTGATCTGGTTGCGGGTCTCCTCAGCAGCCTGACGGCCGATATCGGGGTTGGAGCCGGCACCCTTACCGCCGGTGAGCTTCTCACCGATCTGCAATTTATAGCCGGCAGCAGAGGCGTTAAGTGCCTGCTTATCCGTGTTCACGGCGATGAAATCCACGCCCTGGACACTGCTGCGCACCATGCGGTTGACCACATTGTTGCCGCCGCCACCTACGCCGATGACTTTAATCTTTACCACATTTTCCACGCCTGTTTCCATTCCGAAAGCCATGTTGCATCCTCCCACAGAGATGGTATATTAAGAGGTTTTATCCCAAGTGTAAATACTATATCTTGTATTATATTGCGATTTTCTCTGTAGGTCAAGGGGAAAGCGGCGATTTATGAAAAAACTTATATTTGCCCGGGGATAAAGCTGGCTCGATCCGCCTGGGTCATGTCGATACGGCCCGTTTCATTGACCTCCAGCCGCTCCACCACCGCCAGAAGATACTCCAGCTTATAGTTCAGATCGGCATCCCGCCGCAGCGTCACTTCAAAGCGATCCAGATACCGCAGCGTCAAAAGGGAACCGTCACCAAGGTCGATCTGCTGCACATCCGGGAGCATATTCTTTTCTGCCAGCAGTGTCAGCAGCCGCTGCAGAAGCGCCGCCGAGTCGGCGTGCTCCTCCTCTACGGTGATCACGCTGCCCACAGCAGCAGCGGTAAGGGGCAGCCCCAATACATGGGCGTAGTCTCCGGCAGCGCTCACCGGCTTGCTGTCCACCACCTTGCACTGTGTGGAGAGGAGCCAGGTTTTACCGCTATAGGTGATGGCTGCCGGTGCCGAGCACTCCGTCACGGCGATAATGAGGCCGTCAGGCAGTGCACGGCGGATCTGGACTGTCTCGATGTAGGGCAGGGCAGAGGTAATGGCATCGGATACGGCATATTTGTTCATGAAGAACATATTGTCCTCCATCTCGATACCGGAGGCCGTCACGATCTGCTGCTGAGAGTAGCGCTCATTGCCGGTGACGGTGATGTCCTCCACTTTAAAGAACAAGGTCAGTGCCACCGCAATGGCAGCGCAGATGACCAGAAAAGTCAAAAACTTATACAGCAGGGAAAAGCCGCCCCGCCGCCGTCTGCGATTGTAGCGGTTGCGTCGTGCCATGGGTGTCACCTCCTTTGCAGTTTCCTTCGTAAATACAGGCGCCCAGTGCGCCAAAAGTTTCCACAGGGTTTTCGTAGCCCCGCAGAATGTGATGAATGTCTCGAATCTCCGTGGTGCCCTCTGCGGCGAGGGCTGCGATCATCAGTGCCGCCCCGCCCCGCAGATCCGGTGCATGGACGATGTCGCCGTGGAGCGTTGCTGTTCCGCGGACGGTAGCCCTGCATCCGGCAAGGCGGATGTCTGCGCCCATCTTTCGCAGTGGGGGAACATGGCCGTAGCGGTGTGTAAACATGGTTTCGATAAAGGTAGTCTCCCCCTCGGCGCGCAGCATTGCCGCCATCAGCAGAGGCTGGGCATCGGTGGGAAAGGCGGGATAGGGGGCAGTGCGTACTGTCCCGGCGGCCCGGAGAGGGGCTTCTCTGCAGAGGGTGACAGTGTCCTCTGTGGAGCGGATGGTGCAGCCTCCTTGCTGCAGTGCTGTCAGAATGGGGCAGAGATGGCGGTAATCTGTATTCCGCAGGGTGATCTGTCCGCCGCAGGCAGCAGCGGCACAGAGATATGTAGCGGCCACGATGCGGTCGGCAATGCAGCAGTGAACAGCATCGTGGAGGGATCTGCCGCCCCGAATACAGATGACAGAGGTGCCCGCGCCCCGGACATCAGCTCCCAGCTTCTGCAGAAAATCCTGCAGATCCACGATCTCCGGCTCCCGTGCTGCGTTGGAGATGAGGGTGATCCCTTCGGCGGCAGTGGCTGCCAACATGGCGTTTTCCGTGGCACCCACGCTGGGGAAGGGCAGTGTGATCTCCTGCCCGCGGAGCCCTGTGGTGCGGTAGTGGAGCATACCCTCCTGCTGTCTGCACTCTGCTCCCAGAGTGCGCAGAGCATGAAGATGGAGGTCAATGGGCCGCGGCCCAAGGGGACAGCCGCCGGGAAAGCCCACGGATGCCTCACCACAACGGGCCAGCAGTGCCCCGAGAAAGAGGATCGAGGCGCGGCATCGCCCCATGAGGGCAGGAGGAATGGTTTGTGTGGTGAGACTGGCGGCATCCACCAGCAGGTCCTGTCCCTCCCGGTGAACCTTGCAGCCCAAATGCCGCAGAATGTCCGCCGCCGCTTCTACATCCCCCAGTCGGGGACAGTGTGTAATCCGGCTGCTGCCGCGATGCAGCAGCGTGGCGGCAAGTATGGGCAGAACACTGTTCTTTGCCCGCTGCACCGATATCTCGCCGCTTAGGGGAGAGGTGCCGCAAATGGTGATATGGCTCATGTTGCCCCGCCTTTCGTCATGGAAGTAATCCATTCTATGCAGGGCAGTGCCGTGGGGTCACAGCAGTGCCATCACTGTTTCATACAGCCGCGCCGTGGCATCGGGGATGCCCAGTGCCCGGGATGCCTGTTCCATTTTTGCCCGCCGCTGTCCGTCTGAGAGAATCGCGGCGGTGGCCTCGTACAATGCCGCGCCTGTGGCCTCGCTCTCCAGCATCATCAGCGCACCGCCGTGCTCGTGGAGCAAAGAGGCGTTCTTCTCCTGATGATTGGCCACCACATAGGGGGAGGGGACCAGGATGGCGGCCTTGCCCAGTGCCGTCAGCTCGCTGATGGTGCTGGCGCCGGCGCGGGCGATCACCAGATCCGCCGCCGCCATCACCACCTCCATGTCGTGGATATACTGCCGCAGATCCAGTGAGGCATCATGGATGGAGAGTTTATCCACCGCCTCGGAGAGACTGGCCCAACTGCTGCTGCCAGCAGCGTGAATGTGGTGGAAGGGATAGCCGTCGGCCTTCTCCTGCAGGAAAAACTCCAGCATTCGTTCATTCATGGTAGAGGCACCGAGACTGCCCCAAAAGGATACCACCACCGGCTTATTGTCCCTGTAGCCCAGGGCTGCCCGTGCCTCCTCTCTGGTACGCAGAAAGAGATCTCCCCGTACCGGCGTGCCGGTAACGGCGATTTTTTCGGGATGCTTATAGTGGCGGCGGCAGTCCTCAAACCCTACCATGATGCGGTCCACAGCACTCTCCAGCATTTTGGTGGTAAGGCCGGGGATCATGTTGGACTCGTGTACCGCTGTTGGGATGCCCTTGGCGGATGCGGCCTTGACAATAGGATAGCTGGCGTAACCGCCGGTACCCACCACCAGATCCGGAGCAAAGCGCCGCAGGGTGGCCTCAGCCTTTGCCTTAGCCTGCAGCAGCACCTTCACCGTACGGAGATTGTGGCGGATGCCCTTCATGGACAGTTGACGGCGGAACCCGCTGACCTCAATACCCTGGAAGGCATAGCCCGCTTTTTCCACCAAACCCCGCTCCATACCGTCGGGGGTGCCCACAAACAGCACCTCTGTGGTGCTGTCCTGTTCCTGCATATATCGCGCCAGGGCGAGGGCGGGATTCACATGTCCCGCTGTACCGCCGCAGGTAAAGATTACCTTCATACTGTTGCTCCTTCTAGATACGATAAAGGAATTGGAGATTTCGCAGCGGATACGCTGCGAATCAATTTTATCATTTTTTGTGGAGATGCCCAAGGGAAGTCACCTTGGGGGACCTGTGGGTGACAAAATATTTCTGGCGCAGCGAAGTCCTTTGGCATCAAAACCCAAAGGGGTTTGAGCCAGTTTCTCACCCCTCCCGTCTGGCGGGGATCTGACGGGATACGCTCAGTACGATGCCGATCTCAAACAGCTGCAGAGCCAGTGCCGTGCCGCCGTAGCTGAAGAAGGGGAGGGAGATGCCGGTGGCGGGCACAAGGCCGGTGACCACCGCCACATTCAAAAATACCTGCAATCCCAGATGGGCCATGACACCCACCACCAGCAGCGTGCCGAAACGGTCACGGGCATGGAGTGCGATCCAGAAACCGCGCAGCAGCAGCAGGGCGAATACCAACAGGATCAGCGTGGCACCCAACAGTCCCAGTTCCTCGCAGACTACGGAGAAGATGAAATCGTTGCTCTCCTCAGGGAGATAGAGGAACTTCTGCCGTCCCTTACCCAGACCATTGCCCAGCAATCCGCCGGAGCCGATGGCGATCAGGCTCTGCACCATCTGATAGCCGTCGTCGGAACTGTCCAGCCACGGATCGTGCCACATGTTGATGCGGCTGGCACCGTAGGAGATAATGCCGGCATCCACCAGCGCCACGAAACCCCATGCCACCAGTGCCACGCCGCCTACACCGGCGCCGATGAGCCAGGCAGGCAGACCGCCTACTGCCATCATGATGGCGCCGGTACCCACAATGAGGATCGTGCCCGAGAGGTGGGGCTCCAGCAGCATCAGAATCGCCATGACACCCAGCACCACCGCATAGGGCACCACACCCTCCCGGAAGGAGGCCATGCGCTCTTTCTTTTTGGAGATGCTGTCGGCAAAGTAGATGATGATGGCTACCTTGGCGATTTCTGAGGGCTGGAAAGTGAACACGCCGTCAATTCCCAGCCAGCGGGTGGCATTATTCTTGGTGATACCCACACCGGGGATGATCACCAGCAGCAGCAAAAAGATAGAGAAGACCAGCAGCGGTTTTGCCAGGGGACGCAGGCCCTGATAATTGAATTTCGCCGTGATGAGCATGACGACGATACCGCCTGCGGCGAAGATGGCCTGTCGCTTGAAGTAGTAGCCGGCGCTGCCCGTTTCATAGTAGGCGGAGGGGAAGGAGGCTGAAAACAGCATCATAAGGCCGATACCCGTCAGCAGCAGTGCCAACAGCAGGAAGGGGAGATCCATGGAACCCTTACCCGCCAGATAGTGCTTGCGTGCCATTTCCCTTTGATGCTCTTTTTGTGTCTTGCGTGCATGGTGTTCTTCCCGTGTCACGGTGTTTTCCCCTCCTTTCTGAGAAGTCTGCGGCAGGTGCCGCCGGATTATGCGCAGAGTATATTATACCGTCAAAAAGCGACCTGCCACACCAAAATAGGCCACAAGGCAGCCTACGGCACTCACCAGAGTGAACACCGCCACCACTTTGCGCTCGTTCCACCCACACATCTCAAAGT
Source organism: Oscillospiraceae bacterium (assembly GCA_017416445.1). GTDB lineage: Bacteria > Bacillota > Clostridia > Oscillospirales > Oscillospiraceae > Vescimonas. Next base: position 19,375 of record JAFQCJ010000008.1, on the reverse strand, counting down.
GATGGTGCAGCGGCGCCATTTTGAAAAAGCGCTTGCCGTGGGTCAGCTTGAAATAGCCCACCTGGATAATATCCGAGAGGGTCTCGCAGATGTAGACGATACCCACGGGGATAAGAATGAGAGGCATATCATAGGCGAAAGCCAGTGCTGCCACAGCACCGCCGAGGAACAGAGAACCTGTGTCGCCCATAAAGACCTTGGCGGGGTAGTGGTTATAGAGCAAAAAGCCCAGCAGACCGCCCAGCATGGCGCCGCCAAAGAGCCCCAGCTGCTCATAGCCTGCCCAGGCCACACCCACTGCCGTGAAGAAGGCCGCCACAGGCAGCGTCACGGAGGAGGAGAGACCGTCAAGACCATCTGTGATGTTGACCGCATTCACTGTGCCGACGATGACGAAAGCGGCAAAGACCAGATACAGCCACCAGGGCATCACCAGATGGGTGTGGGCAAAGGGAATGTAGAGGTTGGGGCTGAGCATCCCCTCATAGCGCATAAGGCAGAGAAAGGCCACGGCAGCCGCCAGCTGCAGCAGGAATTTCTGCCGTGCCGTAAGGCCTGTGTTCTGCTTGTGGCGGATCTTCTGCATATCGTCGATGCAGCCGATACCACCGAAGATAAGGGCAAAGACAAACACATACAAATGGCGGAAATCTCCTGCCATCATGCCCTTCCACCCCATGATCACAATGGCCAGACCAATGCCCACCATGAACATGAGGCCGCCCATAGTGGGGGTACCCTGCTTGGTCATATGCCATGTGGGGCCGATCTCCTTGATGCTCTGCCCTGCCTTCAGTCTCTGCAGGGCGGGGATGAGGAAATTTCCCACCACGGCGGTAACGGCAAAACTGATAACAGTTGCCAGAATGATGCTCTTCATAGTTTCTCTCGCTCCTTTGACCCTCCCGTAAAAGGAGGGCGTTATCGTTCCTTAGTGTTTCAGATGCTCCGCCACGATGACACGCTCATCCATGGGGAAGTGCTGATGATTGATCTCCTGATAGTCCTCGTGACCTTTGCCTGCCAGCACGATCACATCGCCCTTTTGCGCGTTGTCCATAGCATAATGGATGGCCTTGACCCGGTCCGGCTCCACGGTGTAGGCGGAACCCTCCGGCATACCGGCAAGAATATCGTCAATGATGGCCATGGGCTCTTCTGTGCGGGGGTTGTCAGAGGTAACGATGGAGAAATCCGCCAGCCGTGCCGCGATCTCTCCCATCATGGGGCGCTTGGTGCGGTCGCGGTCGCCGCCGCAGCCGAAGAGCACCACCACGCGGCCCTTGGCAAAGGCCTTGGCGGCGATGAGTACCTTCTCCAGCGCATCGGGCTTGTGGGCATAGTCGTTCAGGATGGTGTAGTCCTTACCGGGGGTGGGGATGATCTCCATGCGGCCCTTGACGCCGTGGTTACGGGCCAGGGCATCGGCGCAGTCCCCGAGGGACACACCCAGATTCCAGCAGCAGGCAACGGCATCCAGCGTATTATATACCGTAAACTCCGCGGGAATGCCTACGCGAATGTGATTCCACTCCGTATCGGCCTCAGCGTCGAACTCCACGCTGCCGCTGAGGAGCTGTACATTCTTGGCCATGAGATCGGACTTGCCGCGGACGCTGTAGCCGAAGGTGCGGCAGGGGCAGTTCGCCAGCATCCGCTGGCTCCAGGGATCATCGGCGTTGTAGATGGCGATGTCGCAGCGCTGGAACAGGATGGCCTTGGCATCGCAGTATTCCTCCATGGTCTTATGGAAGTCCAGATGGTCGCGGCTGAGGTTGGTATAGATACCAACGGCAAAATGGATGCCGTAGACGCGGTCGAGGCTCAGTGCGTGGGAGGAGACCTCCATCACCACATGGGAGCAGCCGGCATCGGACATCTCACGGAACAGTTTGTGCAGTTCAAAAGACTCCGGTGTGGTGCGCTCAGTGTGGAGCACCTTGTCGCCGATCATGTTCTGGATGGTGCCCACCAGACCTACCTTGGCACCGGCCTTCTGTTCCAGAATGCTCTTGATGAGATAGGTGGAGGTGGTTTTGCCGCTGGTGCCGGTAACGCCGATCATGGTCATCTCCCGGGCAGGATGGTCGAACCAGTTGCCGCCCATAAGTGCCAGCGCCTTACGGCTGCTGTCCACCACCACATAGGGAATGCCCTCCACAGGGCGCTCCACCACGGCGCACACAGCACCCTTTTCCGTGGCCATGGGAATGAATTTGTGTCCGTCCACCGCCTCACCGGAGATGGCGACGAAGATGTCGCCCTGTGCGGTGGTGCGGGAATCGTAGCTGACGCCGGTAATGTCCGTGTCCATATCCGCCGTGGCGGAGAGGATGTTCAGGCCGTGAAGCAGGTCTTTCAGTTTCATGGTCGTTCGTCTCCTTTTGTTCCGTTATAATACGCAAAACGCAGTCAGCGTCTATGATAACAGGTGAAAGGGGGATAGAGAAGTGCGATTTGTGCGGAAAATTTGCAGATGCTGCGTTAGTCCCGGACGGCCGTATCACCGAGGCGTACGGTAATGACGGTACCGGCCTCCACCTGTGTGCCGTGTTCCGTCTCCTGAGAGAACACGCGGACCGTACCGGATTCGGTGCCGGTGGTGCCGGTAAAGCGGAGGAGAAGCCCGGAGTTGGCCATAACGGTGTTGGCCTCCGCCGGTGTCATACCCACCAGATTGGGGACAGTGCAGAGCGTGGTGGGCTTCTCGGCATCGAGATAGAGTACCACAGTGGACTTGCCGGGAATAATGGCACCGCCTACAGGTGTCTGGTCGGTGACTGTCTCGCCGTCACCCACAGTGCGGAAGGCGAAGCCTCGCTCGGTAAGTCTTGCCTTGGCCTCGTCCAGACTCATGCCGATAACGCTGGGAACGGTGGTGTCGATGCCCAGCAGTTCCTCGGCACTGTAGCTGGGCTCAAAGCCCAGATAGGGCAGAATCTCCGCCATAATGGCGCTGGAATAGGGGGCGACCATGTTGCCTCCGGAGACATACACGCCGGTAGAGCGGCTGGGGGTATCCATGGTGATCAGCATCATGATCTCGGGATCGTCGGCGGGGGCGAAGCAGAGGAAGGACACCACAACATCGCCGGTCTGACCCTTATCGGCGGTGCCGGTCTTGCCGCCTACGCGGTAACCCGCCACCTGCCCGTTCTTACCTGTGCCGCTCTCCACCACATACTCCAGACACTCCCGTACCGTGGCGGAGGTCTCCTCAGAGATCACCTGCCGGACAGGGGTGGCATCATGGCGGTAGAGGACATTACCGTCGCTGTCGCGGCTCTCGGATACCAGATAGGGCTCATAGAGATAACCGCCGTTGACACAGGCCGCCTGGGCGGCAATGAGGTTCAGAGGCGTGACGGTGAAGTTCTGTCCAAAGGAGTAGCAGGCCAGATCCAGCTGAGTAAAGGCGTTGGGGTCGGCAAACACGCCGGTGGCCTCGCCGCCCAGATCCACGCCGGAGGTACCCATAAGACCGAAGGACTGGAGATAGTCGTAAAAGGTATCGGTACCCAGCTTCAGGCCGTAGCTGATGAAGGCGGGGTTACAGGAGTTTCCTACCGACTGCATCAGCGTCTGCTGTCCATGTCCCTCTTTCTGGGAACAGTGGATGGTGTAGTCGGAGATGACGGTGTGACCCGAGCAGTAGGCGGTGGTGTTGAGATCCACCGCATTCTCCTCCAGGGCAGAGGCCAGTGTGATGATCTTGAAGGTGGAGCCGGGCTCGTAGGTGTCGTTGAGACACTTGTTGCGCCACTGCTTCAGCTGCGCCTCCGCCTCGGTGATCTCCTCCCGTTCTATCTGCTCCAACAGGGTTTTGTCGGTGACAGTGGAGAAAGCGTTGAGATCGTAGTTGGGATAGGAGGCCATGCCCAGAATCGCGCCGTCTGTCACCCGCAGGACTACACCTGCGGCACCGTTGGCAGGGGAGAAGGCATCGCACATCTCCTCGATGCCCTTTTGCAGATAGTACTGCACCGTGGCATCCAGTGTCAGATCCAGATTCTCTCCGTGCTCGGGCTCGAAGTACTGGGAGTACTGGAACAGCATATCGTTTTCCAGATTGTCTTTGGCGGTGACCACAAGGCCGGATTTGCCCTGCAGATTCTCCTCATACTGTGCCTCCAGGCCGTACAGACCCGTGTAGTCCGTGCCTACGAAGCCGATGACATGGGAGGCCAGGTCACTGTAGGGGTAGTAGCGCTTGGCATCGGTGGAGAGATAGATACCCTGCACATCGAATTCGTTGATAAACTCCCGCACACGGTCGGCGATATCCTCCTCCACCCGGAAGGCCAGGACTTCATACTGGGAGAAGGTGCGCTCCATCTTCTTGTAGATGCTCTCCTCGGAGATCTCCAGAATTTCCGACAGTGTCTCTGCCAGCTGCGCTTTCGTCCACTTGGCGGGCTTTTCCGTGTCTTTGAGCTGCTTCTCCAGCTCCAGCGGCGAGAGGAATACCGTCTCGGCGGTAGAGGAGATGGCCAGAATATTGCCGGAGGCGTCGTAGATAGTGCCGCGGCTGGCAGTGACCACCGTGGAGCGGGTCTGCTGACTGACCGCCTCGGACTGCAACTCCTCATGACGCAGGATCTGCAGGGAGAAGAGCTTGGCGAACAGCACCAAAAACATACCCACGCCCATAATGAGCATGAGAATGAAAGTACGGCGCTGAATGACGCGGTTTGCCCGGCGTATATTCTCGTCTTTTCTGTTGTGCTGAGAGGGAAAAGCAGCCACGGCAGAACCTCCAAAATCGTCGAAAACAGTGGTATTGCACCATTTATAAAGGCCAAGCAAGGAGCAAGAAGACACTCTTCTTACTCCTTGCATTTCGTTTAGAAACTATACGCCGCCATCACCGGAAAAATTCCACGACGGAGGCTGCGCTTTGGCGCACATCGGCAAAGACCCGTGCCGTCATCCCCGGTTCATCGGTGTAGACAACGACGGTATCACTGCCGCTGAGGTCAATGTACTGGATCTGGCCGGAATTGGGCTTGGACATACCGGCTGCCTCGGCGGTAGCCTTGATGGTGGCCAGATCAAAGGTTTTTTCATACTCCGTCAGCAGCGCCACATGTTCGCTCTGCAGCTCGGAGAGGGTGTTGTTCAGCTGAGAGACGGAGGCGGAGGCGGCGGTGAGCTGCACATAGCCCAACAGCAGCACCACGATCAGTGCACACATGGTGACAATCCCGCCTACCATCAGTGCTGAGGGGCGTGCTTTGGCCTGGGCATGTGCCTCGCTCCGACGGCGCTGCACCGGCTGGGCCTTTCGCTCTGCCCGTCTCTCGGGCATAGTGCCGGCCTCCTCCAGCTGGCGCTCCAGAACGAGAGCATCCAGATCATAGGCGAGGCTTCCGTATGTACTTGCGCCGCTATGACGGTATTTCTGTGCCACGGAAACCCCTCCTTTCTTCACAGACAGTTCTTATAGTTTTTCCGCTATCCGCAGCTTGGCACTGCGGGCCCGGGGATTATATTCCAGTTCTTCCGCTCCCGACACAATGGGCTTGCGGGAGATGAGCTTCATCTTCGGCTTTTTGCCGCAGACGCAGACGGGGAAATTAGGCGGGCAGGTGCAGCCGGTGGCCAGCTCCTGCATGGTTTTTTTAATAATGCGATCCTCCAGGGAGTGGAAGGAGATCACTGCCAGCCGTCCCCCTGTATGGAGGCTGTCGGCTGCCGCCTTCAGCATGGGAGGCAGGGCATCCAGTTCACCGTTGACGGCGATGCGGATGGCTTGAAAACTGCGCTTGGCGGGATGCTGTTTCTCCCGCAGTGCCGCTGCGGGCATGGAGGACTTGATGATGTCCACCAACTGCGCCGTGGTCTCAATGGGGGTCGTTTCCCGCGCCTTGCAGATGCCTTTGGCGATGGCGGGTGCGTAACGCTCCTCGCCGTAGTCGAATAAGATGCGCCGCAGCTCCTCGTAGGGCCACTCGTTCACCACATGGCGGGCCGTCAGCCAGGCGGTGCGGTCCATGCGCATGTCCAGAGGGGCATCATTCATATAGCTGAAGCCGCGTTCTGCCTCATCCAGCTGGGGAGAGGAAACGCCCAAGTCGAAGAGCATACCGTCCACACCGTCGATACTGAGGTCTCGGAGGATTTCATCCAGGCGGTCGAAGTTGCTGTGTACCAGCGTGACCCGCTCTCTATATTCTGCCAGCCGCTCCTCTGCCGCCTCGATGGCGGTTTCGTCACGGTCGATGGCGATGAGCCGTCCTGTGGTAAGGCGGCGTGCAATTTCCAGGGAATGCCCGGCCCGGCCCAGTGTGCCGTCCAGGTAGATGCCGTCAGGGCGGATGTTCAGCCCCTCAAGGCATTCCTCCAGCAGGACGGGGCGATGTCCGTAGTGCAGATCTTCCTCTGTATTGTGGATGAGCTTTTCCATCACAGTCCCAGCTCCTCCATGGCGGTCTCCAGATCACCGCTGTCAAGGGCGGCACTCTCCAGTTCAGCCCAGCGTTGGGCGTTCCAGATCTCCACGCGGTCAAAGCTGCCGATGACTACCACATCTTTTTCCAGCTGTGCATATTCCCGCAGTTTGGCGGGGAGGAGGATGCGGCCCTGTCCGTCGGGTTCACAATCGGCGGTGAGGGCAAACATGGCCCGCAAACGCTTGACCTCGGAGTAATTCATGGTGCGGAGCTTGTCCATAAAGGCGGCCCAGCTCTCGTCGGAATACACGCTGAGACAGTGGTTCTGCCCCACTGTCACATGGAAGGTGCTGCCCAGCTCTTCCCGGAGCTTGGCAGGGATGAACAGACGGCCCTTGGCGTCGATGGTATGTGCGTAATGACCGGTCATGTTCTCACCTCCTTCGGCATTCTCGTTCCGGTGTTTTTGGAAAAACCGTGGGATAATCCCCCACAAATAGGTATACTATCCCCACATTTCCCCACTCATGGACTTAGTATACATAATAAAGGTCCGATTTGCAAGAAAAAATTTTTGCGAAAATCAAGGGGGAATCGGGAAAAACCCCCATGTTTTGCCATAAAAAATGCAAAAAATAAAACGCCTGTTTCAGAAAAAACAGACGAAAAAAGTCGGGACACAATATCTTGTGTCCCGACGAGAGTGCACTACAATATATCGAAGATTAGAAGATTCGGAGAAATTCCTATACTCTTTTTGTCAGTTTTTCACAAAGCCTCAGTTGCCCTCACCGGTGGGGTTCTGACGCAGGTGATCCTGTGCGGCCTGCATCTGCTCCTGAGAGACGGCACGGAACTGGGCGCGGGAATTCTGCACCTCGGCCAGCGCGGATTGAATGGCCTCTTCGGTGCGGCGCAGAGCGTCCTCGGTGTAGGTGTTGGCCACACGGTACAGCTCGCGGCTGCGCTCCTCGGCGCGGCGGATGATGTCGTTGCCCTTGGCCCGGGCCTGTTGGATGATCTCACTCTCGGAGACGATGGTCTTGGCATCCAGCTCAGCCTGACGCATCATCTTGTCCACTTCCTTCTTGGCGCCGGCCACATATTCGTTGCGGGCGGCGATCAGCTCCTTGGCTTTCTTCAGCTCCAGAGGGAGTTTGCCGCGGATCTCATCCAGAATATCCAGTGCTTCGTCGCGGTTGATGGTGCATTTTTCGGCGCTGAAAGCCACACTCTTGGCATCGTCGATCATGCTGTAGAGCATGTCAAGCAGTCGCTGCACATCCTTCTCTTCCATTGCTCAGTCCCGTCCTTTCATCAATTCCTCCGCGACCACCGCGGGTACATATTTCTCAAGAGGCTGTCCGTAGCGGATCATCTCCCGTGCCATAGTGGAGCTGAAATGCTCGAACTCGGCACTGGCGGGGAGAAACACCGTCTCCAGCGTGGGTTCAATGCCGCGGTTGATGCGGGCCATCTGCATCTCCAGATCGAAGTCCGTCACATTGCGCACGCCCTTAATGAGGATGCGGGCACCCTTTTGACGGGCATAGTCGGCAACCAGTCCGCAGAAATCCTCTGCTTCGGCATTGGGGATATGGGCGATGGCTTTTTGGATCAGTTCCAGACGCTTCTCGCGGGTAAACATAGGCTGCTTCTTATCGCAGTTCACCATCACGCACACATACACCTTCTCAAAGCAGGCGGCGGTGCGCTCAATGATGTCCAGATGCCCCAGTGTAATGGGGTCGAAGCTGCCGGGATAGATGGCGATACTCATTTCTGATCCTCGTTTCCGCTGCGATGATACACGCTCAGCTTGATTTTGCCGTAGCGGTACTCCCGATACAGCGAATAGGGAGCGGCCACCTGGGGCAACTCCGTGTCCACGGCGCTCTCTGCGACAATTATACCATGTTCTCGACAAATGTCAAACGCTGTGATCTGCTCCAGAGCCTGTCCCAGCAGGGAGGAGCCGTAAGGCGGATCGAGAAAGATAATGTCAAACTTTTCGCCGCTTTTGAGATAGGCCATGCCGTCGCCGCAGCGGACGGTGGCCCGGTCAGCCAGACCGCAGATCTGCAGGTTGTCACGGATCAGGGCGGCGGCATCCTTGCGCTGGTCGATAAACACGCACTCCCGCGCTCCGCGGCTGAGTGCCTCGATGCCCAGTTGCCCCGTGCCTGCAAACAGGTCGAGGATACGGCGCCCCTCAAGGTCAAACTGCAAAATGGAGAACAGACTCTCCTTCACCTTGCCGGTGGTAGGGCGTGTCTCCATGCCCTCCAGTTCTTTCAATCGTCTGCCTCTGGCAGAACCGGTAATGACTCTCATATACTGTTTCCTCGTTTCTTATTTTGCGGAGTAGGGGTCGAACTGCTCGAAAATCACGCCGCAGCCTGCAGCCTCTGCCGCCTTCATCTCCTGCGGGGAAGTGATGGTCCAGCTGAATTCTTTCACTTGATAGAGCTTGCGGCACAGCTTCACCGCCAGATTGCTGCGGTCGGAGAAGCGGTAGGCAATAAAATCGGGGCGGGCAAGGAAGTTGGTCAGAAGATTGGCCACCATCCACAGTGTGGCCCGGCCGTGCCCGCCGTTGTCGCCGTGGCGCAGGAATTGTTCGCTGAGCTGACCGCGGACGATCTCGTCGCGGTTTTGTCTGAGCCACAGCAGACAGCGGGGATCGAAGGACTCAATGCAGTAGAGTACCTTGTACTTGTCCAGCTCCGCCACCGCCGCAGCGGTGAGAGCGGCGTGGTTGCCGCCTTCGGCTTTCAGCTCCACGATGAGAGGGGCGCGGCCTTCGTAGAGGGACAGCACCTCCCCCAACAGGGGGATATGCTCGTTGGTCCCCTCCAGACGGTAGCGCTTCAGGTCCTCCACTGTCAGGTCTTCAATGGCCACATCCACCCCTGCGGTGCGCAGGAGAGAGGAGTCATGGATCACTGCCAGATTGCCGTCGGCCATGAGATGTACATCCAGCTCTGCACCGTAAAAATTGTCCAGTGCCCGGCGAAAGGCTGCCATGGAGTTCTCGGGGATGGTGGGTTTATCGTGGAGTCCGCGGTGTGCGTAGCGGAAGGCGGACAGTGTCTTGAGGGCAGGGTGATTTTTACGGCACTGGAGAGCCAGGAACCACAGCTCTACAAGGATGATCAGTGCCAGAACAATACAGATGACGGTGGTCATTCGCTGGCCTCCGTATCCTCGATGGCAGTGGGTACATCCACAGCAGGGGTGCTGTCACCGTGATGGACAAACCACATGGTGAGGAAGGCCAGTGCCACGAACACAGCGGCGTAGGGGAAGAGAACGCGCATACCGAAGATATCCATCAAGAGGCCCGAAACCATGGGGGTGGCAATCTGCGCCGCCATGGAGGCGGTGTAATAAAAGCCGGTGTACTTGCCCACATTGCCTCCCGAGGCCAGCTCCACCACCATGGGGAAGGAGTTGACATTGATGGTGGCCCAGCCGATACCCGCCAGAGCAAAGAGAATATTCATCACCATGGTGGGGCTGTTGGCACCCATGAAGCAGGCACCGGCAAAGGCTGTAGTCAGCATCACGATGCCTGCCTGGATGGCTTTCTTCCGGCCTACCTTGGAGGAGATGATACCAACGGGCAGATAGGCGACGATGGCCGCCGCCTGGGCGATAATGAGGGTCAGGTTATAGTCCTTGTGGAGAATATTGCTGGCGTAGACGGAGTATTTGCTGATAACGGCATTATAGCCGAAGAACCACAGCACGATACTGAGCATGATGAAGATAAGAGAGCGCTTCTCCGCCGCTGTCAGCTTTCGCTCTGCGGCGTGTCCCTCTTCCGTGGCCTCTTCGATCCCCTGCTCAATGCTCATCTGCTCCATCTCCGCGCTCCACTTGGGCTCACGGACGGTGAGGAGGAAGATGACCAGAGAGGCCAGCATCAGTGCCGCCACCACGCCGAAATAGCCGATATAGCTCATCATGGCGTTTTTAGCTGCGGCGGTGGCAAACACGATACCCAGTGCCAGCACCAGGATGCCGCCCACGGCACCCATCAGATTGATCACGGCGTTGGCCTTGGAGCGGAGGGGCTTGAGTGTCACATCGGGCATCAACGCCACAGCCGGAGAGCGGAATACCGCCATGGACAGCAGGATGAAGAACAGCAGCACCACAAAGACGATGAGGGTGGAGGGGTTGTGCTGCGTTACATCGTGGATATAGGACTGCCGCGCAGGTACCACATAGTTGGTGTACTGGCTGTTGGTCACCGTTTCACCCGCCACCGTGGTCTGGGAGGTGATGGCGGTGAATTCCTCCCGGGTAAAGCGCTCACCCAGCACGAAGTACTGACCGCCGGGGGTCATGAGCTGCTGGTCGGCCTTTGCCTCGTAGATGAGTTCCAGAGCGGCGGGATCGTCCACCTCCGAAACGGCGGCGATGTTCTTCAGCTGTGCGTTGTCGGCAAAGCTGAGGCAGATCAGCACAATGGCGGCACACAGGGTGCCCACCACGATGAAGGGGGTGCGCTTACCGTGGCGGCTGCGGCACTTGTCCGACAGCGTACCGAACAGAGGCAGGAGAATCAGTGCCAGCACATTGTCCGCCGCCATGATGACGCCGGACAGCGCCTGAGACATGCCGAATTTATTGGTGAGGATCATGGGGATGGTGGCGTCGTATGCCTGCCAGAAGGCACAGATGAGGAAGAAGGCAAAGCCCACCAGCACCGTGCGTTTATAATTCAGTTTCATTTCCTGTCCTCCATTTGACGGTAGAGTTGTGCGATATCATCCATTACCCATGTGGGGTGGATGTCCATTTCCGCTATGTCACGGCGTGTTCCCTCACCCGAGAGAACGAATACCGTGTCGATGCCCGCGTTGATGCCGCAGGCGATGTCGGTATAGAGTCGGTCTCCTACCATCACCGCCTCCTCGGGGGAGAATCCTGTGCGGGAGAGGGCGAGGTATACCATGTCGGGCTGCGGCTTGCCCAGATAACGGGGCTCACGGCCTGTGGCCCGGGTCAGCATCTGACACATGCTGCCGCAGTCGGGGACATAGCCATAGGCGGTGGGACAGACCCAGTCGGGATTGGTGGCCAGCCAGGGGATATCGCGTCCCAGGAGAATGCAGCTGTCCTCCAATTTTTGGAAGGTCAGTTCCCGGTCAAAGCCCCACAGCAGCAGATCAACGCCGTCCTCCACCTTGTCCGTCACCACGATCCCTGCCGCAGCAAGCTGCCGGCGGAAGGATTCCGTTCCCGCCGTGTAGCATCTGGCGGTGGGGTATTCCCGCTGCAAAATGTCGATGGTGGCATCCACCGAGGTGAGGAAATCCCCCTCTTCGGCCTCAATACCGAGGCGGCGCAGTTTGGCGACATAGTCCCCAACGCCCCGGGAGGAGTTGTTGGTGAGGAAGAGATACCGCCCGCCCCGTGCCTTCACGGCGGCGAGAAAGTCTGTCACACCATTGAAAAGATTGTCATCGAGGTAGATGGTGCCGTCCATATCCAGCAAAAACAGCTTTTTTTCCTGCAGAGACACGATGGCACCTCCCCTTTCGTGCAAATAACATTCCAATATAATAAAATACCACGATTTTCCGCCGTGTGCAATATTTTTCTCCCCAAAAGGGTATACTACGGGAAAATTTGCGAGGTGAACAAACCATGGAGATGAAAAAAACAGGCCGCGTGGTGACCTTTTCCCCCGGCGTCAGCGTCCTTTCCTATGCTGCCGTAGGCGGCAGACAGGAGGGGGAGGGGCCTCTGGGCAGCCACTTTGACGAAATCGACAACGACTCCTTTCTGGGCTGCCAGACATGGGAGCAGGCCGAGTCGGAACTGCAGCACCGGGCGCTGGAGGCGGCCCTTCAAAAAGGGGGGATGACGGCGGAGGATGTGGATGCGGTGCTGACAGGGGATCTTCTGAATCAGTGCGTGGGCGGCAGCTTTGCCCTGCGGAACGAGCCTCTGGCTGTGGCGGGACTCTACTCCGCCTGTGCCACCATGGGAGAGGGACTGGCGCTGAGTGCCATGCTCATTGCAGGGGGTGCGCTGAAAAGGTCGGCAGTGATGGCCTCCTCCCACTTTTGCGCCGCCGAACGGCAGTACCGCATGCCGCTCCCCTACGGCTCTCAGCGCAGCCCCACAGCCCAGTGGACGGCCACTGCGGCGGGCTGCTGCCTCCTGGGTCGGGAGGGGGACGGCCCCTATCTCACCCACGCCATTCTGGGGCGTATCGTGGATATGGGGATCACTGATGCCACCAACATGGGTGCCGCCATGGCGCCCGCCGCCATCGACACCCTTACGGCACTGTTTTGCAGCACCGGTACAAAGCCGCAGGACTACGACCTCATCGTCACGGGGGATCTGGGGAAGATCGGCCGGGATATTGTGGCGGACCTGATGGGGCGTGACGGCTTTTTGCTGGACGATCGCTATACCGACTGCGGTCTTTTGCTCTATGACCGCAAGAGACAGGATATGCACGCCGGCGGCAGCGGTGCGGGCTGCAGCGCCTCGGTGCTGTGTGCCTATCTTCTGGAGGGGATGGGGGCGGGCCGGTGGAAGCGCCTCATCTTCGCTCCTACGGGGGCACTTTTAAGCCCCACAACTACCTTTCAAAAGGAGAGCATCCCCGCTGTGTGCCATGCGGTGGTGTTTTCCGCACAGCGATAAGGAGGGTTAGATCATGGACTATTTCTGGTGTTTTCTCTGTGGCGGCGCTCTCTGCGCCATCGGGCAGATTCTCATTGACCGCACCAATCTCACGCCTGCCCGGATCCTGACGGGCTATGTGGTGGCCGGAGTGTTCCTCACCGCTGTGGGCATCTATGAGCCGGTGAAGGAGCTGTGCGGCGCAGGGGCAACAGTACCTCTTACAGGCTTTGGCTATTGTCTGGCCAAGGGGGTGGAGGAGGCTGTGGCAAAGGATGACCTTCTGGGTATCTTCACCGGTGGCCTTACCGCTTCGGCCGGCGGCATCGCGGCGGCGATCGTGTTCTCTCTGCTCTTTGCCCTTCTGTTTCGCCCCAGGGAGAAGCGATGGTGACAATGTCACTTGAAAAGGAAGACGGAATATGATATACTTCCCTCAAAGTTACCTAATGCTAACTGTAAAGGAAGTGATAATAGATGAAGGAGAAATTCGCCGTGACGGGCATGACCTGTGCCGCCTGCTCGGCCCATGTGGAGCGTGCCGTAGGCAAGCTGGAGGGGGTGGAAACGGCATCTGTGAACCTGATGCTGGGCTCCATGGTAGTGGACTACGATGAGACAAGGCTCTCATCCCGGGACATCATTGCCGCTGTGGAAGCCGGCGGCTACGGTGCCCAGCGTGCCGCTGAGGCAGAAAAGCGGGATCTGGGGGATGAACATGATGCCGAGACCCGGACCATGGCCCGGCGTCTGGTGTGGTCCCTTGTATTTCTTGTACCCCTTTTCTATCTGGGTATGGGTCACATGATGGGACTGCCCATTCCCGGGGTGTTTATGGAAAACCCCATGCTCTACGCTGTGGTGCAACTGGTGCTGACAGTGCCGATCCTGATTTTTAACCGGAAGTATTTCACCGTGGGCTTTTCCCGCCTTTTCAAACTCGCCCCCAATATGGACACGCTGGTGGCGCTGGGTGCGGCTGCGGGTCTTGTCTACAGCCTGATCGAGATGGGTCTGCTGGCGGCAGGCAGAGTGGAGGGGACAATGCTCCACCTCTATTTTGAGTCGGCGGGTATGATCTGCACACTGGTGACGGTGGGCAAATATATGGAGAGTCGCTCCAGAGGAAAGACCACCTCTGCCATCTCGGCCCTGCTGGCTCTCGTTCCCGCCTCGGTGGTGGTGAAGCGGGACGGCAGGGAAGTGACGGTTCCCGCCGAGGCTGTGGCTGTGGGCGACACGGTGGTGGTACGGCAGGGCGGTACGGTGGCTGTGGACGGCATTGTGTGTGCAGGCCACGGTGCAGTGGACGAATCCGCCCTTACGGGTGAGAGCATGCCTGTGGAAAAAAAGGTGGGTGACACCGTCACCTCTGCCACGGTGCTCCGCAGTGGTTACCTGGAATTCACCGCCACAGCGGTGGGAGAGGACACCACCCTGGCGCAAATCGTCCGTTTGATGGAGGAGGCCGCCTCCGGGAAGGCTCCCATCTCCCGTCTGGCCGATAAGGTCAGCGGTATCTTTGTCCCCGTGGTGATGGCCATCGCCCTTGTTGCGGCGGTGCTGTGGGGCACGGTAGGGGGGCAGAACATCCATTTCTCCCTCTCCGTTGCCATTGCGGTACTGGTTATCTCCTGCCCCTGTGCGCTGGGACTTGCCACACCCGTGGCCATTATGGTGGGTACGGGTAAGGCCGCCGAGCAGGGCATCCTCATCCGCTCTGCCGCTGCGCTGGAGCTGATGGGCCGTGTAAAAACGGTGGTGCTGGATAAGACGGGTACCGTCACCCAGGGCAAGCCCCGCCTGACGGATATGGCCTGCAACGGTATTGCGGATGCAGAACTCCTGCGCCTTGCCGCTGCAGTGGAGCAGCCCAGCGGCCATCCTCTGAGCCTCGCCGTACTGGAGGCGGCACAGGAGCGGGGCATCTCCATCCCCTCTGTTACCGATTTTGCTCAGCGTGAGGGCGGCGGTGTGTCGGCTCTGTGGGAGGGGCACCGTCTCTACGGCGGCAACGCCGGATACATGAAGGAGCAGGGGGTGGACATCTCCTCTCTGGAAAAACTCTCCGGGAGCTGGGCCGGTGAGGGAAAGACTGTTCTCTACTTTGCTGCGGAGGGTTGTCTCCTGGGCGCACTGGCGGTAGCCGATACGGTAAAGGCCGACAGCCCTGTTGCTATTGAATCCCTGCAGCAGAGCGGACACCGGGTGGTGCTTTTAACGGGCGACAACGAGACCACTGCCCGTGCCATCGCTGCGCAGGTGGGCATTGCAGAAGTCCGGGCTCAGGTCCTGCCTGAGGATAAGGCTGCCGTGGTGACAGAATTGCAGCGCGGCGGAGAACTGGTGGCCATGGTGGGTGACGGTGTCAACGATGCCCCTGCGCTGGTGCAGGCGGATGTGGGGCTCGCCATCGGAGCGGGTACCGATGTTGCCATCCGCTCTGCCGACATTGTGCTGATGAAAAGCAGCCTCACCGATGTGGCCGCGGCGGCAGACCTCTCCCGCGCGGTGCTGCGGAACATCCGTCAGAACCTGTTCTGGGCCTTTTTCTACAACGCCATCGCCATTCCCGTGGCGGCAGGTGCGCTGTATCTGCCCTTCGGCATCCTGCTCAATCCCATGCTGGGGGCGGCCTGTATGTCCCTTAGCTCCGTGTGTGTGGTGTCCAACGCATTGCGCCTGCGGAGTTGGAAAAGCAGCATTTTCCAGCTGAAAAAAGAAGAAAATACAACAAATAACGAAGAAATCATCATCAAGGAGGAAACAGCCATGAAGAAAGTGATGACCATTGAGGGCATGATGTGCATGCATTGTTCCGGCCGCGTGGATAAGGCACTCAACGCACTGGAGGGTGTCAGCGCCACCGTGGATCTGGAGGCTAAGACCGCCACCGTCACCGGAGATGTCAGCGACGAGGTGCTGCGCAAGACCGTGGAGGATGCCGGCTACACCGTGGTCAGCATTGACTAACCTCTTATTTTGGGGTAAAGTGGAGAAAAGACCGCTGTAAAGGAAGTGGAATCCATGAAGATCCGAAATGAGCTTTTAGCCAAAGTGCGTACCTACGCAGGCCACACACCCCATGCCGCCGAGGATACGCTGGACTGCTCCCTGGGGGTGAACCCCTACGGTTTTCCGGCAGCGGTAAAAGAGGCATTCGCCGACTTCGACCCGGAGCGGTTCTACCATTATCCCCATTCCCATGCGCCGCAAAAGGCCATCGTGGACTACTGGGCGGACTATGCCTTCATCGAGCCGGAGAACATTGTCCTCACCGACGGCAGTGTGGCAGCGCTGTACTTACTCTGCAACATCCTCGCCAAGAAAGGCGCCGAGGTAGTGGGTTTCCTGCCCACCTTCACCGATATGGTGGAGTACTCCCGCATGATGGCCATGCGCTATGTGGGGATCCCGGCCCGACAGGAGGACGGGTGGCGCATGGAGGTCAGCGATCTGGTGGACGCCATCAGCGCCGACACCAGTCTCGTGTACATCGACCGCCCCAACAACCCCACGGGACAGACCTTGCCTCTGACCGATATCGCCCGCGTGCTGGATAAGTGCGAGGAGTTGGGTGTCTACTGTATCGTGGACGAGGCCTACGGCGACTTTATCCCCCGGGAGGAGTCGGCGGTGACACTGGGCCCCAGATATAAGAACATCATCATTGTCCGCACTTTCTCCAAGGGCATCGGCCTTGCGGGTCTGCGGGCGGGCTACATCATCACCACGCAGAATCTGATTCGCTATAT
Source organism: Oscillospiraceae bacterium (assembly GCA_017416445.1). Lineage (GTDB taxonomy): Bacteria > Bacillota > Clostridia > Oscillospirales > Oscillospiraceae > Vescimonas. The sequence goes on along the minus strand of JAFQCJ010000008.1, from coordinate 2,574 downwards.
CTCCAAGGTGTCTAACCCCTACATGATGAGCGAACTGTCCCGGGAACTCTCTGCTGCCGCTCTCTCCGACCGCACCTACGGTCACAGTCACAGTGCCGATTTTGCCGATATGAAGGCCCAGCTGCGCAGCGTTTGCGGTGAGAATCTGACCATGACCTGTACCGATGACCGGGTCCCCATCTGTCTGCTGCAGCACCGCGATCCCCGCGTGGATCTGCAGGAGGAACTTCTCAGACACGGCGTACTGACCTGCTCAGGCGGCGAGTTTGAGCCTCTGGAGCGCAACAGTGTCCGTCTCCGTGTGCCGCGCCGTGAGGAGATGGACAAGCTCCTGACTGCCGTGGCGGCAGTAGAGCACGGCGAATAAAAGAACAAAAAAATCCCGAACCGGTGTAGGTTCGGGATTTTTTATGCACATTTGTAAGGGTTTCTTATTTCTTCTTGGGGGCTTTGATCTTGCTGAGCTGTGCGTTCAGATCAAGGAGCTGCTCCTTGGTGAACTTGGCATCCATCATGCCGCCGGCCATGGTGATCAGGCGCAGCACGGTGAAGCCTGGTGGCTTTTGGACCACATCCGCGGCATCTCGGAGCAGCTGGATCAGCTGATGGAGACGGGACTGCTGTCCGGCTCAGTGGGCATGCTTACCGACTCCCGCGCCTTTACCTCCTTCGTCCGCCACGAGTATTTCCGCCGCATTCTGTGCCGCAAACTGGGGGTACTGGTGGAGGAGGGGCAGTACCCGCAGGACAGAGAAACACTGGGGCAGCTGGTGCGCGATGTGTGCCACCGCAATGCCGAAAACTACTTTGGCCTGTAAGACTTCGGTACAAAGCAGTTGACATAACGCACAGACAGAGGGGGAATCCCCTCCGCCTGTGCGTGTTTTTTGCGAAAAAATGAGTAATTATTTCGGTGAAAAACCCGGCATTTTTTGTGATTTTACTGGGAAAAATAGTATCAATTTACGATAATCCGATATTTGTCGGATAATCAGTGTGGGGAAGAGGTGTATTTCCTATGTTTGTTTGAGGGACAAGTATTGAAAAACGGACGAATTTAACATAAATTTATACTGTTAAACCTTGGATATGTGCAGGATAAACAAATACTACAGGAGGTATACTTATGGAAGTGAATCCCAACACTCATTTTACTCGTAAAGAAGTGTTCATGGGCGAAGAGATCGAGGCCATCTATCTGAAGGCCCGTAAGCCTCTGGCCGACATTGACGGCATTGACCTGTCTGCCAGCGACGATCCCATGCTGCGCATGGGTCACGGCTTCTGCCCCCCCTTCAATCAGCGCACTTATGAGGCCGCTCCCGGCATCATCTGCGAGCAGGATCTGGAAGTCGTTCTGCGTGACGGCTGCAAGATCTACTGCGACATCTTCCGTCCCGCCAACTGCACCGAGAAGATCCCCGTCATCGTCTCCTGGTCCTGGTTCGGCAAGCGCCCCGGCGACGGCATGAGCGAGTGGCAGCTGATGGGCGTTCCCCCGGGAACTGTTTCCAAGCTGGCTAAGTTCGAGTCTCCCGACCCCGCTTACTGGTGCCATCAGGGCTACGCCGTTGCCAATGTCGATGTTCGCGGCGCCGGCCACAGCGAGGGCGATGTCCACATCTTCGGCGTTCAGGATGGTCAGGACGGCTACGACTTCGTGGAGTGGGTTGCTCAGCAGCCCTGGTGTAACGGTAAGGTCGGTATGGCCGGTAACTCCGGTGTTGCCATCCATCAGTGGGGTATCGCTGCCCAGTGTCCTCCCCACCTGGCCTGCATCGCCCCCTGGGAGTCCACCACCGATCTGTATCGTGAGTCCCTGTTCGAGGGCGGTATCCCCGCTCTGGCCTTCAACCAGTTCATCGCCGCTCAGGTCACCGGCCCCAACGGTGTTGACGATCAGGTGGAGATGGGCCGTGCCTATCCCCTCATGAACGGTTACTGGCGCAACAAGATCCCCGATTTCTCCAAGGTCCGCATCCCCGTGTATCAGACCGCCGGCTGGTCCCACTTCCATCTGCGTGGCTCCGTCAACGCATGGCGTCGCTGCAAGTCCCGCAAAAAGTGGCTGCGCGCTCACCGTGACTTCGAGTGGCCCGATTCCTACAGCCCCGAGAACCTGGAGGATCTGAAGCGTTTCTATGACCGCTATCTGAAGGACATCCACAATGGCTGGGAGATGACTCCCAAAGTACGCATCGATGTCATGGACGCCTTCGATATCGACTATCAGACCCGCCGCGGCGAGGACAACTTCCCCCTGAAGCGCACCGAGTATCGTCGTTACTACCTCGACGCCGCTCACATGGATATGCACGAGCAGGAAGTCCCCGTCCACAGCTCCGTGGCCTACGACGGCGAGACCGGCTTCGTGGAGTTCGACATGGAGTTCACTGAGGATACCGAGCTGACCGGCTACATGTTCCTGCGTCTGTTCGTCGAGGCCGACGGCAACGACGACGCCGACCTGTTCATCAACATCCAGAAGGCTGATGCCGCCGGTAACTGGGTGCCTTGGGACACTCTGGGTGAGCATCATCCCGGTGCATGGGGCAAGTGCCGCGTGTCTCACCG
>JAFQCJ010000007.1 GCA_017416445.1 Oscillospiraceae bacterium | reverse complement strand
AACAGAATGTTGAAAAAGCCCAGAATCAGATAGGTCAGGGACACAATCCAGAGATAATCATACCAATGTTTCTTCATGCATCCACCTCCCGAATCTCGATGACGCTGGCGGGGCATTCCTTTGCGCACTTCCCACAGCCTACGCATTTGTCCATATTCACCTGCGCCATAATGCCTTTTACGACCTGAATTGCGCCCAGAGGACAGACTTTCACACAACAGCCGCAGGCAACGCAATCCCCCTGCGCAACAAAGGCTTTTCTCTTTTTTCTGGCAACGACCATATACATCCTCCCTGTATCAGATTGGCTTTATGATAACAAAGGGAAGACGATTCTTCTGTGATGACATCACCTTTTGGAACAGCAGAAAAGCCACGCTTTCCCGATGGAAAGCGTGGCTCTGTAAGTTTGCAGTTATTGGTCCATGCCGCAGGAATACGCTTTTTCAATCAACGCCCGGTCATTGACCACCGCATCATAGAAACGGAAACCGCCTGCAAAATTGTAGGCTTCGTGGCCGTTAGCCTCCAGAATGCGGCAGGCAATGTAGCTGCGCAGGCCGCTCTGGCAGATTACATACACCGGCTTGCCAGACTCGACCTCATGGATGCGCTCCCGCAACTCATCCACAGGAATGTTGCGGAAGCCGTCCATATGGCCTGCCGCGTATTCCTCCGGTGTTCTGGCATCCAGCAGGATGGCGCTGCCGTCCCTTGGGAGATGGTCAATCTCCTCCAGATACCACTGCTTCATGGTGCCGTTTGCAAGGTTGTCGATCATGAATCCCGCCATGTTCACAGGGTCCTTGGCAGAGGAATAGGGCGGTGCATAGGCCAGATCCAGATTTTTCAGCTGGGTAGCTTTCAGGCCCGCATGGATGGCAGTGGCCAGCACATCGATCCGCTTATCCACGCCCTCATAACCCACGATTTGAGCGCCTAACAGGCGGTAAGTCTCTTTCTCAAAGACCACCTTCATGGTCATCAGCTTTCCGCCAGGGTAGTATCCTGCGTGGCTCATGGGGGACAGGATCACCTTATCCACATCCAGACCGGCCTTTTTCGCGGTGGTTTCGTTGATGCCGGTGGTGGCGGCCGTCATGTCAAACACCTTGATGACGCTGCTGCCCTGAGAACCCAGATAGCGGCTGCCGCCGCCGCAGATATTGTCCGCAATGATCCGCCCCTGCTTGTTTGCGGGACCGGCCAGAGAGATCAAGGTGTCCTCTCCGGTGACAGAGTGCTTCACCTGCACCGCATCGCCTGCGGCGTAGATATCGGATACAGAGGTTTCCATCCGGTCATTGACCACAATGCTGCCCTTGATACCCAGTTCCAGTCCGGCTTCCTTCGCCAGTGCGGTGTCCGGCGTGACGCCGATGGCCAGCACCACCATATCTGCATGGAGAGGGGCGTTGTCCTTCAGCAGCACATCCACGCCGCCGTCCTTTTCCTCAAATCCCTCCACGGTATAGCCGAGGGCCAGCTTCACGCCGTGTTTACGCACCTCCGCGTGGATAAAGGACGCCATATCCGCGTCAAAGGGGTTCATCAGCTGCTTGGGGCGCTGGACGATGGTAACTTCCATGCCAAGCTCCCGCAGATTTTCCGCCAGTTCCAGACCGATAAAGCCGCCGCCTGCCAGCACAACGGACCTGGGATGATGCGTGTTTATGTACTCTTTGATTCGGAAGGTATCCTCCACGGTACGCAGCGTGAACAGCTTGCTCAACCCAACACCGGGGAGCCGTGGCTGGGTCGGCTTTGCCCCGGGGGACAGGATCAGCTTGTCATAGTTCTCCTCAAATTCCTCGCCGGTTTCCAGATTCTTCACAGAAACCGTCTTGCGATCCGGATGGATGGCGGTTACTTCGTGGCGAACCTTCATGTTCACGCGGAACCGGGAGAAAAAGCTCTCCGGTGTCTGGAGGGTCAGTTCTTCCGGATCGGTGATGACATCCCCGATGTAGTAGGGAAGACCGCAGTTGGCGTAGGAAACAAAGCCTGAACGCTCGAACACCACGATCTCCGCCTTCTCATCCAGTCTGCGGATTCTTGCTGCGGCTGTGGCTCCGCCAGCTACACCGCCTACGATCACAACTTTCATTCAGACCTCCACGTTCCCCGCATAAGCGGCAATCCCTCCGATGTTGGTTACATTACGATACCCCATACGCTGCAGCAGACCGACAGCCTGACGGCTGCGGGCACCGGAGTAGCAGTAGACAAACAGTGCCGTATCTTTATTTTCTGCCACAGAAGCAATCTTGTCAATCGACGAAAGCGGAACATTTTTGCTGCCGGGGATGTGGCCGCCCCTGTACTCCTCAGAGGTACGGACATCCAGCAGAACAGCACCGGGAGTGGCAGTGTATTCCTTTACACCCTGATTGATATCGGCCTGTTTGAAGAAATCAAAGAATCCCATCGTCACACTTCCTTACAGCATCCCGAGAATCGCATTCTTGGGTCTTGCGCCCATGGCCTGATTGACGATCTTGCCGTCCTTCATGACAACCAAAGTAGGAATGCTCATCACACCAAACTGGCTGGCCAGCTCCGGCTGCTCGTCCACATTCACCTTACCGACTTTGATATCACTACGCTCTTTGGCAATCTCCTCCACGATGGGGACGACCATGCGGCAGGGGCCGCACCAGGGGGCCCAGAAGTCCAGAAGGACGGGCTTATCGGAATTCATCACTTCGTTCTGGAAGTTGTTCTTGTTGATATTGATAGCGGACATATTTAAATCCTCCTTGTTTTTCTTTATGGCTCTATCATAGCCGGATGCTGGCTGCGTTTCCGTGATGACATCACCTAAACTGTGCTTACTCGCCATCAGAGACAGTTTCGCCCGGCCAGTCGTTGATACCGCCGAACTCCACAATGTTCGTGTAACCCAAACCCACCAGCTTGTCCGAGGCCTGCTTGCTGCGGTTTCCGCTGCGGCAGTATACCAGAATCAACTGTTCTTTGTCCGGCAGCTCCGGAATTTCCTCCGTGCCGATGGTCTCATTGGGGATGTTGATGGCACCCGGAATGTGCTTGTCGGCAAACTCCTCCGGAGTGCGGACATCCAGGATCATGTAATTGCTTTCCTCCTCCATCATGGCGATGGCCTCGTCCATACTGATTTGCTGATAGCTGGCCTCCGAATCCACAGGTGCCGCACAGCCTGCCAGGAGCAACAGAGAAAGTAAAAATGGTATTAGCTTTCGCATGGTGATACCTCCTTAAAACCGGGACAGTGCTCTCTGTTCCCGTCGACTCTTTTGGGGATTTCTATGATCGTATCTTACCAGAGTACAGCTGCTTGTTCTGTGATGAGATCACTTACCTTTTTCCCTTTGGACTAATGAAGACACCTATGCGCCTGTGAAATAAAACGAAATTGAACAACACAAAAAAGTTTCCTCGGAAACTTTCTCCCCAAATACATAGAGTTCAAAAGCCTTCTGACCACTTTTTACTCGATGGAAGTACAATAGACTAACGAAATTTGGCCCACTTTTCTAAAAACGAAGTGGGCCAAATTGTTCTAAAAACTCTGTAATAACACAAGAATTATACCATAAATTACACTCGCCGTGACCCCATATACAATCACAGGCCCTGCTACAGAGAACATCTTCACCGCCGTACCTGTCACCAGCCCTTCGGCGCGGAAGTCGATGGCGGGAGAAGCCACCGCATTGGCAAAGCCCGTGATGGGCACCAGCGTCCCTGCTCCTGCATGACGGGCCAGTTTGTGATACAGACCCAGCGCAGTAAACAAAGACGAGAGGGCCACCAGCGTCATGGACACAGCGGTGGCGCTGTCATCGGAAGTCATCCCCAGCCATTGATAGAGGTCACCGATCGCCTGACCAAGGCAACAGATGGCACCGCCCACCAAAAATGAGAGCACCAGATTCTTCCCGTGGGGAGAGGGCGGACATTTTCCTTTCACATATGCGGCATATTCTTTCTTCGTCATATCCATGGTTTCCACATCCTTTCTCTTCTATTGTGCCGCAAGGAGGGAAAATCATGCGTTGCCAAGGCGGCAAAAAGAGGCTATACTATAGGAAAACCGAACTCCATGCAAAGGAGACTGCCTATGAATCTGAAATACAATGTCTTTGGGCGCAGGCCCCTGCAATATGCCGTCATCTCCGAAGTCAGCTGTACAGGCTGTGGCTGGTGCGCTAAATTTTGCCCCATGGAGTGCATCAAGCTGCGGCAAGACGGGTTCTACACGGCAGAGGAGATGCAGTGCATCGGCTGCGGCAAATGTAAAAGAAACTGTTTCTGGTCTGCCATCGAAATGATCCAACGCTCTCATCAGGAGGCCCTGTTATGAGTAAGACACTGGGACTTTATATCCATATCCCTTTTTGTAAGCAGAAGTGCACCTATTGTGACTTTTACTCTCTCCCTCACAGCGAGGGCCTGATGGACCAGTACTGCCGTGCGCTTATCGCGCATTTGGAAGAGGTGGCGCCCCGCTGCGCAGGAATGACAGTGGATACCGTATACTTTGGCGGCGGCACCCCCTCCTATCTGGGAGCCGAGCGTCTTTGCAGCCTCTTAAAGACGGTCAAAAAGCGCTACTCCCTCGCTCGGGATACGGAGATCACCGTGGAGTGTAACCCCGACAGCGCCACAGATTGGAAAGCCCTTCGAAAACTGCGCCGGGCAGGCTTCAACCGCATCTCTCTGGGCGTCCAGTCTACCGATGATGCACTGCTGCAGGAGATCGGCCGCATCCACACCTTTTCACAGGTCACCGATGCGGTGGCAGCGGCGCGGATGGCCGGGTTTTCCAATATTAGTCTTGATCTCATCTACGGATTGCCCAACCAGACCCTGGAACAGTGGCAGGACACCGTGCGTACCGCCGCAGCCCTGGAGGCAGAACACATCAGCTGCTACGGACTGAAGGTGGAGGAGGGGACCCCTCTCTACGCCCGCCGCCACGATCCCGCTCTTCCTGATGATGATATGCAGGCGGAGATGTATCTGTGGATGGTGGACTATCTTGCCCATAAGGGCTATGGTCAGTATGAGATCTCCAATTTTGCCCGCGACGGTTTCGAAAGCCGCCATAATCGGAAATACTGGCAGATGCTTCCCTACGCAGGCTTCGGCCCCGGAGCCCACTCCGACTTCGGCAATGTGCGCTTTGCCTACCAGCGGGATCTGCACAGCTACATACGCGGTGTGCTGGCCCTCTCGGAACAGGAGGAGATATCTCAGCGGGATCGGATGCAGGAGTACATCATGCTCTCCCTCCGTACCACCGCAGGCATCGACCGCCGGTATTTTGAGCAGCAGTATCGCCAGCGCTTTGAGCCTATGGAGAAGCTGCTGGTACAGTATGCATCTCACGGGCTTGCCGAAAAAACAGACGCCGGCTGGCGTCTGACACCCCAGGGCTTTTTGCTCTCTAATACCATCATTGTCTCCTTGCAGGAGGCAGTGGGGCAGGCTGCGCAGGAGCGCCTTCGCCGCGCCCACGCGGGAGATTTCCGCATTTTGGAATAAGAAAAACACCGCCGCGAAAGCCTGTGCTTTGGCGGCGGTGCTGTTTTCTCTGTTCACTTTCCCTTGGGCCCGCTGCCGAAATTCAGCATCAGCCGCTCCAAAAGGATCTTCGCCATCTCCTTGGGACTTTCCCGCTCCTCCTTGTTGATCCAGCAGCGCAGCATCTCAAACAGGCCGAACAGCACGAAGCGGTTGATATACTCCGCCTCCGCCTTGGGTACATTGGCGGTCATCATCTCAATGGAGGATTCCACAACGGTCATGGAGAAGAGCTTCTTGGGGAACTCCGTGTCCACGTTGGAGTTAATGAGCAAGCGGATAAAGGCCCGCTCCCGCTCAAAAAATACCAGCAGCTTTTCGATGGTGCCGCCGTTCTTCTCCTCGTCCTCCTCAATGGTTTTCTCGATCATGTTCAGCAGATCCTTCTCCATATCGTCAAGGAGATCGAACTGATTGGCGTAGTACTTATAAAAGGTGGTGCGGTTCACATCCGCCCGCTGGCACAGCTCCCGCACGGAAATATGATAGATGTCCGTCTCCTTCAGCATCTCGGTGAAAGCGTCCTTCATCATCCGCTTCGTCATGGTCACTCTGCGGTCTTCTTTCCTCTCCATAGCACCCTCCAATCGTAAACTTTTTATGAACCCTCAACACATTTTTCAAATGTGTTGACTTTTGTTCCAACAGAAAAAATCTGTCGGTTGTATTGTCAACATGTGTTTATTATAATAAGACTGGTCTGTTGTGTCAAGACTATGGCACAACAGGCGCAGTTTCACATTTTCTCAAGCAGGGGGCCGTTTATGTTTCCGAAATTCAGTGTTAAAAAACCGCTGACTGTGTTTGTTATCACGCTGGCTGTGGTCATATTGGGCGTTGTGGCCTATATAAAAATGACCCCCGATTTGATGCCCAACATGGATTTTCCCTTTGTGATCGTGGTGACCTCTGATCCCGGTGCCAGCCCCGAGAGTATCGAAAAGGAGATCACTCGTCCCATCGAGGAGTCCATGGCGACGCTGGACCACATCAAGTCCATCACCTCCACCTCTCAGAACAGCGTCTCCATGGTGGTACTGGAGTTTGAAGACGGTACGGACATGAATACCCTCAGTATCGATATGCAGCAAAAGCTGACGGCGCTGCAGGGAGATTGGGACGAGATGGTGTCCACCCCCTATATACTGAAAATCAACCCTTCCATGCTGCCGGTCATGGTTGCCGCCATCAGCTATGAGGGCATGGAAGTGGAGGAACTGAGCGACTTTGTCAACGATGAGCTGGAGCAGAAGCTCACCGGTATCTCCGGTGTGGCCAGCGTGGATATCTCCGGAACACTGGAGCGGCAGATGCATGTGATCCTCGACGAGGAGAAGCTGGACAAGGTCAGCGCCGAGATGCTCGCCGAGGCGGAGAATTTGATGCTCGATGCTGAAAAGACACTGAAGGATGCCCGCAAGCAGGTGGTGGACGGTCTCGACATGATCGCCGCTGCCAAGAGAGGAATCATTGATGCTCCTGCAGGCAGTATTTCCAGTGTTGTGGGCGGCGCAATGGATATTATCGACGGCATCCAGAACTTTGATCCCAGCAATCCTCCGGAAGTGGATCAACCCGAGTTTGAGGATCTGACCGCGGAGGAACAGCTGCAGTATCTGGTAACACAGGGCAACGCAGTGGAGGCCTCCATTGCAGCCAAAGAGGCTGCACTTGTGGCGTATCCCGGCCAGATCGCAGCAAATAAAGAACAAATTGCCAAAAACGATGCCGATCTCCAGGAAAAGAGGACAGCCCTCACTAACAACGCAGCAGCACTGCTCGAAAAAGAAGCGCTGCTCCTTGCCGCCACAACAGAGGAAGAGCGTGCGGCAATCCAACAGGAAATCGACACCCTCAGCAGTGAATATCGGCGATTGGAGACAGAGATCGCCCTCCTTTCCGCTGACAACGCCAGGCTGACTGCCGAAAACAGCCAGATGGAATCCTCTCTTACCACACTGCCGGAGGAGCTCCAAAAAGATAAAGACCGGTTACTGGCACTGGATCAGGAAATTGCAAGTCGCGGCACTACCCGGGAAGAGGAAAACAAAAAAGGCCAGGAGGACTCCAATGCCTCTTTGGAGCAGCTGAACCTGCTCCTTCAGCAGCTCTCCGATAAGGACGCCGTATCGAATATGCTGACAGGTGTCATGGACGGTATGCAGCAACTCATCGAGGCAGATCTTCGTCTCAATGATGCCCTGATGCAGATCGACCAGGGACTTGAGACCTTAAAGACCGAACGCAAAAAATTAAAGGATACACTGGATGTGGGCGGTATGCTGACCGTCAGCACCGTTGAGCAGATTTTGGGGGCCCAAAATTTCTCCATGCCCGCCGGATATATCGACGATAACGACGGTGTCAGTTACATGGTCAGCGTCGGCGACAGCATTACCACACGGGAACAGCTGGAAGCCCTGGTCCTCTTTGATCCGGGTCTCGGCGATCTTCCCCCCATCCGGCTGGAGGATATCGCCACGGTGGTCTACACCGATAACGGCGACGACATCTATGCCAAGCTAAACGGTGTCAACGGTATTATTGCCAGCTTTACCAAGCAATCCACCTTCGCCACCGCCGAGGTCAGCGACAGCATCACCACACGCCTGAATGAGCTGAGCCAGGAATATGAAGGGCTTTCTTTCAAGCCACTGATGGATCAGGGTGATTACATCTACCTTATCGTGGAGACGATCCTCTCTTCTTTGTTGTGGGGTGCTCTGTTCTCTGTGGTGGTACTGTTCCTGTTCCTGCGCGACTGGCGGCCTACGCTGATCACGCTGATCTCTATCCCCACCAGCGTTATTTTTGCCATCGTATTGATGTACTTCACCGGTGTGAGCATCAACATGATCTCCCTGTCGGGTCTTGCGGTATCGGTGGGTATGCTGGTGGATAACTCAGTGGTGGTTATCGAGAACATCTACCGTCTGCGTGACCGCGGCGCCACTGTGACGCAGGCCGCCGTGTCCGGCGCACAGCAGGTGGCCGGTGCCATTACCTCCTCTACCCTTACGACGGTCTGCGTCTTTGCCCCCATTGTGTTCGTGGATGGTTTCACCCGCGAGTTGTTTACCGATCTGGCGCTGACTATGACCTACGCCTTGATGGCCTCTCTCTTTGTGGCGCTTACTGTGGTTCCTGCTATGGGCAACGGCATGCTGCGCAGACTGCCGGAGGAAAAACCCGGGCTGCTGGACAAAGTAATGCCCGCCTATCGCAAGGCCATTGGCTGGTCCCTCAACCACAAGGCAATGGTGCTGCTGGCCTCTCTTGTCCTGTTGGTATCCTCTGCCGCGATGATCCTGGGCCGGGGCTTTACTTTCATGCCACCCATGGACATAAACAATGTCAATGTTTCCGTCACTACAGAAGAAGCCGTCTCCCGCGAAGAACTGGAAGATCTTTTGGATGAGATCTCTCGCCGGATTATGACCATCGAAGAGGTGGATGCTGTTGGCGCTACCATTGAGTCCGGCAGCGCGACCTCTATGTTGGGTGGCAGCGGCGCCACCGTTTATGTCACAATGCCCGGCGATGTCTCCGGCAACAAGGTGGGCCGTCAAATTGAGGAGCTGTGCGCCGATATGGACTGTACGGTCACTGCCACCAATGTAATGGATGGCATGATGAGCATGATGACCGGAAGCGGCATTTCGGTGCAGGTGCTGGGCGATAATATGGAACACCTGCAAACAGCGGCCAGGACTATCGCCGCCGCCTGTGAGAATGTCGAAGGTGTGTCCACCGTTTCCGATGGTTTGGAAGAGGCGGCTCCCGCCCTCCATGTATCGGTGGATCGCACAAAGGCTATGGAACATGGCATGACGGTGGCGCAGGTCTATATGGAGATCGCCTCCGCCTTGTCCACCTCTTCCTCTGCACAGAATATTGAGCTGGACAACAAAAACCATTCCCTTACCATCGAGGCTGACGAGGATATGCGTCTCACCCGCGAGACATTGCTGACACTGGAGATCGATCCCAACAGTGCCTTGGCCGCAGCGATGGGCGGCATGGGCGGCTCCACAGGGGCTATGGGTGGTATGTCCTCCATGTCCGGCACGGGCGCAGGCAGCATGGATATGAGTGCGCTGGAAGCTATGCTGCAGGGTGGAGACTCCACTGCTGACAGTACAGAAAGCGAGAAACAGGAGTCTGTCGAGGTAGAGGACACAACCTTCGTATTGGGCGATGTAGCCACGGTGACAGAGACGGTTTCCCTCAACACGATCTCCCACGACCAGCAGCGTCGCACCGTCACGGTATCGGCTACGCTGGCCGAGGGTTATAATGTGACACTGGTCTCTGCTGATCTGGAGCGGGCAGTTCAGTCCCTTACACTCCCTGAGGATGTGGAGATCGCTTTTGCCGGTGAAAACGAGACAATTATGGAGGCCATGAGTCAATTGGGTCTCATGCTGGTTTTGGGTCTGCTGTTGGTGTACTTCATCATGGTGGCGCAGTTCCAGTCTCTCCGGGAGCCCTTCATTGTCATGTTTACTATCCCCCTTGCCTTCACAGGCGGTTTCCTTGCCCTGCTTATTGCAGGGATGGAAGTCAGTGTCATCTCCCTCATCGGTTTCGTAATGCTTATGGGCATTATCGTCAACAACGGTATCGTGCTGGTGGACTATATCAACCAGCAGCGTATCGCCGGTGTGGAGCGACGGGAGGCCATCATTGATGCAGGTTCCACCCGTCTGCGTCCTATTTTGATGACCTCATTCACCACCATTCTCGGCCTCATCGTCACAGCTACGGCACAGAACGCCGGCACCTCTCTTATGCGTCCTGTGGCGCTGGTGTGTATCGGCGGTCTTCTCTACGCCACGCTGATGACCCTCTTTGTGGTACCCTGTATGTATGAGATCATCAGTAAAAAGAATATCCGCATGATCGACGAACGGGAACTGGAGATTTTGGAGGACTGAAGAAGCAAAAAAAATTCCACCCAAAAGGGTGGAATTTTTTGCACTTCTCATTAAATTGCTGCCACGATCAGCCACGCCAGGATGGCTGCACCTGCCACACCCATGGCGGCAAGGCCGGGCAAACCGGGTTTCCGGATGTGGATGGGCGTAATGTAAAGAACACCTACGATGAACATACCCACCGTCATCACCACCGCTGACACCATGCCGTTCTTGGGCATCATCGCCACCAGATACAGCAGAGGAAACAGCAGCGTAGAGGCAGTGATGGGGAGGCCAAGATAGTACTTGCGGGGCTCAGCACTACTGCGCTGGCGCTCCTCCTCCGTCACATTGAAATACGCCAAACGGATCAGACCTGCCAGCACGAAGAAAATCAGCGTGGCACTATACCAAACCGGGACCTCTCCCAGCCACTCCTCACGGGCCAGTACATAGGCAATGAGGGCGGGCAGCGCACCGAAGCACATCACATCGTTGAGGGAGTCGATCTGGATACCGAACCCTTTCTCCATCGCGGTACGGTTTTTCTTGGTACGGGCGATGCGGCCGTCCACCGTGTCCAGCAGACCTGCCGCCAAAAGACAGAAAATGGCTGCCAACGGGCGGCCCTCAATCGCCTGCAGCATACCGCACAGACCGAACACCGTGGCAAGGTAGGTGGCAATCACCGTATAGTCATAGACACCAATCATTATAATGGAAACCTCTTCTCTTTATTTCAGATACCCTATCCTATCAAATTTCTTTCCCTTTTGCAAGCTAAAGTGTGAAAAGAAGCAGTAAAAAACCCCGCCGTGAGGCGAGGTTTTTTGTGCAATCCTTTATTTATCCGTCTCGATAATGCCGTAGCCGCCGTTATTACGGGCATAGACCACGGAAACGGTCTCGTCTGCCACATTGCGGAACACATAAAAGCTGTGTCCCAACAGGTTCATCTGCAGGATGGCCTCGTCCACCGTCATGGGCTTGACCACGAAGTGCTTGGTACGCACCACATGGAACTCATCCTCCTCCGCGATCTCGAACTCGGGAACCTCGGGGGCCACCACCTCGGGACGGAGATTCTTGGCAAGACGGGTCTTATTCTTTCGGATCCGACGCTCAATGAACGCCACCGCACCATCAATGGCACCGCGCATATCACCATCGGGATCCTCCTCCTGAGCACGGAACAGCGTTCCGTTGGCAGCGCGGACAGTCAGTTCCACCGAGCAGCGGTTCTTCTTCTCCACGGCAAAGGTCACAAAGGCATCCGCTTCCTCATTAAAATAGCGGTCCAGCTTTCCGATCTTCTTCTCGGCATACTCCTTGATACTGTCGCTGAGAGAGATCTTCTTGCAAGCAAATGTGAACTTCATAGTTGGCTCCTTTCTGCCTTACGGGACTTTATAGAAAAGGGTCGGGGAGGGATTTCCCCTCATCCTTTTGTGCAGTATAGCACATTTTGCCAAAATTGAAAAGGGCTTTTGTGCACATTCTGCTAAACGCTCACAAACGACAAGATTTTTTGTGCGTTTCGACGGGGTATGACAAAAGCTCCCATGGACAAACAGCTGTCCACGGGTGTAAGATAGTTGTGGAAGCTTTCCAATATCCCACCCGTTGCTTGAGCCGCACCGAACACTTTTCGGTGCGGCTCCTTTTTTGCTTATTCGGGGATCGGCAAACCGTGGATCATCACTCGCCCGAAGCAGGTGATACTCCGTCCACTGCCGGAATAAAAAACCACATCCAGGTCACTGCGCCTGCGGTTGAGAGAGAAAAGGTATACCACACCCAGGGCATCCCGATGATACTGCTTACACAACATCTCCCCATCCACGCAGAAGATCCCCACATCTCCACTCTGCAAGGGGTCGTGATTGACATAGACCACCGAGCCGTCAGTAATATAGGGCTCCATGGAGTCACCCTGGATCCGCACCGCCATATCCGCGGCGGGAGGTACCTCATCGGTGACTTCGATCAGTTCATAGTCCTCCATAAACACAGGGGCAGCAAAGCCTGCTGCCGCAGGGGAAGCATACAGCGGGATCATCCGTTTTTCCCGGACAGGTTTCTCCCCTTCGCTTTCCCGCTGCACCTGCATAAAACCCTCCATCACCGCCCGTACCGTCTGTCGGGCTGCCTGGGGCAAGGCGCGGTACTGCTCGATCAGATGCTGCTCACCTTCGCTGCACAAAAAACTGTGGCGATAACTGCCGCGGAAGAGATAGTTGGGATCCACCTCCAGTGCGTTAAACAGCTTCAGCAACACCTCTTCTTTTGGAAAAGCGATATCCGTTTCGTAGTTACCGATGGCACTGCGGCTCAATCCCAGTCGTTCCGCCAGCGTATCGCGGGTCAGTCCCAGCTCTTCCCGTCGATGACGCAGCTGCTCACCAAAGCTCATGGTCTCCACTCCTTTACAAGTTTCTTGTGATTTCACCTTTATTCTACCTAATTCGACAGGGGATGTCAAGAACACAAAACAAGAAACTTGTTATTTTGCCATTGACATTTCAAGATTCTTGTGATACGATAGTTTCGCTTACAAGAAACTTGTTCTTCCACAGATAGTCTATCCATATCCTGCGGCGGATATGCCGAGGGGGTGCGTATGGTTTTTGCACCCGACAACACCGATGCAGCGGGCAGGACGGGACGGAGCGGGAATCTTGGAGCAAGAGAGGGAAAATGACAAACCTCCCCACCCGCAAAGCGGATGGGGAGGAATGTTGAAACTTGTTATGTGTTAGGCCTTGCCGCTGCCGCCGCAGAAGCGGCACTCGCCCATGGAGCAATGAGAGCAGTCGTACCACTCCCAACCGATGCCGTGCTGGTATTTCTGCACCCGTCCACTGCCGTTGCAGGTGCTGCAGGTGCCTCTGCCGTGGCAATAGCCGCAGTCTTCCTTGTCAAAGAAGTCGTCACCGCCGCTGTTGGCAGGCTCAGGGTCGTAGCCGTCCACAGAAATGCCTTCGCTGAAGGTAATGGTAAATTCTTTATAGTGGTTGTCAAAAAAGTGAAGCAGTTTCAGCTGCACGGAGCCGGAGGCACCCTCTTCCCCTTCGCGGCTGACATTCTCATGGAGAAGATACCATTTCTGTACGTCTCCGGCACTGCCGAATTCTTCGTAGTCCGTGTCCACCACCTTGTAGCCCAGCGCTTCCAGTGCTGCTACATACGCTTCACCGATACTCTCATCACCGGGGGTGGAGGAGGTATAGAAGGCAAAGTCGGTATAGTCCGGATTCAGCGCAAAGTGATAGCCGCTGATACGGCTGGGATCGGGCAGCAGCCACGGGCCGACTTCCTGCTCAGGCCCATTCTTCTGCTCCGTATCCTGCTTGTCGCTCTCGTTGGAGGCAGTACTGTCGGTGGAGTCATCGGGCACCTCTGTGCTGCCGACATCGTCCTGCGCCGCCTTGCCATCGTCATCGGGTACGGCAGCATCGGCGTTGTCGCTGATCACGGGGTCTTGAGTCAGGTCATCCTTTGGATTTTCTTTGCCGCCGCCCAGCAGCGCAAAAGACAAAACGAGGACAAACACCACCGCCACCACAATAAGGACAACACGGCGTTTTTTCGGATCGGACAGCACCGAGGCCGTCCCCGCTACCACGGGATTCTCCGTAGCGGGACGCTCTGCTGCCACATGGCGGGGCTTGCCGCAATCGGGACAGAATTTCGCCTCAGAGGAAAACTCCGCCCCACAATGGATGCAGAATTTTACCTGTTTCGTTCCCTCTTTCATACTTTTGCGCCTCCTTTGGGGATTTTTCCACTCTTTTCCCCACTATAGCACGAGATTGCGCCGTGCGCAAGAGGGCGCAGAATATAAACCGACTACTTAGGTGCTTCGTAATACGAGGAAGGTGGATTCGCTTTTCTGCGGAAAAGCCACGGCGGTTGCAACAGTCCACCGGACTGTTGCTAAGAGCCGCCTTTCGAATCCACCTTAAACGTAAAAATACCGACCGCCCTGACGGGCAATCGGTATTTTTGGTGGGGGAAGGTGGATTCGAACCACCGAAGTCGTTGACAACAGATTTACAGTCTGCCCCCTTTGGCCACTCGGGAATTCCCCCATATGAAATTTTGGAGCTGGTGGACGGATTCGAACCCCCGACCTGCTGATTACAAATCAGCTGCACTACCACTGTGCTACACCAGCAAAGAACCAACGGATAGATATTAACAGAAAGCAGGTCGTTTGTCAACATAATTTTTCCCCAAATCCCTCTCTTTTTTCCCTTTTCCCTTTGTCTGTACTTACGAGGAGTGATGTCAATGACCCTTCTGGAACTCTCAGAACAATACGATTACTCGTCTCAGCTGTTGCGGCAGCGTATTGCAATCCTGCAAAAAATGGCGCGGGAAACCGACGACGAAGAATCCCGCCATCGGCTCTGCCGCCGTGTTCGCGATTTGCAACCCCTGCTGCGTCAGTGCCGCCAGCTTCGCGACCTAACCGCCCACTACTACGAAAGGAGCTTCCATCGCAATGAAAACTACACACTTTGACGAGCGCTACAGCGGCGGTTTCGATCCCTTTTCCGTCTCGCCCCAGGACAACTCTCTGCGCCTGGGACGGCTGCGGCGGTATCTGCCGGAGGCCATGGAGGATCTGACGGCACGGCAGCGGCAAATCGTACACCTGTATTTTTATGAAAACCTCTCTGTTTCCGAAATCGCCCGACAGCTGGCGGTAAATCCTTCCTCCGTTTCACGCTGCCTCACGCGGGCACAGCTGCGGCTGCAGCGGGTACTGCGTTTCACACTGTAGTCTTGTGAAATACCGCGGGTTCCTCTGCAGCCCCTTTTCACCAGATAAAGTTAATTTTTCCTTGTACATACATTCTTTCCATGCTATAATGGTGTGAAGATATATCAAAACCCGGCAAAAGGAGGCGCCATGTCAGAACACAACCGCTACATCGGCTCAGTCCGATTCTATAAAAATATGCTGCTGTTGGTTATCGCGCTGTTGGTGCTGATCCTTTCCGCTCTTGCCCTGCTGTACCATCACCGTTACAAAGCCGCCGCAGCGATGCTGGAGGCGGAGTACGGCATCGACATAGAGGCAATGCAAGATGTAGAAACCGAGCCTCTGGCATATCAGTCCCTCTATCCTGACTTTTATGCGCCGCAAGCGTATGCAGCTACCGAGCGCACCGCCAACACTGCCTATCTCACCTTTAATGGCGGCCCCTCTGCCTGTACCGACACCTTATTGTCCCTTCTGGCAGAAGAGGGGGTACAGGCCACATTCTTCGTCTCAGGTAATACGGCAGGTGATCCGGAATACGACGCCCGTCTCCGCGCCATTGTAGATGGCGGCCACACGCTGGGCATGGGCAGTTGGAGCAACGACTATTCTGCCGTGTACTCCTCGGTGGAGGCCTATCTGGCAGACATGTATGCTCTGTATACATATATTGAGACCGCCACCGGCAATAAGCCCACGGTATTCCGCTTCATCGGCGGCAGTATCAACAGCTATGATGCCGGCCTTTACCATGAATTGATCGCGGAGATGATCCGCCGCGGGTTTGTGCCCTACGACTGGAATCTGTCGGCTGACGGCGGAGCCGGCGGCACACAGCTGGACGCCGAGGAGCTGGTACTTCGGGTAAGCGACTCCCTTGCCGGTCTTGACCGGGCGATCCTGCTGCTCCATGACGATGCCTCCCGCACCACAACGCTGGAGGCTATGCCCGGGATCATGGATTGCCTGCGCCAGCGCGGCTTTGCGATGGCAGCATTGACTCCCGATGTCAAACCTGTTCTGTTTGCGTATCCTGAATAAAACCTTTCACCGACTATATCCATATTTTTGCCGGGAGGAAACCACATGAGTAAGAAAGAGAATTTCAGCAAGGCCGTTTATGATGTGTTCGGCGTAGGTTCCGGCCGCTTCGAATCCGCTGCGGGAGAAGCCGTTGTGGAGCAGCAGACCCTGAGTACCGAAGTGGCAGCCGCCTCTGTGGCAGAGCCGGTACCGGCTGCACCCTACACCCTCGTTCCCGCCACTTTTCTGGCTCCCGGCACCACACTGGAGGGTAAGCTCAGCAGCAAGGGTGATGTGGAATTCGCCGGCAATTTCAATGGCGACATCTCCTCTGACGGAAATGTGACCCTCCGGGCCACAGCCACCGGTAATATTACCGCTACCAGCCTTAATGTGGTCAACTGCCACCTGACCGGCGACTGCACGATTTCCGGCAGTGTGAACATCTCTGACAAGGCTACTGTTACCGGCAACATCATCGCCGAGGAGATGGTCTGCTCCGGCAATGTAGTAGGCGACATTGTGGTAAGAGGTGCTCTTGCACTGGAAGCTACCGCCCGTATTACTGGCAATATTACCGCTGCCACCATGGCCATGGCCCGAGGTGCTGTCATCAAGGGTAAGCTGACCATCGAGCGGGAATAACAACTGTATCGTAAAAACACGGAGGTCTCTCAGAGACCTCCGTGTTTTTACACACTTTATAGCATTTTTTCCATGTAAATGGCTTCTTCTACCGGATTTGTAAAGTAGTACTTCTCAATCTCGTAGAAACCAAATTGTACATACAGTCCATGGGCCGCATCCAAATAGGGCACGGTATCAAGACGCATACGGCGATATCCCGCCTCCCTGGCCTCGGCAAGGATCTTTTCCATCATCATTTTTCCCACGCCGCAGCCGCGATATTCCTCTCGCAGATACACGCGCTTGAGTTCGCAAATGCCTTCCTCCAGATAGCGAATGGCAATACATCCCGCCACCGCGCCGTCGCAGCGCACCAGAAAGAGACGACCCCGGGGTTGACCATATTTTTCTTCCAGATGCTGGATCTCCTCGTCATAGTTCTGCACGGCAAGGCATTGGCGCATTGCCTCACCGCCGCGATCGCTCAGTAGCTGGCCGTACTCTAAAAACAGGGGCAGCAAGTCCTTACCCCGCTGATATCCCGGTTCAAATGTGATGTTCATCTCTCTGCCTCCTTCCCTGTGGACGCTTTTTCAGCAAATAATGTTACACTCCTTAATACCATAGGAGAGCAGCATCTGTTTCTGCTCTGCCTCAGCCAGCACCAGCGCGCCGTACTTCTTCATTACGGCGGCCATAGCAGCCACATCGGCCTCAGCAGGCAGCTTCACGGCGGGACGGCCGTTGTAGCGACGCAGAGCCTTCTCCAGTGCTGCAGCGTTACCACTCACCAGCAGCAGAGGTTCCTTAATGACAGACTGCATCTCTTCCATCACGGCAGAGAGCATCTCCACTTCATCTACACCCTCGATGGCCACGGAGACGGCGATCATATCGGGCTCGTCCTCCTGCACCTCATAGGCCTCGTCCATCACATCATCCAGCTCACCTTCCTGCAGTGCCTCACAGTAGGCGGCGTTCTCCTCGGGGTCAAGAGCAGCGATCTCCACATCACCGGAGAAAGAAACGGTGCGGGAAGAAGAAGCGGCCACAGCTTCCGCCTTTTCCATCGGCGCCACAGGGGTAATGCCCTGCAGCTTGCTGCACAGGCATGCAATATACTCCGGCGTGGTACCACAGCAGCCGCCCACGGCGCGAACACCACTGCGCACCATATCCGCTACCTCGGCAGCAAATTCCTCCATGGTCACATCGAAAACTGTCACGCCGTTCTCAATACGGGGCAGTCCGGCATTAGGCTTGAGTACCACGGGTACGGAGGCAGCAGCAAGGATCTCCCTTACGATACCCCGCAGCTGCTTGGGGCCAAGAGAGCAGTTGGCACCGATGAGGTCGACACCCAATCCCTCCAGCATGGCCACCATCACCGCAGGAGACGCGCCGGTCATGAGCCGTCCACCCTCGCCGTAGGCAGCGGTCACCAGCACCGGCAGGTCGCTATTCGCTTTCGCTGCCACCACGGCGGCCTTGGTCTCATAGCTGTCGGACATAGTCTCCACCACTACCAGATCCACACCGGCAGCTGCGCCAAAGCGGATGGTCTTGGCAAAGATCTCCACGGCGTCATCGAAGTCCAGCTCACCCATGGGCTTAAGCAATTTGCCCAGAGGGCCGATATCCAGCGCCACAAACTTTTCCTGCGGCGCAGCACTCTGCTCACGGGCAGCCTTGGCATTGACCACGGCGGCGGTGACGACGGCTTCCAGCTCTTTTTCGTCATACTTGATGGCATTGGCGCCGAAGGTGTTGGTAAAGACCACATTGCTGCCGGCATCATAATATGCCTTGTGCATACCGGTAATGACTTCGGGATGGGATACATTCCACCGCTCAGGCAGTTCTCCCCCCTGCAGCCCGTTCTTCTGCAGATAGGTACCACAGCCACCATCGAGGCAGACCACATTTTCTTTCACAAAATCGAGAAACTTCATGATTCTTCCCTCCGGACAAGTAATTCTTATCCTGCATTATACACTACCGTTATAGGAAACGCAAGTGGGCGGCCTATTGACTGCCCCCCTGCCCTATGGTAAACTGAACACATCCATTATGGGAAAAGGGGTCCGCATTGCCGGTATCATCGCTGTGGTGTGGGGACTGCTGGTGCGGTATCGGTTTTAAAAAAAGAAAAAACGAAATTTTCTCTTGACAAACGCAAAAGTGTGAGATATAATACATCTTGCGTTTGCGGGCGTAGCTCATCTGGTAGAGCGCGACCTTGCCAAGGTCGAGGTAGCGAGTTCGAGCCTCGTCGCCCGCTCCAAAAACAAGACACCACCCATTGGGTGGTGTTTTTTGTTTTTGAAATGACCGCAAGACGAGGCGAGAACAGGGCACGAGCAAAGCGAGAGAAACAGTCCGGTGGACTGTTTCGGTGCCCGCGTGCGTGCCGCCACGCGATAGCGTGGTCGGGCGAGCCTCGTCGCCCGCTCCACCCCATCCAAAAGGATGGGGTTTTTTGTTTTTCTGGTCATCTTTCTTCTACTATGGTATACTAACAACAGGAGGTGAGGAGATGTTCAAAAACCTGCTTTTTCGCCCTATGAATGACGAGGAAATCCGCTCTTGGTATACAACGGATTTTTCCGAGGCTTTTGCAGAAAATGAGCGAAAGCCTTTAGCAGATATTTTTTCTCTTATCAAAGACGGTCGCTACGAGCTTTGGGGTCTTTTTGATGAAGCCTTCATGCTGGGCTATGCCGCACTATGGAAGCATACGGACATCCCCCTTGTCCTGCTGGACTATTTGGGCGTCACCTCCGCGAAACGCAACAGCGGTCTCGGCGGCGAAATCCTGCGCCGCCTGACAACATTAAAATTTCCTCTCGTTACGGAATCGGAGTTGCCTGTAGAAGGCGACAGCGCTGAAGAAAACCGTCTTCGTCTGCGGCGCATTGCCTTTTATGAACGCAACGGCTTTACCCCCGCCTATGAGATGGCTACCTGTGGTATGCGGTGGCAGGCGCTAACGGTCAATATTGCCTCTTTCCCTATGACGGATATTATGCGTTGGCACCGCGCCCTCTACGGGCCTGCGCGCACCGATGTGCGTGTTCCCCTCGGGCGCGATGAAATTCCCGAGATGCCCTATTGGATGAAGTAAAACACCACCCATCGGGTGGTGTTTTGCTCTTTTATTCTCCCATAACGATCTCCACAATGCCGGCCCGGGCTTCGTCAGGATAGAACAGTACCTGCCAGTGGCCGCCGTTGTTATTCGCCGCCACCTCCGAGACAATGGTGTGGATCTCCGAGGGGTCGTTGTAAAAATTCCCCAGCTGTACCGTCAGCTCTGCAGTGCCGTTCTCCGCTGCTGCTGTCAGCAAATCCCGCAGAGCAGCAATTCCGGTAATATTTACGATGGCGCCCATCTGCTGCTGCGAACGGCGATATCCCACCGTCAGCTTCACATCAATATGGGTAGCAGCGGTCTCTTCAAGTGTGTAGGTCATGTACTCCACGGCGTAAGCACCCATGGGTGTCTCGTTCTGCACCTCCTGGCAGGCAGCCTCCACTGCCTGCTGCACATCACCCAGCGTCTCGGCAGCGTAGATCCAAATCGTACCGCTCTCGGCTCGTTCTCCAATCAGCAGCAGGAGATCGTTCACCAAATCCTGATAGGACTCGGCGCGAAGCACCGATTGATCCTCGCTCTCATAGTAAGAAGAGACATGGGGCTGCACACTGGAATAGCTTCGCTCCAGCATGGAGCAGCCTGATGCAGAAACGCACAGCAGACCGATCAGCACAAGTGCCATAATTTTTTTCATGGGCTGCTCCTTCCTTTCCTATCAAAAGAGAGAGTCCTGCTTCTCCTCGCTGTCCTCCGACTTTAAGAGGGCTCCGGCAGCAGGAAGATTGCGGGTGCGATAGCGGCTCATATTCACAATGCCGCTGCTCTGCGCTATGGCCACTCGCTCAAGGCGGTACTTAGGTTTGATGGTCATGACCGCCACGCCCTGTGTGGCACGGGTCGTCTTGGGACTAAGGGAAGCGGTGTGCATCAGCAGGCACCGACCCTCCGTGCTGTAAAGAGCCAACTCCTGCTCTTCCCGAAGCTGCAGTATTCCACACAGCGGGGCTTTGTCGCTGTAAGCTCCTGTCAAACGGCGGCGATTGGAGGTAGTGGCATAGGCGCTGAGCGGCACCTTGGCAGCTTTACCGTTTTCAAAGAAGAAGAGCATATGTCCGCTGTAGTCACCGGCCAGAGCAAGATAGATCACATTTTCTCCCTCGTCCATACCCAGTTTTCCGGGGAGGTAATCACCCAACAGCGAGGCCTTACTCTCGCCAAACTCGCTGGCGCGGGTTTTGTAGACCTGTGCCTTGTCTGTAAAGAACAGCAGTTCCTCTGCGTTGCGGCTCTCAAAGCTCTGGCGAAGACCATCTCCTTCTTTGTACTTCTGCTCTCCCGACATACGCAGGGACTGGGGTGTGATTTTCTTGAAATAGCCCTCGCGGGAGAGGAAAAGATGGACCGGATAGTCCTCCACTTCCTCCTCTTCTTCCTTCTCCTCGGCCTCGTGGGCATAGACGATCTCTGTACGGCGTTCCACTGCGTACTTTTTGCGCACCTCACTGAGTTCGTCGATGATGATCGTCTTGATGCGCCGGGGACTTGCCAGCACATCTTCCAGATCCATGATCTCCTCCTGCAGCGCAGAGGTCTCCGCCACGCGTTTGAGAATATACTCCTTATTAATATTACGAAGCTTCAGCTCCGCCACGAATTCGGCCTGCACCTTGTCAATGCCAAAGCCAATCATCAGGTTGGGGACCACTTCTGCCTCTTCCTCCGTCTGGCGGATGATGGCGATGGCCTTGTCGATATCCAGCAGGATGCGCTTAAGGCCCTGCAGCAAATGGAGCTTTTCCCTCTTTTTGCTGAGGATGTGGAACACCCGTCGCTTAACGCACTCGGTACGCCACGCCGTCCACTCCTCCAGGATCTCTCCCACACCCATAACTCGAGGCTGACCGGCCACCAAAATGTTGAAATTGCAGCTAACGGTGTCCTGCAGCGGTGTCAGCTTGAAAAGCTTGGCCATCAGCTTATCGGGATCGATGCCGCGCTTGAGGTCGATCGTCAGCTTGAGGCCACTGAGATCCGACTCGTCACGCATGTCGGCGATCTCCTTGATCTTTCCTGCTTTTACCAGCTCTGCCACCTTGTCAAGAATCACCTCGATGGAGGTGGAATAGGGAATCTCATAGACCTCGATAAGATTTTCTGCCTTGATGTAACGGTAGCGGCTGCGGAGTTTGAGGCCGCCACGACCGGTGGCATAGATATCACGCAGAGCTGCGTCATCCCGGAGGAGCTGGCCGCCGGTGGAAAAGTCGGGAGCTAACAGCGTGGAGGCAATATCGTGCTTAGGGTTTTTGATATAGGCGATGGTCGTATCACAGACCTCACCCAGGTTAAAGCCGCAGATCTGAGAGGCCATTCCCACGGCGATACCCTGGTTGGCGCTGACCAGCACATTGGGAAAAGTCGTGGGCAGCAGGGTAGGCTCGGTGGTGGTGGCGTCGTAGTTGTCTACAAAGTCCACCGCATCATTGTCGAGGTCGCGAAACAGCTCGGCGCAGATAGGGGCAAGCTTTGCCTCGGTATAGCGGGAGGCGGCATAGGCCATATCACGGGAGTAGACCTTGCCGAAGTTTCCCTTGGAATCCACAAAGGGATGCAGGAGTGCCTCATTGCCCTTGGAAAGGCGCACCATCGTCTCATAGATAGCAGCATCGCCATGGGGATTGAGGCGCATGGTCTGACCTACGATATTGGCACTCTTGGTGCGGCTGCCGCTCATGAGTCCCATCTTATACATGGTATACAGGAGCTTTCGGTGGGCAGGCTTAAAGCCGTCGATTTCAGGGATAGCACGGGAGACAATGACCGACATGGCGTAGGGCATATAGTTCTCGTCCAGCGTGGCAGTAATGGGACGGTCGATGACAGCGCCACTCAGGCCCTCTACATTGAGGCTTTCCCCGCGGTGGACGGAGGGTTCTTCTGTTTTCTTCTTTCTTGCCATAGAGACATTCCTCTCTTCGACTGTTTATGGTAAAAGCAGCGCAAATTTCGCAACTGCAAGTTGCGAACCGTTTTAATCATTTTTCGCCGCGATATCTGCGTGGCGAAAAATACTTCTCACGGAGCGTTGTGTGGCTTTTTCGCCTGTAAAAAACGCTGCGCGGAGCAAATAATACTGTTAAGATACATCGATCATATCCATGTACTTGTAGCCGTTTTCTGCAATGTAGCTCTTGCGTCCTGCCAGGTCGTCACCCAGCAGCAAATCGAAAACGCGGGCCGTCTCCTCGGCATCATCGGGCAGCACCTTGATGAGGCGGCGGGTAGCAGGATTCATGGTGGTGAGCCACATCATCTCAGGGTCGTTTTCACCGAGACCCTTCGAGCGCTGGATGCTGATCTTCTTTCCTTCCAAAGATCTGACAATGTCCGCCTTCTCCTTCTCAGAGTACGCAAAATAGGTCTTGTCCCTGCAGGTAATCTCAAACAGGGGTGTCTCGGCGATGTAGACATACCCTTCCTGAATCAGTGTGGGGCAGAGACGATAGAGCATGGTCAAAATCAGCGTACGGATCTGGAACCCATCCACATCACCGTCTGTGCAAATGATGACCTTGTTCCAGCGGAGGTTGTTTATATCAAACTGGTTCAGATCCTTCACCGCTTTGGCCGAGACTTCGACACCACACCCAAGAACTTTCATCAGATCGGTGATAATCTCACTTTTAAAAATACGGGGATAGTCGGCCTTGAGGCAGTTAAGGATCTTACCGCGAACGGGCATCAGGCCCTGGAACTCTGCATCGCGGGACTGTTTGCAGGCTCCCAGTGCCGAGTCACCCTCCACGATGTAGATCTCCCGGCGCTCCACATCTTTGGTGCGGCAGTCTACAAATTTCTGTACACGGTTGGCAATATCGATCTTCTCGGTAAGCTTCTTTTTCTGATTGATGCGGGTCTTCTCCGCCGTCTCACGGCTTCGCTTGTTGATCAGTACCTGTGCGGCGATCTTCTCGGCAGAGTCTCGGTTTTCAATAAAGTAGATCTCCAGACGGGAGCGGAGAAATTCCGCCATAGTCTCCTGCACAAATTTGTTGGTAATGGATTTTTTCGTCTGGTTCTCGTAGCTGGTCTGGGTGGAGAAGTTATTGGACACCAGCACGAGGCACTCCTGTACATCGGGATAGGTGATCTTATTCTCGCCCTTTTGATACTTGTTGTTCTCGCGCAGATACTTGTCGATGGCACCGGTAAGCGCCAGACGGGTAGCCTTTTCAGGGCTGCCGCCGTGCTCCAGGAAGCTGGAGTTGTGGTAGTGCTCCACCAGCTTGACGCGGTTGGAGAAACACAGTGCCACATTAAGCTTTACCTTATACTCGGGCTTGTCCTCGCGGTCACGGCCACGGCGCTCAGCGTCCCAGCAGACCGGCGCAGTAAGGGTGTCCTCACCGGAGATCTCGGCGATATAGTCGGCAATGCCCTGCTGATAGACGAACTCCTCCGTCTCAAACTTCCCCGCACTTACTTCCCGGCGAAGGCGGAAAGTTACGCCGGCATTTACCACCGCCTGCCGCTTCATCACATCGCGGTAGTATTCCACAGGAACATCAATGTCGGTAAAAACTTCCAGGTCCGGCAGCCAGCGAATGGTAGAGCCGGTGCGTTTCTTGTTGGTAGTCAGCTCCTGTACCTGGAGGCCGCCTACATTCTCACCTTTTTCGAAGTGGAGCGTGTATTCCTTTCCCTCCCGGAGCACCGTCACATCCATGTAAGCCGAGGCATATTGCGTTGCGCAGGCACCCAGACCGTTGAGGCCCAGAGAGAACTCGTAGTTTTCCGTCTGCTCATTATTATACTTACCGCCGGCATAGAGTTCGCAGAACACCAGCTCCCAGTTGTAGCGGCCCTCTTTTTCATTCCAGTCCACAGGACAGCCACGGCCCTGATCCTCCACCTGCACCGACTTATCAAGGAAGCGGGTAACGGTAATAACCTTGCCGTGGCCCTCTCTGGCTTCGTCAATGGCGTTAGAGAGAATTTCAAACACCGCATGCTGACAGCCCTCTAAGCCGTCGGAGCCGAAAATGACGCCCGGACGCTTGCGGACACGGTCGGCGCCTTTTAAGCTGGTAATGCTGTCGTCGTTGTAGACGCTCTTTTTACTCATATGGTGAAACCTCCAAAGGTTGTGTAGTACACAGGGATACAAACCCAATATATTGTACCTTATTTTCCGACAAAGCGCAAGGCTTTTACTGTCGCTTTCCGCCGTTTTTCCGGTTCTTTGGAGGAAAAAATAACGGAAAATACAGGCCATAATAATTTCCCTGCAACCGCGAAAACCCTATTGATTCCACGGGTTTTCACAGTTTCCACAGACTTTTCCACAGCGTTTATGTTAACCCCTTTTTCTCCAAATTGTTTCGCTTTTCTCCTCCCTTTTCCCTGTTTTTCTAAGAGGACTTCACCACCAAGAGGGCACAAAAAAAGAGCCCCATCGGGGCTCTTTTTTCAATCCTTGCCGATCTTCCCATGGCGCTCCTCATAAGCGGCGATACTCTCACGAATCAAAATCAAAACCTGACTATTCAGGCTCCGACCCTCGTAATCGGCAACTACATGGAGCTTATTCAGCATTTCTTCGTCAATACGGATAGACACACTTTTGATAGACATAAAACCACCCCAAAACAACTATATTTTATGTTTATTTTATGTCCGCTCTGTGATATAGTGTTTTATATAGATATAAAATATATCTAAAGTATATCTAAAATGAGGTGATTTTATGCCGGACTATAAAAAAATGTATCTTTCCCTGTTCAACGCTGTCACGGATGCCATCGACCTGCTAACGGAGTGCGGCGGCGATTTGATCGCCATACAAAAGGCGCTCACCACGCTGAAGAACGCACAGCAGACCTGCGAAGACCTCTACATAGATACCGAGGAATAGAAAAGTCCCCCTCTCACGAGGGGGACTTTTTCGTGTTTCAATAGCGCTTACTCAGCCTTGGGAGCCTCAGCAGCAGCGGCCTCGGCAGCAGCCTTGGCGGCGGCAGCCTTCTTCTCGGCAGCGGCCTTCTGAGCAGCCTTGAACTTCTCCTTCTCCTCGGGAGTGGGGATGGGCTCAATGGCGTTCTTGGGGCAGGCCTTGGCGCACATGGTGCAGTTCTTGCACTTGTCGTAGTCGATGACAGCCACATTGTCGATGACATGGATGGCGTCGAACTTACAGGTGCGCTCGCACATGCCGCAGGCGATACAGCTGTTGGCGCAGACCTTGGCAACAGCGGGACCCTTGTCCTTGTTGGAGCAGTTGACAAACACCTTCTGCTTGTAGGGGACCTCAGTGATGAGCTTGCGGGGGCAGGCCTCACGGCAGGCGCCGCAGTTGGTGCACTTCTCCTTGTCGACAACGGCAACACCGTCAACCACATGGATCGCGTCGAACTGGCAGGCAGCCACGCAGGAACCGAAGCCGAAGCAGCCGTACTTGCAGGCCAGAGCGTCACCGCCGCAGACCTTGGTAGCAGCCAGGCAGTCCTTCACGCCGCGATACTCAAAATTCTTCTGAGCATTGCAGCCGCCGTTACACATAACATGGGCCACCATCTTCTCGCCGGTAGGAGCTTCCATACCGAGGATGGCAGCGATCTTGGCAGCACCCTCAGCACCTGCGGGAGCGCAGGCGGTGACGGGAGCCTTGCCGGCCAGCATGGCCTCAGCGCAGCCGGCGCAGCCGGGATAGCCGCAGCCGCCGCAGTTAGCGCCGGCCAGGGCAGCCTGGATCTGGGGCAGGCGGGGGTCAACTTCCACCTCAAAGATCTTGGCGGCGAAGGCCAGGATCAGGCCGAACACAATGGCGAGAACGCCAAGAACGGCAATAGCTAATGCAATCGTCATGATTCCTTACCTCCTTACCAGACCTTCAGGCCGCTGAAGCCCATGAACGCCAGGGCGATGAGGCCGGAGGTGATCAGGGCGATGGGGAAGCCTTCAAAGGCCTTGGGCGTCTCGGAAAACTCGGTCTGCTCGCGGACAGCGGCAAACAGGAAGATGGCCAGCAGGAAGCCGAGACCACCGGTGATACCGTAGACCACAGACTCGATGAAGTTGTAGTTGTTCTGCACGTTCAGCAGGGCGACACCCAGCACGGCGCAGTTGGTGGTGATGAGGGGCAGGTACACGCCCAGAGCGGTGTACAGGGTGGGGATAGCCTTCTTCAGGAACATCTCCACGAACTGCACCAGAGAGGCCACCACCAGGATGAAGGCCACCGTCTGCATGAACTCCAGATTCAGGGCCACCAGGACCTTGTTGATGAAGAAGCAGAAAGCGGAAGCCAGTGCCATGACGAAGGTCACGGCGCCGCCCATACCCACGGCGGTGTCGATCTTCTTGGACACGCCCAGGAAGGGGCACACACCCAGGAACTGGGAGAAGATGAAGTTGTTAGTCAGGATCGCGCCAAGAGAAATGGCGAGCAAAGACGTGATACTCATACTTACTTAGCCTCCTTTTTCTTAGCCTTGGCAAGACCCCACTGCATGGCGGCGATCAGCACGCCCAGGGTCAGGAAGCCGCCCACGGGCAGGGTCAGCACAGCCAGACCGTACTCCTCGGGGAAGATGACGATGCCGGGTGCAGCACCCAGACCGCCGCCGCCCAGGAGACCGCCGCCGAACTTACCGGCGCCCAGGAACTCACGGAACACGCACATGATGATCAGCACGATGGTGTAGCCGATACCCTGGAAGATACCGTCCAGAGCGGAGCGGCCCAGACCGTTCTTGGAGGCGAAAGACTCGGCACGACCAAGAATGATGCAGTTAACCACGATCAGAGGGATGAACACACCCAGAGACTCGGACAGGGCGGGAACGAAAGCCTTCAGCAGCAGATCCACGCAGGTAACGAAACCGGCGATGACCACGATGAAGCAGGCGATACGCACCTCATCGGGGATGATCTTACGCAGCAGGGAGATAATGATGTTGGACAACGTCAGGATGATGAGCACTGCAACGCCCATGCCCAAACCGTTGAAGAAGGACGTGGTGATAGCCAGCGTAGAGCACATGCCCAGCAGCTGCACCAGAACAGGGTTCTGATGGATCAGACCGTCCATAAACTGTCTTTTCGTATTCATAGTTCAGTCCTCCTCCTTTCTTAACCCATTGCTTCCACGGCAGCCAACGCGGCGTTACAGCCGGCGGTGATGCCCTTGGAGGTCACGGTAGCACCGGAGATGGGGGTCACAGTCTTGCCCACCACCAGAGAACCGGCGCCGCTCATGCCGATGAACTGATCCAGCACGGGAGTGCCGGCAGAGTTAGGATCGTTGTTGATGACCTTGGTACCGATACCGCCGGTCTCGGAGTGGCTGACCACGCTGACGCCGGTCAGTGCCTTATTGGCATCCACGCCAACGATCATCTCGATGCTGCCCTGAGAACCGGAAGCCACGATCTTCATGGCGTAACCGCCGGTGGACATCTCATACATGCTGTCGAGAGTACCGTAAGCAGCGGCGGCAGCAACAGCAGCGTCGCTCAGCTCCACGGGAGTGAACTCAGCACCCTCGGGGGCAACGGCTGCCAGCGCCTGATTGGTCTTTTCCACATTGATAGCGTCGATCTTGTCATGGGTGACCATATCGACCACGCCCAGCAGGGCGGCGACCACCAGAGCGATGATCGTCAGAGTGCCGGCGACTTTCAGAACAAACTTACCGGAGATCTTCATTACTTCGCCGCCTCCTTCTTTTCTTTCTTCACAGCACCGTAGATGGTGGGACGGATGTACTTATCCAGCAGCCAGGTGGTGCAGTTCATGATCAGGATGGAGTAGCACACGCCCTCGGGGAAGGAGCCGAAGCGACGGATGAACACCGTCAGCAGACCGCAGCCGATACCGTAGATCAGCTGACCGGGCTTGGTCACAGGAGAGGTGGCATAGTCGGTAGCCATGAAGATGGCACCCAGCATCAGACCGCCGCCGAACACGCTGTAGAGCATGTACTGGACAGCATCGATGCCGGCGGGAGCTGCCACCAGAGACAGCACCAGCACCGTGCCGATGTAGGCCACGGGGATGTGCCAGGAGATGACCTTGCGGATGATGAGGTAAGCGCCGCCCAGCAGCAGAGCCAGCGCAGAAACTTCACCCATAGCACCGCCGATGTTACCCAGGAACATATCGCCCACGGAGTAATTGGAGGTGAGGATCTCCCACTGCTCCACGGTGCCTTCCTTCATGATCTGCATGGGGGTTGCGGTGGAGAGCACCACATCCAGCTTGGCCTTGGGCAGAGAGTAGTTGCCCATGAAGCCGGCATAGGAGGCCACCAGAATGGCGCGGCCGCCCAGTGCGGGGTTGAGGAAGTTGCAGCCGATGCCGCCGTAGAGCTGCTTGACCACAACGATGGCGAAGAAGGCGCCGATGATCAGCAGCCACCAAGGCAGGTTGGCCGTGCAGGTCAGAGCCAGCAGCATACCGGTGACGACGGCGGACAGATCGCCGATCATCTGGTTTTTCTTCATGACCTTACGGTAAGCCCACTCCCAGAACACGCAGGCCACCACGGAGATCACGGTGGTCAGCAGAGCCTTGAAGCCGAAGCTGTAGATAGCCCAGGCCAGGGCGGGCAGCAGTGCCAGAATCACATCCAGCATGATGCTGCGGGTATCCTCATTGGAGCGGATATGAGGAGAGGAGGAAGCGATCAGCTTCAAATTCTTATAATCCGTCATTTCCTTACGCCTCCTTCTTCTCGGCGGCAGCCTTCTCGGCAGCAGCCTTGGCCTGTGCGGCCATTCTGGCATTGTTCACCTGCTGCTTACCCAGGCGGAAAGCGTGGGTCAGAGGCAGACGGGCGGGGCAGGTATAGGTACAAGCGCCGCACTCGATGCAGTCCATACCATGGAGCTGATCGCGGAAGGCCTCGTAGTTGCCCTTCATGAGATACTTATACATAAAGATAGGCTCGAGGCGGATGGGGCAGACGCCAACACACTTGCCGCAGCGGATGCACTGGGGCTCGGCCTCGTACTTCTCCTCGTCACCGGCGAAGGCCAGCATAGCGCCGGTACCCTTACCAACGGTGACATCGAAGCTGTGCTGAGCAAGACCCATCATGGGGCCGCCCATAATCAGCTTGTAGGTCTCTTCCTTCAGACCGCCGCAAGCATCGAACAGAGCCGTGATGGGGGTACCGATGGGGCACTCCACGTTCTTGGGCTCGATCACGCCGGAGCCGGACACCGTAACGATCTTGTTGACCACGGGCATACCGGTGTAGACAGCGCGGTAGATGGCGCAGGTGGTGTTCAGGTTGAAGATGCAGCAGCCGGCATCAGCGGGGAGCTTGCCGGAGGGCACCTGACGGCCGGAGACGGCCTGCACCAGCTGCTTTTCAGCGCCCTGGGGGTAACGGGTGTGGAGCACGACCACCTGAACGGGGGCATTGAGCTCCTTGATCTTGGCGTTCAGGACGTCAGCGGCATTCTGCTTGTTGGCCTCAATACCGATGTAGACCTTGTCAACGCCAAAGCACTTAGCCAGCAGCGTAGCGCCCAGGATGACCTGATCGGGACGCTCCAGGCAGGCGCGGTGGTCGCCCGTGATGTAGGGCTCGCACTCAGCGGCGTTGATGATGACGTAGTCCACCTTGCCAAGACCGGAAGAGATCTTCACATGGGTGGGGAACGTTGCGCCGCCCTGACCAACGATACCGGCGTTCTTCACGATCTCCACCAGTTCCTCGCTCGTCAGATTTTCGGGGTCAGCCACAGGCTTGACCTCTTCGCTCACGGTGTTCTCGAAGTCGTTGTCGATGACAACGCTCATCACCGTACCGCCCATAGAACTGGGACGGGGCTCCACAGCCTTGACCGTGCCGGACACGCTGGCGTGGATGGGTGCGGAAACGAATCCGCCGGGTTCGCCGATCCTCTGTCCAATTTTTACCTTGTCGCCCACTGCAACGATGGGTTTGCAAGGTGCACCGATGTGCATAGACATGGGAATGACCACCTGTGCCGGCGCTGCCAGCTGCTCGATGGCCTTTTCATTGGTTGCGGCCTTCATGTCATTAGGATGAACGCCGCCAAAGAAAGCATGTGCCATTGTCTTCACCTCATCTTAACTGCTTTCATAACCGCCTTGGCCCGACCCTTTCCTCCTCTTGTTCCGGGGCTGAGAATTAAGCCGTTCCTCCGCGGTTACCTTTGTGGTTTACACCACCTCATACGTTCTTAATCATACATCAAAATCTCTTTTTTGTCCAGTGTTATCGGGCATTTCTTGCGGAAACTTTAGCGCTTTTTGTCACAATCTTTTGAATTTTCTGCCACTTCTTTCCCCCTCTTGCGTTGGGGCTTTTCCTATGATACAATATGTTGTACTGTACCATACATTCCGTAAATCTATATAATAGGTATATTTTCCATAGAAAGGAAGGTTTCTGTCTATGTTCAACCGCGTACAGCTGAAGGCTGAGGCAAAGTCCATCACCAAGGGCGCTGCCGTTTCGGCCTATGTCTTTACCTTAATTTACCTTGTTATCACCTTCGTTCTCAGTATGATTCTGGAGTTCGCCACCGGCGCTACCGCCGCCGAGCTCAGCACCGCTCTGGAGATGGAGATCCCCTTCCCCACCCTGGGTCTTTCCCCGCTGATGGTGACCTTTATATCCATTCTCATCTCCCTCGTCTCCATGGTGCTCTCCGCCGGCTATGTGATCTACACCATGGGCGTACGCAAGGGTCTTACCATGCCCTATGCCTCCATGTTCGACGGCTTCACCTTCGTTGGAAGAGTTATCATTCTGCAGATCCTCATGGCTGTCTATATCTTCCTGTGGAGTCTGCTGCTGTTCATCCCCGGTATTATCGCCGGCTATCGCTACCGCTTCGCATTGTATAACCTGTGTGAAAATCCCCAGCTCTCCCCCTCCGAGGCGCTGAACATGAGCAAGGCACAGACCCGCGGCCACAAGTGGGAGCTGTTCGTGCTGGATCTGAGCTTCCTGGGCTGGAACATCCTCTGCGGCCTCACCATGGGCATCCTCTCCATCTGGATCATGCCCTATATCCAGCAGACAGACATCAGCTACTTTGAAGAGTGCAAAAAGGTAAGCGGCGTGGGCTACGTCCCCCCTGCCGACGACGGTCAGTTCCACAGTGACGACCGCTTCAGCGACGGCGGCGATTCCACCCGCAGCTACGATCCCGAGCGCTGAGTTCTTCCAATTTCATCCATTCTGCGCCCCGCCCAAACGGCGGGGCGTTTTTTGGATTTTTATACTTTTTT
>JAFQCJ010000054.1 GCA_017416445.1 Oscillospiraceae bacterium | reverse complement strand
GCGTGGGTGAGGGCGATTGTTTCTGCCTCCTCTCGGGTGAGGTTGGCATTTCCTGCGGGGGACGGGGAGTTCGGTGTGACCGCTTGGTCGATAGCCTGTTCCACCGCATTCTCCGCGACATCAAGATGCTGCTCCACAATATCTTCAGCCACATCCAGCGAAGAATCAATGCTCCTTGCAGAGCAACCGATAAGAAGGAAGGCGGACAGCAGCGCAATCAGCGCAACGGCACAGGTGCGAAGTTTCATATGCTAACTCCTTTCAGTGTGTCGAATGGTTGGTTATAATAAGGGTCGTAGGAACAAAACGGGGCGGGAGAATCTCCCGCCCCTATGTTTCCAATTTTCTTAGCCGAAGTAACGCTCCAGCAGACCCTCAAAGGCCTTGCCGTGGCGGGCCTCGTCACGAGCCATCTCGTGGACGGTGTCGTGGATGGCATCCAGATTCCACTGCTTAGCCAGCTTAGCCAGCTCGAACTTGCCCAGAGTTGCGCCGTTCTCAGCGTCAACACGCATCTCCAGATTCTTCTTGGT
The DNA here is from genome assembly GCA_017416445.1 of Oscillospiraceae bacterium. GTDB lineage: Bacteria > Bacillota > Clostridia > Oscillospirales > Oscillospiraceae > Vescimonas. The sequence continues at coordinate 40,968 of JAFQCJ010000054.1, read as the reverse complement.
GGAGGCGGTCACCACCTCGCCCAGGAGCTCGGCAAACTTGGCAGCGTGCTCGGCCTCTTCCAGAGCGGCCTTCTCCCAGTACAGACCGATCTCGGGATAACCCTCACGGTGTGCCACACGGGACATAGCCAGATACATACCCACCTCGGAGCACTCGCCCTCGAAGTTGGCGCGCAGATCGCAGATGATCTTCTCGCGGACATCCTCGGGAACATCCTCGCCAAAGACCTTACCTACGCCCACAACATGCTCAGCAGCCCAGACGCGCTCGGAAGCCTGCTCAAAGAACTTCTCGCCGGCAACATGGCAAACAGGGCACTCGGAAGGAGCAACTTCACCTTCATGTACATAACCGCAAACAGGGCAGACCCACTTCTTCATAATTTTTTCCTCCATGAATTTAAATTTTTTGTTTTTGTTGTTTTCTTATGATTCGTTTCCTGTGGGAAACGATAGTTAACTAATTTTGTGTTTTCTTCGCCAGACATTCGTTGCAGCAGCCGTAGAAGGTCACGCTGCAGTTTTCGCTCCGGCCTACCTGCGCCATCTCCGGGGGGTTGACCTCCACCTGGGGAAGGTCGGCCACCTTACCACAATCGCGGCAGATAAAGTGTGCGTGGGGCGACTTGTCGCCATCGTAGCGCTCCTGACCATCGATACTTCCGATAACGCGGATCACGCCGTCCTGGCGGAATCGAGCCAAATTGCGGTACACCGTTGCCAGGGACAGATCGGGGATCTGCGGCTTGAGCATGTTGTAGACCCATTCGGCAGAGGGATGACAGTCAGTGGAGCGGATGCAGGAGAGAATGGCCTCCCGCTTGGGACTGTGTCGTGTAGCTCTCTCCATTCTCGCCTCCTTCCTTAACGATAACGATTATTGATTGCATTTGTATACTACCATACTGGACTTTATTTGTCAAGTATATTTTTAAAATTTTTCGGAAAAATTTTCTGGAGGGAAGCCAGAAGAAAAAGCCGCCCTCCCGGGCGGCTTTTTACTATTTAAATATAAGGGAGACTTACTCAGCCTCGGCCATGGCCTTGGCCTCAGCGATAGCCTTCTCCTGAGCGGCAGCGGGGCAGTCCTCGTAGCGGACAAAGGCGAAGGTGAACTGACCGCGGGACTGGGTCATGGAGCGCAGGTCGATGGCATAAGAGGTCATCTCTGCCATGGGCACCTCGGCCTCCAGCACGGTCTCGCCGTCACCGGTGGGGTTCATGCCCATGACGCGGCCGCGACGCTTATTCAGGTCGCCCATAACATCGCCCACGAAGTTATCGGGGACGGTGACCTTCAGCTCGCCGATGGGCTCCATCAGCACGGGCTTGGCCTCGGGCAGAGCGTCCTTGAAGGCAAGGCCGGCTGCCAGCTGGAAGGCGATATCGGAGGAGTCAACGGGGTGGTAGGAACCGTCAGTCAGGGTGGCCTTCAGGAACACCACGGGGTAGCCTGCCAGCACGCCGGTGAGGCAGCACTTGCGCAGACCCTTCTCAACGGCGGGGAAGTAGTTCTTAGGCACGGAGCCGCCGAAGACGGCCTCCTCGAAGATCATGTCCTCCTGCTCGCTCTGGGGCTCAAAGACGATCACGACATCACCGAACTGGCCGGAACCGCCGGTCTGCTTCTTATAGCGACCGCGCTTCTCCACACGGCTGCGGATCTTCTCACGATAGGGGACACGGGGAGTGGCCAGCTCGGTATCCACGCCGAAACGGGACTTCAGCTTGGCGCACAGAACATCGATCTGGATATCGCCGGCGCCGGAGATAACGGTCTGGTGGGTCTCGGCGTTGTTGACCACATGGAAGGTGGGATCCTCTTCATTCAGCTTGTTCAGGCCGGTACCCATCTTCTCGATCTCCTGCTTGACCTTGGGGGAGATGGCGCGCTCATAGCAGGGCTGGGGATACTCGATGGCGGGGAGCTTAACAATGTTCTTGCCGTCGCACAGGGTATCACCGGTCTTGACCTTATCCATCTTACCGATGGCGGCGATATCACCGCAGCAGATCTCCTTGACTTCCTCGGTCTTCTTGCCCTTGATGGCATACAGACGACCCAGCTTCTCGGTGTTGCCGGTGGTGGTGTTGTACAGAGCCATATCACCGGTGACCTTACCGCGGACGACCTTGATCATGGAGAACTTGCCGTACTGATCGGAGATGGTCTTGAATACGATAGCGGCGGTGGGGCCGTTGGGATCAAAGGCGACCTCGACAGCGTTGCCATCGTCGTCGGCAGCAGCCTCAGCGGGCATATCGGTAGCCACGGGGCACAGGTCCACGATGGTCTGCATCAGCATCTCCACGCCCAGACCGGTGACAGCGGAACCGCACAGCACGGGGCAGATGCTGCCCTCGCGGACACCGATCTTCAGACCCTTGGCCATATCGGCATCGGACAGCTCCATGGTGTCGAAGAACTTCTCCATCAGCTCCTCATCGGCGCCGGCGGCAGTCTCCATCAGCTCAGCGCGGAGGGTTTCCACCTCATCGGCCACATCACCGGGGATGGCGCACTCCACAGCCTTGCCGCCCTTGACCTCATAGGCCTTGTTGTGCAGCAGGTCAACGATAGCGGTGACAGCCTTGTTGCCGTTGATAACGGGGACCACGATAGGGGCGATGGCCTGACCGAACTTGCCGCGCAGAGCCTCCAGGCAGGCGGCGTAATCGCTGTTATCTTCCTCGGTGCGGTTGATAAAGATCATGCGGGGCTTCTTGCCCAGCATCTTCCAGTTGCGCTCCATACCAACGGACAGACCGTCCTTGGCGGCGCCAACCAGCACAGCGCACTCAGCAGCGCGGACAGCACACAGAGCCTCGCCGGCGAAGTCGAAGTTGCCGGGGGCGTCCATGACATTGATCTTGGTGTTCTTATACATAACGGGGGCAAAAGCCAGAGAAATGGAAATCTGGCGCTTGATCTCCTCGGCGTCGTAGTCGCAGACGGTGTTGCCGTCGGCGGTGCGGCCCAGACGATCGCTGCCCTTGGTCATAAAGAGCATATGCTCGGCAAGAGAGGTCTTACCGGAGCCGCCGTGACCCAGCAGTGCAATATTGCGAATCTCGTTAGCAGTCATAATGTGTTGTTCTCCCTTCAAATTGTATCAAGCACGGGATTTTCTGCCGTGCTAAATGCTCAACATATAAAGTATAGCGTATTTATTTGCGTCTGGCAACTGTCTTTTTTTCAATTTATAAAGATTTCTCGCCAAAGAACGGGGCGTTTCGGCAAAATCAACAAGAATTTTACTCTGTTTTCGGTGAAAACGACACCCTGCATTAAAAGTGCTTTACCAAACCGCCCAGCAGCAGCGTGGGCAGCAGCCAAACCAGCAGGAAGGCCAGCATATACAGAGGCTCCAGCGCACCGAAACGGCCTGCAGCGGTGAGGTAGTAGGTGAGGAACAGACCCAATGCTGCGGCAATGAAGCTCAGCACCGTACCGCGGCGGACGGCAGCACAGAGGCGGCGGGCTCCGATGACCGTCTCCGTCAGAGGCAGGAGCCCGTGACGGTACAGGGCGGCGTAGGGTTTTTCGCCTGTCTGGTGGCTTAAATCCGACAAAGCCAGTCGGGCCGACACAGTGGGGTAGATGCAGCGGCAGTCCACACCGAATTTGCGCTTGATGAGTCCCGGTGTCACATTGGCACTGCGCACTGCCAATACGGGGCGAATGCGATTGCGCCGCAGGGCACGGAGGGCCCACTCGGCATTGCGGGAGGGCCGGTATTTGATGACGAAGATGGCGCACAGTACGCCGTCAACTGCAAGAAACACGCCGGTCTGCAGCTTCAGATCCGAGGGAAGAGAGACCTTTTGTTTGCGCATGAAGTAGGCGCTACCCATGGACACTGTCTCACCGTGGATGGTACCTACGATGCCGCCCTCTTCCAGAAAGTGGAGGTCGTCCACCCGTGTCATGTAGCCACCCTCGGCATTGAGCTGCTGGCGAAACAGAGGATAGAGGGGACTTTGGGCGGCCTGGGCCATGGAGGCGGCATAGGACATCATCCGCAGACGCTCTTCTCCGTAGAGCTTGTAGCCATTGAAGGCAACGGCACCGGCGGGGAAGAGGTCATCCTCCGTTACCAGCAGACGGCGGCGGCCGGTAATAGCTCTGGCACCGGCAAAGCCGGCCAGTGCGCTGCCGCAGCGACCGAGGCGATGCTGCAAAAGGCTTACGGGCAGAGCGGCACACAGGGGGAAGGAGATGGGCAGAGCGGCGCAGAGATGTGCCGACCAGACCCACAGGAACTGCTCCATGCACGACCCGGACAGACAGACCAGTGCGGCAAGCACTGTGGCGGTGCTGAGAAGGAGGGGAAGGAGATAGTTCTGCACCGTGGAGGAGGTGTCGGGCACATCCCAAAGGCGGAAAAAGCCCTCAATGACACCTTTTTGGCGGCATACCCCTGCTTCGGTAGGAGAGACCACCGTCTCCGGTACATTTCCCAGTGCCACAAGGCGGAAGGCATCACGCCGGGCTCGACTGTGGAGGAAGCGTCCCCACAGTGCACCGCACAGCAGTGCCGATGCAGGCGCTGCCAGTGGGGCAACGCCACCGGGAGCAAGGGCATCACAGGCGCAGGCACCCAATGTGACCACCGTCAGCAGCAGGACACCTACTTCATAGCAGAAACGACGCTGACGCAGCTGCTCAAAGGCAAAACGCCACGCGGGAACAGCAATAAGGGCAGACAGGAGCAGCAAGCCACCATAGATACAGCCCCGGAGAAAGGGGAGCATATTGAGATAGTCAGCCAGGTACCCCAGTTTTTCCACAAGGGCAAAGACCGTCAGGAAAACAGTGGGAAGCAGCGACCATACTGCGGCGCGGCGCAGTTTCGCGGCCTTGCGTTTTTCCAGCCGCAGGGCATCGTCACTGTCCGGCTCCGGTTCCAGGGGTTCCTCCGGCTGCGGCAGCGGCTCGGTGAGCCAAAGCTGCTCAGTATCCTGGTGTAAGCGCCGCTCCTTTCGGCTCAGCAGTGCCGTGAGACGCTCCCGCAGTGTGGGAGGTTCAGCCAGAATGCCGTCCTCCTGCTCGGCCATTACTGCCTCCACGGTATCCTGCATCACATCTTTAAGGGAGACTCTGTCCGGCGGTTCCTCCTGTTTTACAGGCGGTACGGGAGCAGTTTCGCTGTGGACAGGCGGCGGTGCATCTGGCGCAGCAGGGGATCCTGCCAGTTCAACAGGCAGGGGAGCTGCCTCTTTTTGGGCAGGCTGCGCCCCACCGGAGCCAAACTCAGCGAGAATGTCCTCCAGAGAGAATATTTGGTTGTCCTCGTAGCGGGGCACTCCCTCAACCTCTCTGACGCACCGCCTCGTACAGCAGCACGGAGGCTGCAGCGGAGGCGTTGAGGGAGGAGATGCGACCCTTCATGGGGATGGAGACGAGGAAATCGCAGTTCTCCGCCACAAGGCGGCTCATGCCGTCTCCCTCAGAGCCGATGACGATGGCGGCAGCGGACTTGAGGTCGGCATCGTAGAGATTGGTGGAGGCATCGGCGGCGGTGCCAAAGACCCATACGCCCTGCTTTTTCAGTTCCTTGATGGTGGCGGAGAGATTGGCTACACGGGCTACAGGCAGATAGCTGACAGCCCCTGCCGAGGTCTTGGCCACGATGGCGGTGAGGCCTGCACTGCGGCGCTTGGGAATGATGACACCATGGGCACCGGCGCACTCGGCGGTGCGGATGATGGCACCAAGATTATGAGGGTCGGAGATCTCATCGCAAATCACCAGCAGGGGTGCTTCATTTCGCTGGGCGGCAACGGCGAGAATATCCTCCACTGTGGCGTACTCGCGGACGGCAGCAAGGGCGATGACGCCCTGATGGGCGTGGGTACGGGACATATTGTCCAGCTTGCGGCGGTCGGCCTCCACCACCACAATACCGGCGGCCCGTGCTTTGGAGGCGATGTGGCCCAGTGTCTTATCCGTCTCACCCTTGGCGAGGTAGATCTTATCAATGGCGGTCTCGGAGCGCAGCGCCTCGATCACCGCATTGCGGCCTTCGATGATGCCATCGGCCTCGGCCTCAAGAAAACTCTTTTTCTCCACTTTGCTCTGTTCTTTCATGTTTTTACCTCACATATTCACTTGCATATCAATTCAGCATCCAGTATAACACAAAGTTTTTCTGAGATAAAGAGTTCATTCATAGAAATTTTACAGCGAGAAAGGGGGATAGCGGCTTGTGAAGAGTGGAAAAATGTGCTATACTGAGCGGCGAACGATAGAATAAGGAGGACGCTATGTCCGGTCAAAACAACAAAAACAATAAAAACAACAAGCCCAACCCCCGTTTGAAGGGTATTTTGACCCTTGTGGCGTGGGCCGTGGTGCTGACAGTAATTTTAAACTATATGTCCGCCTATTCCGGCAACGCCGCCAATGCCTCCACCTCCCACGAGGTGCGCTACAGCGAGTTCGTGGATATGGTGGAAAAGGGCAAAGTGGATGAGGTGCTGTTTAAGGACGACACGATCTACATCACCCCTGTCAACGGCTATGTCTTCACCGACGAAGAAGGGGAGAAGTACACCAACAGCGAGGAATCCAAGGTGTTGCTCTACACCGCTGAACTGTATGACGAAGCCCTCCTGCCTCTGCTGAGGGAGAAAAATGTGGACTTCTCTGGTTATTATAAGGCCCAGATGAGCCCTGTGATGGAGTTCATGGTGAACTTCATCCTGTCTACGGTGCTGATGGTCGCCATGTTCATGCTGCTGATGCGCTTCCTCAGCCGCAGCGGCGGCGGAATGGGCGGTATCGGCAATGTGGGTAAGTCCAACGCCAAGGTCTATATGGAGAAATCCACCGGTGTGACCTTCAAGGATGTGGCCGGTCAGGACGAGGCCAAGGAGAGCCTGGAGGAGATCATCGACTTCCTCCACAATCCCGGCAAGTATACCGCCATCGGTGCCAAGCTTCCCAAGGGTGCGCTGCTGGTGGGTTCTCCCGGTACCGGTAAAACACTGCTGGCCAAGGCGGTGGCCGGTGAGGCGGGTGTACCGTTCTTCTCCATTTCCGGCTCCGACTTTGTGGAGATGTTTGTAGGTGTGGGTGCCAGTCGTGTGAGAGATCTGTTCAAGGAGGCCGCCAAGGTTGCTCCCTGCATTATCTTCATCGACGAGATCGACACTATCGGCAAGAGCCGCGATTCTGCCGGTCGCTTCGGTGGAAACGATGAGCGGGAGCAGTCGCTGAACCAGCTGCTGGCGGAATTGGCTGGATTCGATCCCTCCAAGGGCGTCATTGTCCTGGGTGCTACCAACCGTCCCGAGGTGCTGGATAAGGCACTGCTGCGTCCCGGACGCTTCGACCGCCGCATCACGGTGGATCGCCCCAATTTTGCCGGCCGTCTGGCCACTCTGCAGGTGCACACCCGCGGTATCCATCTGGCGGAGGATGTGGATCTGGAGAAGATCGCCCAGGCTACCGCCGGTACGGTGGGCGCAGATCTGGCCAACCTGGTCAACGAAGCCGCCCTCCGGGCCGTCCGTAAGGGCCGCCGGGCCGTGAATCAGGAGGATCTGCTGGTTTCCTTCGAGTTGGTGATCGCCGGTGCCGAGAAGAAGGGAACTGTTATCACCGAGGAGGAGAAGCGGGTCATTGCGTATCACGAGGTGGGTCACGCGCTGGTGGCTGCCAAGCAGAAGAATGTCCAGCCCGTGTCCAAGATCACCATTGTACCCCATACCCAGGGCGCGCTGGGTTATACCCTTCACCTCCCTGAAGAGGAGAAGTTCCTCATGTCCAAGGAGGACATTCTCGCTGAGATCCGCACGCTGCTGGCAGGCCGTTCCTCGGAGGAGGTGGTGTGCAACACCATGACCTCCGGTGCCGCCAATGACATCGAGCGTGCCACAGAACTGGCCCGCAGCATGGTGGCCCGCTTCGGTATGTGCGAGGAATTCGATATGATGGCCCTGGGTACGATACACAACCAGTACCTCGACGGCACCTACTCCATGTCCTGCGCCCAGGAGACCTACGCCGCCGCCGACCGTGCCACCATCAAGATCCTGCGCCAGTGCCACGAGGAGGCCAAGGCCATTCTGGCCGAAAACCGCGAGCTGCTGGACAAGATCGCAGCCTATCTGCTGAAAAAGGAGACCATCACCGGTCAGGAGATGATGGCCATTATCGAGGGTCGGGATCCCGAGACAGTGGACAACTACGGCGTGGGAAAGAAGCCGCCCCAGCAGCCGCTGTTCCGCCCCAGTTCCCCCGATGTGATCGAGCCCCCCGCCAAGCACATCAACATTGTCTCCAAGCCCATCCCCATGCCGGGGGAGACGGCAGAGGAGCAGACCGGGGAATCCAAAGCAGAAGAAACAAAAGAATAAATAAAAAAGTTCCCTATTCCGCAGTGAATAGGGAACTTTTTGTGGTTTTTATACATCGCCGAGGCGCTTGTAGAGCATGGGCAGCGCCCGCTCAAATTCCACGCCGTACCATGCTGCATCGGGATCGCTGCGGGTAACGAGGATGGTCTCCAGTGTAAAGTCCACTGCCAATCTGAGGGACTCGTAGAGGCTCAAGCCCCGCATCATACCACCCAGAGTGGTGGCGGCGAAGATGTCGCCGGTGCCATGGTAGGAGGCGCCGTCGCGGTGGTTGAAGTAAGAGAAAAACTCCTCCGTCTCACTGTCATAGGCCATGCAGCCCAAGGTGTCTGCATCAAAGGTCACGCCGGTCAGCACCACCTTTTTTGCGCCCAGTGCTGCCACGGCCTGCAGCAGATCGCGGATGTATGCCTCATCGTATTCCGTGCGGTACTCCCGACCCGTCATCAGACAGGCCTCGGTAATGTTGGGGACGGTGATGTGGGCACGGGATACCACTTTGGCCATCTCGGCGGGGAACTCCGGGCCAAAGGCGGCGTAGAGCTTGCCGTGGTCGGCCATGGCGGGGTCGACAAACAGCAGTGTGTTCTCGTCCGAGAGCAGGTCGATGACGGAAAGCACCGTTTCTATCTGTTCCGTGGAGGCGAGATACCCCGTATAGATGGCATCAAGATGAACTTTCTGGTGTTTCCAATGCTGCGCAATGGGCAGCAGCTCTCCTGTCAGGTCGGCGCAGGTAAAGCCGGGGAACATGGTGTGGGCACTCAATACGGCGGTGGGCATGATGCCGCACTCCACGCCCATAGCGGAGAGAACGGGCAGTGCCACCGTCAGTGAGCAGCGTCCAAGACAGGAGATATCCTGAATACTGGCAATGCGTTTCATACGGTATCCTCGCGTTTCTTTACAGTTCAGCAAGCTACAGTATATCGACTCTGTGGGTCTATGAAAATGACCAGTTTTGTGATTGTTGATAGTACCAGTTGGCAGGAAAAAGGCGTTGCAAGGCGGCAATATTTGTGGTAAACTACATCTGTTGCAGAAGAGAATTTGCGCCTGTGATGGAATTGGTAGACATGCGGGATTTAGGTTCCCGTGCTTCCGGCGTGTGGGTTCGAGTCCCTTCAGGCGCACCAAAAAATCCAGATACCCATTCGGGTGTCTGGATTTTTGTGTTTTAGACCTGTTCTCTCTCTTCCAGATCTTTCAGGATCTGGGCGTAGCGCTGTTCGTCGATTTTGTATTTCTTCAAGTATACCACATAGCCCACTACGATCATGAGAAGAGGCAGGAAGAACATGGATCCCTTAACCAGCATCTTGCCGCCGGCATCAATGGTCTCGGCGGTGCCGCCATCGATCTTGATACCGGAAACAATGAGGGTCAGGCTGACGATACCGGTGGCGAGAGCACCGCCGATTTTGTTGATAAAGGGTTGAATGGAGAAGGTAATGGCCTCATTCTTCTTACCCAGCTTCCAGTGTCCGTATTCCACCGTGTCGGCCAGGAACATCAGCATCAAAGTCTGGATAAAGGCCTGTCCTACGAACACCAGCACCGCCGCCAGGGCGATGAGCAGGAGGGAGACCTCGGCGAAAAAGAACACCACATAGCCCAACACCACCAGTGCCGTGCCCAGTGTATAGAGCTGGCGGCGGTTCAGCTTCCCGGCTACATGGGGATAGACCGACAGGGTGCCCAACTGGGCCACGCCCACTACGGCAACCAGCACCACATACATACTCTCGTTGCCGAAGAGGTACTTCATGTAATAAATGGCGAAGTTTACCGTGGTACAGTAGCCCACCATAAACAGGCCCATGGCCAGCGTGGTCCACATGAGCTGGTCGTTGCCCACCAGTGCCCGTACCATCTGGCGGAGGGTGGTGGATTCCTGCTGCTCAGGGGCAAGCCGCTTTTCCCGGATGCCCAACAAGGGGAAGAGGAGGCCCAGGAGGAAGATGACAGCCAGCACCACAGAACACCAGAACCATACCTGCGGGGTGTTGCCAAGGGCAGCGGTCACGGGCTGCCAGGCCACCATGACGATATACATACCAATATTGGCGCAGATACGGGCAAACGCACCGGTCCGCTCCCGCTGCTTCTGGTCAGAGGACAGCACCGGCAGCAGCGTCCAGTATCCGATGTCGTTGATACCGTAGGCCACATCCCACAGGAAATAGGCAAGACCGAAAAGAATAACGAAAGTCCAGCCCTCACCGATACCGGAGAAGAGCACCACCGCAAAGATGGCGCTGAAGATGCCGCCCACCAGGATCGCAGGCTTGAACTTGCCCCACGGAGAGCGGATATTGTCAATGACAAGGCCGGTAATGGGATCATTAAAGGCGTCAAAGATACGCAATACCGACAGAATCATGCTGGCAGCGGCAAAGACCCATACCGGAAGAGACAGCACATCGGAGAGGAAAAACAGCAGTGTGTTGGACTCAAAGGCGTAGAACATATCTCTGCCTACGGTGCCGAGGCCAAAGTATACACGGTTACGGTTGTCCGGATTTTTCATCATCAGAATCCCCCATGGAAAATACACGGTTTTTTCCCATTTTATCAGCTTCCGTACCGTCCGTCAATGACAGTTGATGATGACAGCGGAGCAAAAGTGTGGTATAGTGTAGAAAAATGAAAGGGGGATGGGCGCATGGAACGGAATCGCTGGTATAAGGATATGGTGTTTTACCAGATCTGGCCCCGCAGCTTCAAGGATGGCAACGGCGACGGCATGGGCGATCTCTGGGGCGTGCTGGAGAAGCTGGACTACATTCAGTCTCTGGGCTGTGACGGCATCTGGTTCTCCCCCATTTATCCCTCTCCCGGTGCCGACTGCGGTTACGACATTGCCGATTACATGGATATCGCCCCCGAGTTCGGCGGCATGGAGGCCTTTGGTCAAGTGCTGGAGGGCTGCCACCGACGGGGCATGAAACTGCTGATGGATCTGGTGGTGAATCACACCAGCGACGAGCACGAGTGGTTTCAAAAGAGCCGCCGGCGCATCGAACCCTATACCGACTACTACATCTGGCGTCCCGCCAGACCTGACGGAAAGCTGCCCAATAACTGGGACAGCAACTTCGAGGGAAAGGCGTGGACTTATGACGAGGTGCGGGGAGAGTACTATCTCCACCTCTTTGCTGTGAAGCAGCCGGACCTCAATATGGATAACCCCCTCGTCCGCGAGGAGGTGAAGAAGATTTTGCGCTTCTGGCTGGATATGGGTGTGGATGGCTTCCGGGAGGATGTCATCACCTACATCTCCAAAAAAGAGGGGCTTCCCAACGACCATCTATTCCCCATTTACAAAGGAATGCCCCACTATAATCACGGCCCTCATATCCATGAGTATCTGGCGGAGTTCAAGCGGGATGTCTTTGACCACTACGACTGCTTCACCCTTGCCGAGGCACCGCTGGTGTGGCCTAAGCAGGCCCTGAAGTATATTGATGAGACACAGGGACAGATCGACATGATGATCCAGTTCCAGAGCCAGTGCGCCGACTGCCTCTTTACCGACTACCTGCCCATGCCGTTTTCCCTGCGGCGGATGAAGCACGCCTTTTCCCAGTGGCAGTATAAGCTGGCGGGCAGGGCGTGGAATATGCTCTATCTGGAGAACCACGATCATCCCCGTATCATCTCCCGCTACGGCAGCGAACGGTACTGGAAGGAGAGCGGCAAGACGCTGGCCGTCAGCTATCTCTTCCAGCAGGGCACACCCTTTCTCTATCAGGGACAGGAGATCGGTATGCTGAACTGGCAGCCTGAAAATGCCGAGATGTACGAGGATGTGCAGACCCGCTACAACTACGCCCACAGCAATCTCAAAAAAACGGAGAAAGTGCGGCTTCGGAAGATGTGGCGCTCCTCCCGGGATTCCGCCCGCACCCCTGTCCAGTGGGATGACAGTGCCAACGCGGGATTTACCACGGGGACACCCTGGTTCTATGTCAACGAGAACTATAGAGAAATCAATGTAGCGGCGCAGGAATCCGACCCTGACTCCATTCTTCACTTCTACCGCAAGGCCATTGCCCTGCGAAAAACGCTCAAGTCGGTGCGATACGGAACTTATCGCGACCACTTCCCCCTCCACAGCAAGCTCTATGTCTACAGCAGAGAGACGGAGGGAGAGCACCTGCTGGTGGTGTGTTCTTTTGCGGACAAGCCCGTGAAGATGAAAATACCCCGTAGTTTTGACCTTGCCTCGGCAGAGCTGCTGCTGGGGAACTACGAGAACAACAGCAGTATCCTGCGACCCTACGAGTGCCGCGTGTACCGCGTGCAGCAATAAGGAGAGAACATCATGAGCAAGACCAACACCCTGCTCCGCCAGCTGCGGGCGGGAGTCTATGACGATACGCTGCGTTTTCTCTATGCCCTGGACGGCACGGAGAGGAGCGTAACGCGAGGCAGAGACCGTGCCATCGGTGTGGCAGAGCTGTTTGAACAGACCTTTGCCTCTTCTGAAAACGCTGCTTTGTTCAGTGCCCCCGGCAGAACGGAGATCGGCGGCAATCACACCGACCATCAGCATGGCTGCGTCCTCTGCGGTAGTGTGGATGTGGATATGCTGGCCTGTGCTGCTCCCAACGGTACCGACAGGGTGCGTATCGTCTCCGAGGGCTTTCCTCCGCTGGAGCTTTCTCTGTCCCATCTGCTCCCCTGCGAAGAGGAGCGGGGCACTTCGACAGCGCTGGTTCGGGGCATGGCGGCCGGGATGCAGGAGCTGGGCTGCAAAATTGCAGGATTTGATGCCTGTGTATGCTCTTCGGTCCTCTCGGGTTCCGGCTTATCCTCCTCGGCAGCTTATGAGGTGCTTATCGGAAATATCATCAACTACTTTGGCGGCGGTGGGCTGGATGCCGTGGCGATTGCCAAGGTGGGCCAGTACGCCGAGAATGTCTACTTCGGCAAGCCCTGTGGTCTCATGGACCAGATGGCCTCCTCTGTGGGCGGCATCGTCGCCATTGACTTTGCCGATCCCTCCGCCCCTGCGGTGGAAAAAGTGAACTTTGATTTTTCCAGCTGCGGCCATGCCCTGTGTATCATCGACACCGTCTCCGACCATGCGGATCTTACCGATGATTATGCCGCAATCACCCGCGAGATGGGTGCGGTGGCAGCGTATTTCGGCAAGCCGGTCCTTCGGGAGGTGGCGGAGGCGGACTTCCGCGCGGCAATATCCCCGCTGCGTGCCCAATGCGGTGACCGCGCTGTGCTGCGGGCCATGCACTTCTTTGATGAAAACCACCGTGCTGAAGCAGAAGCGGCGGCACTGAAGCAGGGGGATTTTACCGCCTTTTTGGAACTGGTGAAGGCGTCGGGCCACTCCTCGGCAACCATGCTGCAGAATATCTGGTCTGTGGAAGAACCCCGTAAGCAGGCTGTTTCTCTGGCCCTTGCGCTGGGGGCGCAGCTGCTGGAAGGCCGCGGTGCCATCCGCGTCCACGGCGGCGGCTTTGCCGGGACGGTGCAGGCCTTTGTGCCTGAGGATCTGCTGCCCCGTTTCCGCACCGGGATGGAGGAAATGCTGGGTGCAGGTACCTGTCATGTGATGCACATTCGTCCTACAGGCGGCTGTGTGCTGATTCCGTAATGAGGTGAGTGTATGATCGATCATGCCATTTCTCAGCTGGCGCAATATGCGTTGGAAAAGGGCCTTATTGAGAAGAGCGAATATACATGGGCCATTAACGGTATTTTGGAGGTGCTGCAGCGAGACAGCTACACCGACCCGCAGTGCCATTGGGACACCATCGACCTGCCTGCTGTGCTGGACACGCTGACAGAGGATGCCTATGCCCGGGGTGTGCTGCAGGAGAACAGTGTTGTTTACCGCGACCTCTTCGACACGGCGCTGATGGGACGGCTGACTCCACGCCCCGGACAGGTGATCGCAACTTTTGAGGCGCTGCGGGCGGAAGATCCCAAAAAGGCGACGGACTGGTACTATCAGTTCAGCCAGGATACCAACTACATCCGCCGCGACCGTATCAGGAAGGATGTACAGTGGAAGAGCGAGACGGAATATGGGGAGATGGACATCACCATCAACCTGTCCAAGCCCGAGAAAGATCCTAAGGCCATTGCTGCCGCCCGTGATCTGCCTGCCTCCGACTATCCCAGGTGCCTGCTGTGTGTGGAGAATGAGGGTTACGCGGGACGGGTGAACCACCCTGCCCGCCAGAACCACCGCATGGTGCCCCTTACCATCCACGGCGCACCGTGGTTTCTGCAGTATTCCCCCTATGTTTACTATAACGAGCATTGCATCTGTCTCAGCAGTGAACATACTCCCATGAAAATAGATCGGGCCTGCTTTGAAAAGATACTGGACTTTGTCAGCCAGTTTCCCCATTATTTTGTGGGATCCAATGCCGATCTCCCCATCGTAGGCGGCTCTATTCTCGCCCACGACCATTTTCAGGGCGGATGCTATACCTTCGCCATGGAGCGGGCACCGGTGGAAACGCCCGTCACTTTCTGCGGCTTTGAGGATGTGGCGGCGGGCATTGTCCGCTGGCCCATGTCGGTGGTGCGCCTTACCTGTGAAAACCGTGAAAGACTTACCGATCTGGCGGAGAAGATCTTGTCGGCGTGGCGGGGCTATACCGATGAGGCAGCCGTCATCTACGCCGAGACAGAGGGAGAGCCTCACAATACCATCACCCCCATCGCCCGTATGCGGGCGGGAAAGTATGAGCTGGATCTGGTGCTGCGTAACAACCTTACCACCGCCGAGCATCCATTGGGCCTCTACCATCCCCACGCAGAACTCCACCACATCAAGAAGGAGAACATCGGCCTTATTGAGGTGATGGGCCTTGCAGTGTTGCCGGCGCGGTTGAAGGAGGAACTTTCTGCTGTGGCTGAGGCACTGGTGGAGGGATGGGACCTGCGTAGCAATGCGCTGACGGAGAAACATGCCGACTGGGCCGAGAACTTCCGCCATCGGTATACCATCACCGCCGATAACGCCCTGTCCATTGTGCAGCAGGAGACGGGAAAGGTCTTTGCCCGCGTGCTGGAGCACGCAGGGGTCTACGCCCGCAATGAAGAGGGCAAGGCAGCGTTCCTGCGCTTTTTGAACTCTGTTTGAGCAATCGTAACGGGAGGAAAACCCTATGACCATTACCGTTTTATGTAACGACAATACCACAACCATCTCTTTTGTCGATGGCCAGACGCTGCTGGAGGTCATCCGCGGTGAGAATGTGCCGGTCCATGCCCCTTGCGGCGGGCAGGGCACCTGTGAAAAATGCACCGTCTATCTGGTGACGGAGACAGGGGAACAGGCAGTGCTGGCCTGTCGCACCGCCGCCGAGGACGGTATGACGGTGCGTGTCCCTGCAGCCTCACCTCTGGAGGTGCAGCTGCGGGCTGAAGATGATGCCGAAGTCCTGGTACCGGATCCCGGATTGGCGGGCTATGGTGTGGCCTGCGATATTGGTACGACTACCGTGGTGTGCCACCTTATGGACCTTGCCAGCGGAAAAAAGCTGGCCACCGTGGGCGAGGGCAACGCCCAACGCCCCTACGGCGGCGATGTCATCGCCCGGATCAAGGCATCTATGGAGGGCCGTCGTGGAGCACTGACTGCCGCTATTACCGGGCAGCTGCGTCGAATGATTACCGCTCTGTGCGCCTCTGCCGGAGTTGCTGTGGCAGACATCTCCTGTATGTCCATCGCTGCCAACACCACTATGTGCCATCTGCTGACGGGCCTTGCCCCCGACGGTATCGGCGTCTCTCCCTTTACACCCCTGTCCCGCTTCGGCGACGAGTGGGATGCCGCTGCCCTCGGATTGCCCTTCCCAGGAAAGGTATACATCGCTCCCGCTATCTCCGGCTATGTAGGCGGCGACATTACTGCCGATGTGCTGGCTGCGGATCTGGACAGGGCCGAAAAGCCTACGCTGCTGATTGATGTGGGTACCAACGGTGAGATGGCCCTGGGCTGCGGTGAGCATTTTGTCTGCTGCTCCACGGCGGCAGGCCCCGCCTTTGAGGGTGCTCAGATTTCCTGTGGGATGACGGCAGCAGCCGGTGCCATCTCCTCTGTGGAGTGGGACGGTGAGAAGCTCTGCTGCGGCGTTATCGGCGGTGGTGAAGCGGTAGGACTGTGCGGCTCTGGCCTTATTGATGCCATGGCGGTGATGCTGCATCTCGGTGCAGTGGACGAGACGGGCCGTATGCTGGACGCCGAGGAGGATGAAGACGAGATCCCCCAGGAGGCCAGACCCTACCTCTTCTTGCTGGAGGACGGAGAACCCGCTTTCCGCCTTACCGAACAGGTGTGGGTGGCACAGGGGGATGTGCGCAAGCTGCAGCTGGGCAAAGGTGCGATCGCCGCCGGTGTGCAGATCCTGATCGACGCTTACGGTGTGGGCTTTGAAGGTATCGACGCCCTGTTGCTGGCCGGAGGATTCGGCAGCTTTATCCGCCCTGAGAGTGCCGCGCGGATCGGGCTCATCCCCGCCGAACTGCTTCACTGCACCCGTGCTGTGGGCAACACAGCGGCACTGGGTGCGCAGATGGCGCTGGTATCGGAGGAGGCAAGAGCGCGTCTTGCCAGATTGCAGGAGACTATGGACTACAAGGAACTCTCCGGCCTGCCGGAGTTTAACGATGCATATATGGAAGCCATGATGTTTCCGGAGGAGGACTGAAGAATGACCAACGAACAACTGCTTACTTTGGCAGCGGAGTGCGGTTTCGACCATGTGGGGCTTATCAACATGGAGTGCCTCGAATTCAACCCCGCCGTCCGGGAGATGTGTGAGGCCAATCGCTGCCACGCCTATGGCCGGTGTTGGACCTGTCCTCCCGGCTGCGGTACACTGGAGGAGATCTCCGTCAAGGCCGCCGCTTATCGCCGCGGCGTGCTGGTACAGTCCACGGGGCAGATGGAGGATGACTTCGACATCGAGACCATGATGGACACGGAGAAATTGCAAAAGGAACGGTTTCTGGCCTTTGTTACGGCGGTGCGGGAGCAGTACCCCGATTGCCTGCCCATGGCTGCCGGTGCCTGCACTATCTGCAAGGAGTGTACCTATCCCGATGCCCCCTGCCGTTTTCCCAAGAAGGCCATCCCCTCTATGGAGGCGTATGGACTCGTCGTTTCGCAGGTGTGTGAGGGTTCGGGACTGCCCTACTATTACGGCCCGAAAACCATGACATACACCTGTTGTGTACTGATTGATTGAAAAAATACCGGTTTTTCCGAAAATCGTCCGAAATCCAAGGGGATTTCGGACGAATTTTTGTCCTATTGTAGGACGAATTTTTATCCGTTAGTCGTTGCAAGAAAACAGAATTATTGGTATACTAAGATGTAATAGGAAAAGGGGGGTAAGAGCGGTGAATACAACACAGATCAAGTGCTTTCTGGCGCTGGCCGGTACGCTGAATTTCACCAAGGCAGCGGCCCAGCTGTACCTCTCTCAGCCAGCCCTCAGCCGACAGATCGCTACATTGGAGCGGGAGCTGAACACACAGCTCTTTTTCCGCGACCAGAAAAAGGTGCGCCTTACCCCTGCCGGGGTGCTGCTGGCCCGCGATCTGGAGGAGATCCAAACCTCTATCGACGGTCTTATCTCCCGTGTCCAGACGGTGGGCATGGGTTATCTCGGAACCCTGACCATCGGCACGCTGGAGGGGCAGTGGCTGGGGGATACCTTTACTGAGCTGTGCCGCCGCTTCATGTCCCGCTACCCCAACATTGAACTGAATATCTGCCAGGGTTCCTTTGCCGAGCTGCGCCATCAGCTCGCCTCGGGACAGATCGACATTGCCATGACCATCGAGTTTGACATTGCCAACCAAGATGGCGTGCTGACACGCCGCCTCGACGAGGACCGTGCCGTCTTTGCCATTTCCCGCAAGCTGCCCCTGGCCCAGAAAGAGACCATCACCTTTGCCGACATTATAGAGGAGACACTGCTGGTCATCTCTCCCGAGGACAGCCGCATGGGCTACGACCTGCTGGAGCAGGATATGCGCCGGGAGGGGCTGCGTACCAACAATGTCCGCCGCGCCCCCAACCGCTCCACACTGATGCTATGGGTGGAGGCCGGTATGGGCGTGGGCATTATGAACTACACCTCCTCCATGGCGAAGAACCCCACTGTCCGGGTTATTGATGAGGTGCCTCTGGGGGATGCCTCCTCCTGCATCGCATGGCGCAAGGAGAATCTGAATCCCGCCATCGAACTGTTTGATAAGATTTTGCAGGAGATGAAAGAAAAAACATAGAATGATAACATATTGTTATCGAAACCAATCGAAATTACAATTTCACAAATACTCCATCATTGGGTAAAATATACCTGTAAAGACATAAGGAAGGAGTATTTCCATGAACAGTCAACAGAAATTCGACCATGCCCTGAGCATGCAGCCCTTCGCCAAGCGTGAGGACATTCCCGTGTTCCCCCATACCTGCACCTTTGCCGCCGTGGTGGCCGGTGTGACCCAGGCCGACATCTTCCGCGGCAACGATGCCTGGATGGATGCCTATAAGAAATGCTGCGATGTGGTGGGCTATCCCGATGTGGCCTTCCCCCTGGGCCCCAAGACCGTTACCTACATCGAGCAGATGAAGGTGCGCATCCCCGGCCGTGAACTGGGTGAGAACGAGCTGTTCCAGTTTATCGAAGAGCCCATTATGCAGGAGTCTGACTACGATCTCATCGTAGAAAAGGGCTTTGGTGCATGGCAGACCCCCTTTGTGGCCTCCATTCAGAATCCCCCCTTCAAGGGCCCCTTCCTGAAGTTCAAGGTTCTCAAGGGCTTCATCGGCTGCGGTATGGAAGTGAAAAAGAATAAGAAGTTCTGGGATTCCAAGAACATTCCTCTCATGTTCCACTCCGGTACGGCTCCCGCATTCGATACCTTCTCTATGTCCCGTGGTATGGGCGAGTTCTGCTGCGACCTGTACGACTGCCCCGAGAAGGTGAAGGCTGCCTGTGAGGCTGCCACTCCCGAGATTATCAAGACCGGTATCACCGGTGTCAAGAGTGCCGGCGGCAACCGTATCGCCATCTTTGCCATGCGCTCCTCCGCCACTTTCATCTCCACCGATATGTTTGAGGAGTTTGCCTGGCCCTACCTCAAGCAGATGATCCTCGGCTTCTACGAGGCCGGCATCGTCTCCGTGGTCCACTGCGACGGCAACTGGCTGCCTATGCTGCCCTACTTCAAGGAGCTGCCCAAGGGAAGCTGCATCATTGAACTGGACGGCGCCACCGATATCGTCAAGGCCTATGAGATCCTCAAGGGCTATCAGATCATCCGCGGTGATGTGCCCCCCACGCTGATGGCCTTCGGTACCCCCGAGGAGGTCACCGCCTACTGCAACAAGCTCATCGACATGGGCATGGAGGGCGGCTTCATTCTCGGTACCGGCTGCGAAGTGCCCCTTAACTGTAAGGTGGAGAATCTGAAGGCACTGATCGACTCCGTCCGCCGAAATCCATAGAAGAAAGTTGAAAAACTTCACATACAACACAAACAAGAGAAAGGAAACAAGATTATGAGCATTTTGGTTGAGATCTCCGAGGCCCTGCAGAAGGGTAAGAAGAAACTGGTTGTGCAGTATGTCCAGCAGGCACTGGAAGAGGGCGTTGCTCCTCAGCAGATCCTGAACGAGGGTCTCCTGCCCGGCATGGATGTGGTGGGCCAGAAGTTCAAGAACAACGAAGTTTTCGTCCCCGAGGTGCTGGTGGCTGCCCGTGCTATGAACGCCGGTGCTGAGCTGCTCAAGCCCCTGCTGGCCGAGGCTGGCGTGGGTACTCCCGGTAAGATGGTGCTGGGCACCGTCAAGGGCGACCTGCATGACATCGGTAAGAACCTGGTGAAGATGATGGTCGAGGGCAAGGGCATTGAGGTCATCGACCTGGGCGTCGATGTCTCCGCCGAGGCTTTCGTTGAGGCTGCCAAGGAGCACGGTGCTGACATCATCGGCTGCTCTGCTCTGCTGACTACCACCATGCCCGTCATGGCCGAGGTGGTCAAGGCTGTCGAGGCTGCCGGCCTGAAGGATAAGGTCAAGGTCATGATCGGCGGCGCCCCCGTTACCGAGGAGTTCTGCAAGAGCGTTGGTGCTGACTACTACACCGCTGATGCTGCCTCCGCCGCCATGGTGGCTGCTGAGATCCTGAAGTAATCGTTTAAGGAGTCTGACTTACATGAAGCGCAATATGAAACAGTGGGTGGCCGATACCATTGCCGCGCCCACCAAGCAGGCCGTTCCCGTCCTGTCCTTCCCTGCCGTACAGCTGATGGATATTACTGTCCGCGATCTTATCTCCAGCAGCGACTATCAGGCCCGCGGCATGAAGATGGTGGCCGATAAGGTGGACTCCGGCGCCTCTGTGAGCCTGATGGATCTGTCTGTGGAAGCTGAGTGCTTCGGCAGCGAGATCCGCGTCAGCGATGATGAGGTCCCCACCGTGGTGGGTGCCATTGTGGAGGATGAAGATGCTGCCGATGCTCTGGCCATCCCCGAAGTAGGCGCTTGCCGCACCGGTATCTATATCGACGCCATTGCCAAGGCCAGCGAGATGATCACGGATCGTCCCGTCTTCGCCGGTGTCATTGGCCCCTTCTCTCTGGCCGGCCGCCTCATGGATGTGGGCGAGGCCATGGCCTACTGCTATGAAGAGCCCGATATGGTCCACACCGTACTGGAAAAGACCACCGCGTTTCTGATTGCGTACTGCAACGCCTACAAGGCCGCCGGTGCCAACGGTGTGGTGATGGCCGAGCCTCTGGCCGGTATGCTCTCTCCTGCTCTGGCTGAGGAGTTCTCTCACCCCTATGTCAAGCAGATCGTGGAGGCGGTGCAGACCGACGAGTTTGCCGTTATTTACCACAACTGCGGTGACAATGTGGCGCTGATGACCGCCGGTATCTATGATATCGGTGCCATGGGCTACCACTTCGGCAACGCCTGCAATATGGCCGACATGATCCCCGCCGCTCCCACCGATGTGCTGGTGATGGGCAATGTGGACCCTGCCGGTCAGATCAGCCACGGCACCCCCGAGTCTGTCCGCGAGGCTACCTTGAAGGTGATGGGTGAGTGCTGCCACGCACCCAACTATGTCATCTCCACCGGCTGCGATATTCCTCCCATGTCCCCCTGGGCCAACATCGAGGCTTTCTTCTCTGCCGCCGAGGAGTTCTATCGCTAAACCCTCTGAGTTATTCACAAACACCGCAGTTTCCCATGGGAGACTGCGGTGTTTTCCTGCAAAAAAGCAAAAAGTTTCATATGAAGGCAATAAATAATACTTGACAAATCCAGTCTACTTTAGTAAAATGCAAGACAAGAACAACGAAAGGGAGGTGGCGAAAGTGCTGCTGACAAGAGAAACGGACTACGCACTGCGTGTGCTGCGCAGTCTTTTGGACGGTGAACAGCGTGCCGTGGGCGAGATTTCGGGACAGCAGATGATCCCGCAGCAGTTTGCCTACAAGATCGTCAAAAAGCTTTCCCGTGCCGGTCTTGTGCAGGTCAGCCGCGGTGTGGACGGTGGCTGCCGTTTGGTGGCAGATCTGTCCAAAGTGTCCCTTTTCGACCTGATGGCCATCATGGAGGCCCGCAGCGATGTCAACGCCTGCATGGAACCGGGCTTTACCTGCCCCTGGCGGGAGCAGAATGGCAGATGCTGTGTCCACGATCGGCTCTGTGGCATCCAACAGCGGATGGATGATGAACTGCGTCGCTGTGATTTGATGAGCCTGCTGACAGAATAAAGTAAAAATTTTACCCCTATACTTGACCAAAAATATCAAGAATAAAAGAACGAAAATACGGATACGATAGGATATAAAGGAGGAGACGATATGTTGTTTCAGACCACACCTGCTCACGAAGAGCTTCGCGCCAGAATCCGCGCTTTTGCTGAAGAAGAAGTAAAGCCCATCGCGTTTATGCTGGATCAGCAGAACGAGTTCCCCACCGAGGCCATTGCCAAGTTTGGCAAGATGGGTCTCATGGGCATTCCCTTCCCCAAGGAGTATGGTGGTGCGGGCCTTGATGCCCTCAGTTACGCCATCGCTGTGGAGGAGCTGGCCCGGGTGGACGGCGGTACCGGCGTCATTCTCTCGGCCCATGTCTCCCTCGGTTCCTGGCCCATCTTTGCCTTTGGTACCGAGGAGCAGAAGAAGAAGTATCTGGTGCCTCTGGCCAAGGGTGAGAAGATCGGCGCCTTCGGTCTCACCGAGCCCAATGCCGGTTCCGATGCCGGCGGTACCGAGACTACCGCTGTGGATAAGGGCGATCACTGGCTTTTGAACGGCGGCAAGATTTTCATCACCAACGCGCCCAAGGCCGACACCTATGTGGTATTTGCCGTCACCACCCCTGATATCGGTACCCGCGGTATCTCCGCGTTCATCGTGGAGAAGGGCTGGCCCGGTTTTGAGTTCGGTGACCACTACGATAAAATGGGCATCCGCTCCTCCTCTACCGCCGAGTTGATCTTCAACGATGTGAAGGTCCCCAAGGAGAATCTGCTGGGCAAAGAGGGTGAGGGCTTCAAGATCGCCATGGCTACGCTGGACGGTGGCCGTATCGGCATCGCCGCACAGGCTTTGGGTATCGCTCAGGGTGCTTTTGAGCATGCTCTCAGCTATGCCCGTGAGCGTGAGCAGTTCGGCAAGCCCATCGGTGTCCATCAGGGCGTGTCCTTCAAACTGGCGGACATGGCCACCAAGCTCCGCTGCGCCCGCTTCCTGGTGTATTCCGCTGCTGAGATGAAAGAGGCCCATGTGCCCTACGGTATGGAGTCCGCCATGGCCAAGATGTATGCCTCCGACATTGCATTGGAGGTCTGCAACGATGCCCTTCAGGTGTTCGGCGGCTCCGGCTTCTTAAAGGGCATGGAGGTGGAGCGGGCCTACCGCGACGCCAAGATCACCACCATCTACGAAGGTACCAATGAGATCCAGCGTGTGGTGATTTCTTCCCATCTGCTGGGTAAGCTGACCAAGGGGAATGAGGGTGGCGGCCGCAGCGTGGCCAAGAAGCCTGCCCCCATCACCGGTGTCCGCAAAAAGCATATCTTCCGCGATGGCGACGCTCTCCAGAAGGTCACCGATCTGGTGGCTGCCCTGAAGAAGGACGGTCATGACTTCTCCGTTGGTATTGCTCTCGACACCCCCATCCCTCAGGCTGAGCGTGTTGTCTCCGCCGGTAAGGGTATCGGTGATAAGAAGAACATGAAGCTCATTGAGGACCTGGCCAAGGCCGCCGGTGCTGCCATCGGTTCTTCCCGTCCCGTGGCGGAAACCCTGAAATATCTGCCTCTCAACCGCTATGTGGGTATGTCCGGTCAGAAGTTCATGGGTAATCTCTACATCGCCTGCGGCATCTCCGGTGCCTCTCAGCACCTCAAGGGCATCAAGGATGCCTCCACTATCGTGGCGATCAATAAAAACGGAAACGCTCCCATCTTCAAGAACTGCGACTACGGTATCGTGGGCGATGTCATGGAGATCCTGCCCCTGCTGACCGAGGCACTCGGCGGTACGGAGGAGAAGGCTCCTGCCCCGCCTATGGTCAAGATGAAGCGTCCCACGCCTCCCAAGCCCACTCCCATCGGCAAGAGCTATGTCTGCAGCGGCTGCGGCTACACCTACGATCCCGATCTGGGTGATGAGGAGGGCGAGGTCGCACCCGGCACGCTCTTCGAGAAGCTGCCCGAGGATTGGGTCTGCCCCGAGTGCTCGGAAGGCAAAGAGCAGTTCATTGAAGCCTAAGGCCTGAAAATAGGAAAGGAGGAGCGAATTATGTACAATGTTCGTAAAGTTACTGACGATCTCTACTGGGTCGGCGCCAACGATCACCGCACCCATTTATTTGAAAATATCCATCCCATCCCCAAGGGGGTCAGCTATAACGCCTATCTGCTGCTGGATAAGGAGACGGTGCTGTTTGACACCGTGGACTGGTCTGTCAGCCGCCAGATGATGGAGAATCTGGAGTATCTGCTGGGTGAGCGCAGTCTCGACTGGTTGGTCATCAACCACCTTGAGCCTGACCACGCTGCCAGCATCGACCTCATCCTCGCCCGCTGGCCCAAGGTGAAGATCATCTCTACGGAGAAGGGCTTCATGCTGATGCGCCAGTTCGGCTTCCATCCCGATGAGCACGAGATCCGCATCGTGGTGGAGGGTGACACCCACTGCTTTGGCGGCCATACCGTCACCTTTGTGGCGGCGCCCATGGTCCACTGGCCCGAAGCCATGGTCACTTTCGACCTGACCAATGGCGCACTGTTCTCCGCCGACGCTTTCGGTTCATTCATCGCACTGGACGGCAAGCTCTTTGCCGACGAGGTGAACTTCGACCGTGACTGGATCGACGAGGCCCGTCGCTATCTGGTGAATATCGTGGGCAAGTACGGCCCTCACATTCAGCTGCTGCTGAAAAAGGCCGGTACCATCATTGACCAGATCAAATTTATCTGCCCCCTCCATGGCCCTGTGTGGCGCAAGGACTTCGGCTACTTCATCGACAAATACGACAAGTGGAGTCGGTATGAGCCGGAGGAGAAGGGTGTGCTGATCGCCTACGCCTCCATGTACGGCAATACCGAGGCTGCCGCGCAGGCGCTGGCTGCCAGACTCTGTGAAAAGGGTGTCACCAATGTGACCGTCTGCGATGTGTCCAACACCCATGTCTCCTACCTCATCTCCGAGGCCTGGAAATACAGCCATATCGTGCTGGCCTCCGTAACCTACAATCTGGGGATCTATCCTGTGATGCACAATTTCCTCATGGATATGAAGGCGCTGAATCTTCAGAATCGCACCTTCGCCCTTATTGAGAACGGCTCCTGGGCCAGCAAGTCCGGTGATTTGATGCAGAAGTTTATCAATGAAGAACTGAAGAATATGACCGTCCTGAACGAGCGGCTCAGCATCGCCTCCTCCATGGGCGCTGACAAGGCCGCCGAGTTGGAAGTCTTGGCCGATGCCATCGTGGAATCGGTTAAGGCATGATAAAAAAAGAAAGCCCGAAAGGGCTTTCTTTTTTTGCGTTTTGAGCGGGTTTTACCCGAGAGGCAATACCTGTTCTCGCGCTGCGCCGGCGATGCGAAAACAAAACACGATGTTGATTAACGCCAGGATTCCCGAAATATCAAACCGGTATTTTGCCGCCGATTTGTGGGGATTTGCGCGCAAACTGTGGGGCACATAGTTTGACAATTTACGATCGTATCGACACAACAGAGGAGCGTATCCCT
This sequence comes from Oscillospiraceae bacterium, assembly GCA_017416445.1. Lineage (GTDB taxonomy): Bacteria > Bacillota > Clostridia > Oscillospirales > Oscillospiraceae > Vescimonas. Next base: position 15,319 of record JAFQCJ010000054.1, on the reverse strand, counting down.
TGTTGATTGCTAATAAAGGATTAAATTTTTTCACCGATGATTGCAAATTGCCGGGGGGAGGTGTAGAATGGTGTCACGACAGATCCCCTGTGGGGTACAAAGAATTCAGGAGGAGAAAAGCATGAAGCGACTTGCAGCATTGGTACTGACATTAGTCATGGTACTCAGTCTCTGTCCTACGACGATTTGGGCGGAGCAGCAGGAGAGCAAAGCCGGTGACACAGCGGTAACCGGGTACGCCGCCGCTGCACCCCTTACTTATGACGCCTCAGAACCCGTCTACACCGCGGGCCCTGCATGGTGTTGGAACGGCGTGTATTACTTTACCGGCTTGATTGATGGTGTGCTCTGTTGTCATAATTTGGCCTTGAGTAATGGGATGGTCGTTGTGTTGTCACCGGGCCACACCTCTCAAACCGTATTTTTGGCAGTGCCCAGGAACAACACCCTGTCCGTCACCGGATGGGAAGGGGATACCAACCTCATTACGAAGCAGAGTGGTACCTGGATCGGCCCCGATGGCGTCGCCAATGACATCTATGCGTTTACTGCAAATAAAATGAGCGGCTGGAGCACGGTTCAGTATACTGTCACCCGTACTATAGAGGGCTATCCGGGGGCGGATATTACCCAGCTGGTTGTTGACTTCGCTGCCGTCCTCACCGATGATGGGGATATGCTGCGCGGCAACTGGGATGTAGGCGTCTTTACTGATTTGAACGGAACGGTGCTCAGCTGTGATGATACCTCCGTGAGCCAGTGGTACGATACCGTCTTTGTTGCCGGCGGCGATGTGGAGGAGATCACGGTGTATCTGACCATTGCCCCCTATGCCGAGTTTTCCCTGACACCGCAGGATGGTGGAAGCACGATCGACCGCAACGACATGGAGGCGGTAGGCAGATGGCAGGATAGAAACGGCAACTGGAAAGATGTATGCAAGCTCACGGTCCAGAATCCCCACAATGACAGCTACACGGCATCCTATGAGGGCTACCGCGGCTGGATTGAGTACTTTGACCCAGTGACAGGAGATCCGGTTTGGGATGAAGATTTCTTTAACATGACCTTCGACTTCGCGCCTACCCTTACCGGAAATGTTGGAGGCTATGGAATCACAAATGTGATGATGGCCGACACCCTGAGTGCAGGCGGTGCTTTGAGCTATAGCCGCGCCATTCTGGGATACGGCACGGGCGATAATCGGGGCGTAGTCGTTTTCAGCGGTGGAAAGAGCCAGCAGACGCTGTATCTGGCCACTGCGGCGGGTCAGACGCTGACTGTCTCCGGTGATGTACCCCCTGTTTCCTTTGAGCGTGTCGGTACTTACCTGTATAATAACAGTGTTCTGGCCAAGGTCTATGCGCTGACCGCAGCCAATTCTGCCGATGTGCTGTCCTATCGCGTCAGCCGCGACTGGAAATACATCAACAATAATGGCACCGCCGATGACTACAGCGATGACTATATTAGTAATGGACATGAGGAGTTCCCGGTAGCCTTCGATTTCACGGAGGCACCCAGTGGACCTGTGAGCATCACTGCGCATCCGGAAGATCAAACGGCTGACGATGGTGCAGTCAACTTCACTGTAAGTGCTGCCGGTACCGGACTGCAGTATCAGTGGGAGAGTAAGGCGGCAACCGGAAAGATCTGGACGGCCATTGATGGTGCCAACACGAACCGACTCAGCGTCCTTGTTACCGCTGGTAATAACGGAAAGCAGTACCGCTGCGTCGTCACGGATGCATATGGCGATAAGGCTGTGTCTGACCCTGCTGCGTTGTTCGTCATTTTCCCGGGAGGTCACATCTACGACAACAATGTGAACGGCACCTGCAACCATTGCGGCATTAAGCGCGAGACAGTGGAAGCCCGTCAGGTGGGAAATATGTTCCGCATGTACAACCCCAACACCGGCGAGCACTTCTATACCGGATCCGAGAAGGAGAAGGGCGATCTGGTTGCTGCCGGTTGGCAGTATGAGGGTATTGCCTTTACCTTCCCAGAGAATACCGGCGCTCCTGTCTATCGTCTGTTCCAGCCCTCTACCGGTGAGCATCTGTATACTATGGATGAGGCTGAGGTGGAGGCTTTGATGGCAAACGGCTGGAATTATGAAAACATTGCTTTCAACTCCGCCTATGATACCGAGGCGGTGCAGCACCGTCTGCATAACCCCAACGCCACCGTTGGTGCGTACCATTTTACCTTCAGTGAAGAAGAGATGCAGAATCTGATCAATGCCGGCTGGGAGGACCAGGGCATTGGCTGGTACAGCTGCTGGAAGTAAAAAAAGAGTCCTAAAACTCTCCGTTTGCAAGGAACACGCTTGCAAACGGAGAGACATGGGAGTATAATGGTGTCGTGACATTGCGAAACCCCATGGGGTTTCATATTTTCCGATGGAAAATATGAATATCTTTGTTTGTTTCATACTTTGCCAAAGAAAAACGAGCTGTTGTAAAGAGGGAGGAACACAATGAAAAAGATGAAACGATTGCTGGCACTGATATTAGCCACAGCAGTACTGTTAACCTGTGTGTCTGTGACGGCGTTTGCTGCCAGCTATCCGCTGATTATGGTTGACTATGATGAGTCTTCTAAGACCATTGTGAAAGGAGAAACAGGCCAAATCAAATTCATGGTTCTACCGGAGTACAAAAATGAGAAGTACCATGTTTTTGTATATGACAGCAATGGAAGAACAGTTGGTTCCATTGAGAAATCGTACTACAATACTAGTCAATCTATCCGATATTTTACTATCAACATTAACACAGATGCCTTGGATATGGATGTAGGCACATATACAGCGGAATACTGGCTTAGCTTTTACAGTTTTCAGGAATGGCATGACGCCCCCAATAGCTATACCTACACATTCCAGGTCAAAGCCCCCTGTACCAGTCATACATTTGGTGCTTGGGAATATGATGATGACACGCAGCATATTAGAAAATGTGTTAATTGTGAAAAACCTGAGGAGGCTCCCCACACCTGGGACAATGGTCAGGTAACAAAGCCTGCTGATTGTAAGGAGCCGGGTGAGAAAACATTTACCTGCACTGTGTGTGGAGGAACGCGCAAGGAAGCTACTCCCATCGGTGATCATACATGGGGCGGTAACGATTGCAACAAGCAGCAGACCTGTACGGTGTGTGGCATTGATTCCAACGGACCCGTTGGTCACAGATACGATGACAATGTGGACGGCACCTGCAACAATTGCGGTGTTAATCGTGAGACAGTGGAAGTCCGTCAGGTGACCCATATGTTCCGTATGTACAACCCCAACACCGGCGAGCATTTCTATACCGGTTCTGAGGTGGAGAAGGGTAACCTGGTTGCTGCCGGCTGGCACTACGAGGGCATCGGCTTTACTTTCCCTGCCAACACCGGCGCACCTGTCCACCGCCTGTTCCAGCCCTCTACCGGCGAGCATCTGTACACCATGAATGAGGCTGAGAAGAACACATTGATGGCAAACGGCTGGAATTACGAGGGTATTGCTTTCAACTCCGCCTACAATACCGAGGCGGTGCAGCACCGTCTGCATAACCCCAACGCAACGGTTGGTGCGTACCATTTCACCTTCAGTGAAGTGGAAAAGCAGAATCTGATCAATGCCGGTTGGGAGTACCAGGGCATTGGCTGGTACAGCTGCTGGAAGTAAAAAAAGACAACTGATAGCACAAAAACAGGATCTCAGAAATGAGATCCTGTTTTTTATAGTGATTTGCAGGAACAGGTAACGATGTTCGTTTCCTTACCATATAGCAGCGGAGGCTGCAGAAAAAACAAATTCACGCAGGAAGTATAAACCTCCTTCTCTTACAGATACTAACAGTAACATTTGTCATTTAAGGAGCGTTGATATATGAAAGCAACAGGAATCGTTCGGAGAATTGATGACCTTGGGAGAGTGGTCATTCCCAAAGAGATCCGCCGCACCATGCGCATCCGTGAGGGCGACCCGCTGGAGATCTATACCACCAAAGAGGGGGAGGTCATCTTCAAAAAATACTCTCTTCTGGGGGGGCTGGAGGATTTTGCCGCCCAATTCTGTGATACCCTGAACCGCAGTACCGATTTTACCACCGCCATCACCGACCGCGACAGCATCATCGCTGTGGCAGGTGCCCCTAAACGGGAGCTGTTGGGCAAGACGCTGTCTGAGTCCCTGGAAAAACTGATGGAGCAGCGGCAGGTGTGGCGCTGGGAAACGGGGGCAGCGCCTGTTTCTGCCTGTGTGGGGACGACGGGCTATTATGTGGCCGTGGCAGCGCCGATCCTCTCAGCGGGGGATGTACTGGGACTGGTGCTGTTCCTTGCCGAAGAAGGAGTGGCCGCAGGGGAGACGGAGCATAAGCTGGCCCAGACGGTAGCGGCCTTTTTGGGCAAAAATATGGAAGAATAAGAAAAGGAGAGAGGGAAAACCTCTCTCCTTGTTCATGTTATGATTGGAGCGATGTCATAAACTCCCGCACTGCCCGTTCATAGCGAGGGGTGTCGGCGAGAAAACTGAGCCCGTGCTCGGCGTCAGGGAATGTCTCCAACTGCAGAGGAGAGGCACAGTTACGGGCAATGATATCACTCATACCGCAGGGGACGAAGTGGTCGTTCTCTCCGTGAATGATGAGAATGGGAACCGTTGCCTTCTTTACCGCCTCGGCGGCGGCAGCGGCACGGAGAGGAAATTTGCCGTAGATACGGGCGGCGGCGGTGGCCAGCACCGCCGTGAGGGCAGGGGGTAGTCCCATATTGGCCTTGCCTACCTGACAGATAATATCCAGCGGTGCCGAGTAGGGGGAGTCGGCAATGATGCCCCGCACATTGTCTCCCAACCCCAGCTCTGTGGCCATCAGCACTGTGGCAGCACCCATGGACACACCATAGAGGGTAATAGGGGGAGTATCAAAGCGCCGGTTTGCGTAGGCGAGCCAGTCAAGACAATCAAGGCGTTCCAGTATGCCGAAGGTAATACATCTGCCTTCGCTGCCATTTTGAGAACGCTCGTTTACCAGCAGTACATTGTGTCCCAGACTGAGGCTGATTTGCGCTCCTCCGCAGAAGTCGCGGTCGATGGAGCCACGGTAGCCGTGGAAACCGATGTCCAACGGGGCTCCCTCACGGCTGTGGTAGTACCGTCCCGTCAGGCGTACACCATCGCGGGCAATAATGGAGACTTCTTCATAGGGGAGGGCCGCCATGTCGGTGATCATCCGGTGTATGCGGTCTTTTTGTGCGCGGAACTGGGGATTATCCAGTGCCGAGAGAGTGGTGTCGCCCTTGAGAGGAACGGGATAGAAGGCGATACGATAGACGATGTACAGGGCGGCGAGGATAATCGCTGCCAGCAGCAAAATAACAAGCAAAGGGATCATGGTTTTCTTATGCAATACCTGCGATAAAGAGGGTGGGGTCATCGGCCAGCTTGGCCTTTGCCCAGGCAAGCATTTCGTAGGTGTTTACTGCCCCTGTGACCACACCGGTAGCCCAGGTTTCGGCAGTGTGCGCCTCCAGCCACTTGTCGGATGCGGCGGTGCGGACATAGTAGGGGTGGGATTCATCTTTACCATCCAATGCCATCGGCGTGGCTTTATCGGTGTAGAAGCAGCCCTCGCCGCGCAGAATGGTGAGGCAGTCCTGTACCACATTGGCGGCGGTGGGCATTTGTCCTGCACCCTGCCCATAGTAGCTCTGGCGTCCCATATTGACACCCTCATAGGTGATGAGGTTGAAGTTTCTGGGTACGGCGGACTCCAGCGCGTCTGCGGAGAGGAGGGTAGGCTCAATGTAGGCACACACGCCATTTTCAGCGGCGGCTGCGGTGGCGAGGAGCTTGCAGGTAAAGCCCTTTGCTTTGAAAGTGGCGATATCGCTGTCGGTGACGGTACGGATGCCGAACATGGGAATGGACTCCTCATCCAGTACCGCATCGAAGGCGATGTTGGCGGAGATGACCAGTTTGCGGCGGATATCATCGCCGTCAATGTCGGCGGAGGGGTCCGCCTCGGCATAGCCCAAGTCCTGCGCCTCTTTCAGAATGGCATCGAAAGACACGGGGGCGGCATGCATGGCGTCCATAATGAAGTTGGAGGTGCCGTTCATAATGCCGCCGATGCGCTCAATGGCATCCAGCTTGCGGACGCGGGCGAGGTTCACCAGCCAGGGAATGCCGCCGCCTACGGCAGCGGTACACAGGAGCGCCACGCCCTGCTCGCGGGCCAGGGAGGTCAGCTCCGTATAATAAGCGGCAATGAGGGCCTTGTTGGCGGTGACTACATGCTTGCCCGCTTTCATGGCAGCGCTGACATATTCGTAGGCGGGATGGAGACCCCCCATGACCTCGGCAACAATGTCGATGGTGGGGTCGGAGACAATGTCCGTAAAGTCCATGGTGGAAATATCTGCCACGGCGGGCTTTGCAGAGCGCACCAACACGCGGGTGACATGTAAATCTGCGCGGTCGCGGCACCACTCGTACACACCGCTGCCTACCACGCCGAAACCTAACAGAGCAATGTTCATAGGGGAAACCTCCTTTAGTTACATTGAAAGCATTGTACTCCATTCGTGGAGCATTGTCAACGAGTGAACGGCGGGCAGGAGTTGAAAAAGTGAAAGCCCGCCTCACGGCGGGCTTTCCTTTTCAGAGAAGAGAGAAACAAGAGAAAAAGTTGAGGGGAAAACATTGTGTAAACAATGTGGTAAGCAAATTTACTTGACTAGTTCCAGCAGCGTCTCGCGATCCACCACACCGATGGATTTGTTGACGATCTTGCCGTCGCGGAACACGATGAGGGTGGGGATGCTGGCTACCTGAAAGGCCACCGCCAGCTGAGGAAGATCGTCTACATTGACCTTGACGATATTTACCTCATCGGCTACCTCATCCAGTACGGGGGCCAGCATACGGCAGGGTCCGCACCAGTCGGCCCAGAAGTCCACCAGAACAGTGTCCTTGCTCTCCAGAACAAGAGATTCAAAATTTTCAGCAGTTGCGTGTTTGATTGCCATAGCTATTGCCTCCTTTTGTGTTGTTGGGTTGCTTCTTGTCTGTAGTATAGCCCACAGGGGAAGGATTATCAGTTGTAAATGCAACAACGGACAAAAAGATCGAAAACTTTTAAAAAAAGACCGCCTCTCCTGTGAGAGACGGTCCTGTGTATCTGATTAGAACTCAGCGTTACCCACAGTGCGGGGATGGAGTTCCACATCGCGGATATTGGAAACGCCGGTGAGGTACATCACCATGCGCTCGAAGCCGAGGCCGAAGCCGGCGTGACGGCAGGAGCCATAGCGGCGCAGATCGCAATACCACCAGTAGTCCTTGGGATCCATGTTCAGCTCGCGAATACGGCTTTCGAGAATCTCGAGGCGCTCTTCACGCTGGCTGCCGCCGATGATCTCACCGATACCGGGTACAAGGCAGTCGGCTGCGGCCACGGTCTTACCGTCATCGTTAAGGCGCATATAGAAGGCCTTGATCTCCTTGGGATAGTCGGTGACGAACACGGGACGCTTGAAGATCTGCTCGGTGAGATAGCGCTCATGCTCGGTCTGCAGGTCGACACCCCACTCCACGGGGAAGTCGAAGTTGGCGTTGTTCTTCTTCAGGATCTCCACCGCCTCGGTGTAGCTGATACGGCCGAAGTCGGAGGAAGCTACCAGCTCCAGGCGCTCCTTGAGACCCTTATCCACGAAGGAGTTGAAGAACTCGATCTCCTGAGGGCACTTCTCCAGAACGGTGCGGATGATGTGCTTCACCATACCCTCCATAACCTCCAGATCGCCGTTGAGGTCGCAGAAGGCCATCTCCGGCTCGATCATCCAGAACTCGGCGGCGTGGCGCTGGGTGTTGGAGTTCTCGGCGCGGAAAGTGGGGCCGAAGGTATAGACATCACCGAAGGCCATGGCGAAGTTCTCAGCGTTCAGCTGACCGGAGACAGTCAGGCTGGTCTCCTTGCCGAAGAAGTCCTTGGAGTAGTCGATAGAGCCGTCCTCCAGGCGGGGCAGGTTCTCCAGATCCAGGGTGGTGACGCGGAACATCTCGCCTGCGCCCTCACAGTCGGAGCCGGTGATGATGGGGGTGTTGACATACACGAAGCCACGGCTCTGGAAGAAATCATGGACAGCCCAGGCGGCCACGGAACGAACCCGGAAGGTCGCGGAGAAGAGATTGGTGCGGGGACGCAGATGCTGGATGGTGCGCAGGAACTCCACGCTATGGCGCTTCTTCTGCAGGGGATAGTCGGGGGTGGACTTACCCTCCACAAAGATCTCAGCGGCCTTCACCTCCAGAGGCTGCTTGGCCTCGGGGGTCAGCACTACGGTGCCGCGAACGATGAGGGCGGCGCCCACATTCTGTGCGGCGATCTCCTTGTAGTTTTCCAATTCCTCGGCGGACATGACCACCTGCAGATTCTTGAAACAGGAGCCGTCGTTGAGTTCGATGAAGCCGAAGGTCTTCATGTCGCGAATGGTGCGGGCCCAACCGCACACGGTGATCTCCTTGCCGCCGAAAACATCGGCATCGGCAAAGAGGGCTGCAATTTTTACTCGTTCCATATTGATTCACCTTTTTCTGTGTGTTATGTACTGTGACAGCTTATTATATACCACTTTTTCCTCCTTGACAAGGGGGATACCGTTGACTTTTTCCTGTGGCAAGGGTAGAATGAAAAAGAAATTTCCTGCACAGAGGGGGCGATGGAGATGGGTCGTGTACTGGTCATCGGCGCGGTGAATATGGATGTCGGCGGCAGAAGTGCCGCGGCGCTGCGGATGGCGGACTCAAACCCCGGCACTGTCACCACCTCTTTTGGAGGTGTGGGTCGCAATATTGCCCATAATCTGTGCCTTTTGGGTGTAGATACCGCTCTTTTGACGGTACTGGGTGATGATGGGTTTGCCGCACAGCTGCGGGAGAACGCCCGTGACATCGGCCTTGATCTGAGTCTTTCCCCTACCATCGCAGGAGAACGGACTTCCACCTATCTCTATATGCTGGATGCAGACGGCGACATGGCCTTAGCCCTCAGTGACATGGAGATCTATCGCCATATGACGGTGGATTTCTTCCGTGAGAGAATGGAGGAGATCAACACCTATGACCTCGTGGTGCTGGATGCCAACACACCTGCCGAGAGCCTTACATGGCTGGCGGAGCATTGCACCGCCCCTCTCATTGCCGATCCCGTTTCCACCGTCAAAGCAGAGAAGCTTCGGCCCGTGCTGTCCCGGCTCTATGCCTTCAAACCCAATGCGCTGGAGGCCTCCCTCTTAACGGGGATCCCCATTGAGAAAGAAGGAGACGCAGAGCGTGCTGCCGATGCGCTGCTGAAGATGGGGGTGGAGCAGGTCTACATCTCCCTGGGTGCCCGCGGTATCTTCGCCAAGAATCGCGCAGGAGAGAGTGTGCGGATCCCCTGCCCCAAAGTGGAGGTGGCCAACGCTACAGGCGGTGGTGACGCCATGGTGGCGGCACTGACGGCAGCCCTTCTGGAGAAGCGAAGTCTTGCCGAGGCAGCCCACTATGCCATCTGCGCAGGGGCATTTGCCTGCACGGCAGAGAGTACCATCCATCCCCATATGAGTAAAGAAGTCATTGAAACACTGAGAAAAAGTGAGGAGAATATGCGATGAATAAGTATTTGGATATTGCCCCCGAAGTTGCTGAGGCACTTGCACAGGGAAAGCCCGTTGTGGCACTGGAGAGCACCATTATCAGCCATGGTATGCCCTATCCTCAGAATGTGGAGACGGCGCTGGCGGTAGAGAAGATCATTCGTGAAAATGGTGCTGTGCCCGCTACCATTGCTGTGCTGGGCGGCCGCTTGAAAGCGGGCCTCAGCGCCGAGGAGATCGACTATCTGGGTCGTACCGGTCTGAGTGTCACCAAAGCAAGCCGCCGTGACCTGCCTGTGCTGGTGGCACTGGGCAAGGACGGCGCGACCACCGTTACCACTACCATGATGATCGCCCATATGGCGGGCATTTCCGTGTTTGCCACCGGCGGCATTGGCGGCGTCCACCGCGGCGCTGAGACCACCATGGATATCTCTGCCGACCTGGAGGAGTTGGCGCAGACCCCTGTGATGGTGGTGTGTGCCGGTGCCAAGTCTATCCTCGATCTGGGCTTGACGCTGGAGTATTTGGAGACCAAGGGTGTCCCCGTCATCGGCTATGGCACCTCCGAACTGCCTGCATTCTATACCCGCTCCTCCGGCTTCAATGTGGACTATCGCATGGATACCCCCGCTGAGATCGCCGCCGCCTTTGTTGCACAGCGTGAGATGGGGCTCAAGGCCGGTATGCTGGTGACTAACCCCATCCCCGAGGAGTACGCCATGGATGCCGCTACCATCAACCGCGCCATCGACGCCGCCGTTGCTGAGGCGGAGGAAAAGGGTATCCACGGCAAGGAGACCACACCCTTCCTGCTGGCCAAGATCAAGGACATCACCGGCGGCGACAGTCTCGATTCCAACATTCAGCTGGTGTTTAACAACGCCCGTCTGGCTGCCGCCATCGCCTGCGAGGTGGCGAAGTAATGAGGGGGATCTATCTCTATCTCATCGTCATCAATGTGGTGGCCTTTTTTGCCTTCGGTCTCGATAAACTGAAGGCCAAGGCCGATGCGTGGCGAATTCCCGAAAAAACACTGCTGGGCCTTGCTGTTATTGGCGGCAGCGTGGGTGCGATTCTGGGAATGCGCACCTTCCGCCATAAGACCCGCCACAAGCAGTTCTCTGTGGGCATGCCTCTTATTCTGGCGGTGCAGATCGTGATTGTTGTTTTGCTGTTGCGAGGCTAAGGTATGAAAGTTAAGGAATATGCCAAGCGAGGGCTGCAAGCCCTTGTGGGGCTGTTTATCTGCGCGGTGGGATTATATCTCACCCTCCATGCCAACGTAGGCGTCAGCCCGTGGGATACCCTTCATGTGGGCTTGAGCCGCTTGCTGTCCCTGTCCTACGGCACGGTGTCGGTGGCATTTGCCCTGCTGATCGTAGTGGTTGACCTGTTTGTGTTCCATGAGCGCATCGGCTTTGGCACGTTTTTGGATGCGTTGGCGGTGGGCAAGTTTGTGGACTTGCTGGAGTGGCTCGACCTTGTGCCTCAGTGTCAGCGGTTTTTGCCGGGTCTTGGGATGCTGTTCCTCGGCATGACGGTCATCAGCATCGGCCAGTGGCTCTATATGGCCACAGGCCTTGGCTGCGGGCCGCGGGATGCCTTTTTGGTGGGCATCGGGCGGCATATGCCCCGCCTGCCCTTCGGCGCGGTGAGTTTTATTATCTTTGCTATCGTGACGGTGGTGGGATTTCTGCTGCGTGGCGGTGTGGGCGTGGGAACGCTGTTGTTTGCCGTGTTCCAAAGCGCCATTATGCAGTTGGTGTTCCGTATTGCCCGGTTTGAGCCGCGGCAGGTGGAGCATGAGGATATTGTGCAGACTCTGCAGCGCTTGAAGGAGAAAGAGAGTGTGTAAGATGAAGATTCGCCTTGCCACAGGTGAAGATATTGCCCCTGTCAGCGCCATCTATGAGGCCATCCACACCGTGGAGGAGAACCGGGAGAAGACTATTGGCTGGATCCGCGGCGTGTACCCTACGGAAAAGACGGCGCGGGATGCCCTTGCAAAGGGAGAACTGTATGTCATGGAGCGGGAGGGCCGTGTGGTGGCTGCTGCCAAGATCAATCAGGAGCAGGGCGAGGAGTACCGCGACTGCCCCTGGCAGTATGAGGCCGCTCCCGAGGAGGTGCTGGTGCTTCACACGCTGGTGGTAGACCCTGCAGTCAAGAGCAGTGGCTGTGGTACAGCGTTTGTGGCCTTCTATGAGGACCTGGCCCGTAAGATGGGGTGCCCGTATCTCCGTATGGACACCAACGCCCTCAATAAGCCCGCCCGTCGACTTTATGCCCACTTGGGCTATCGGGAACCGGGTATTGTCCAATGTGTCTTCAACGGCATTCCCAATGTAGATCTGGTGTGCTTGGAGAAGAAACTGTGAAATAAGAAATCCCACCCGTGAGGGTGGGATTTTTTCATCTTTATTTACGCCAGAATATCGGTCAGGTCATCCAGACCGATGGATCGGGAGACGACCAGTACCTGATCGCCCTCTTCGATCGTAGTCATACCGCCGGGAATAATGATCTCACCGCGGCGGACGATAGCAGCCAGCAGTACGCTGCGGCGCAGCCGGAGATCTTTCAGAGGCTTGCCCAGCATGGCCTGTGCGGTGGCGGTGGCGGTGAAACTCAATGCTTCCACCTCACCGCCCAGCAGCTTGTACAGCGTTTCCACCTTGCTGCCCTCGGCATTGCCCAGGGCACGGACATAGCTGGTGATCTGGGCTGCTACAATATCCTTGGGGGAGATAATGGACTCAATGCCGGTGGCGGCCACCAGTTCCATATAGTTGGGGCGGGTCATCTTGGCCAGCACCTTCCCCACACCGTTGCGCAGTGCGTGCATGGCCATGAGGAGGTTGTCCTCATCGCGATTGGTAACGGCCACAAAGGCATCAGCATCCAAAATACCCTCCTGCTGCAGCAGGGTGTTGTCCGAGCCGTCTCCCAAGATCACCACCGCCTGAGGCAGCTCTGCCGAGAGAACACGGCTGCGCTCAGGGTCTTTTTCCACAATACGAACGCGGCAGCCGGTATGCTGCAGCTCCCATGCCAGATACATGGCGGTACGGCTGCCGCCGAGGATGGAGACATTCTTCACCTTATTCCAGGTTCGGCCCATCACGCGCAGCATTTTTTGCAGTTCGCGGTTGCTGCCCACCATATAGAGCTTGTCGCCGCTCATGGGGGTGTATTCGCCGTTGGGGATAAGATACTCGCCCTGTCGCTCAGCGGCACAGAACAGCACTTCCGCCTGACGCTGGCGCTGCTCTTTCAGAGGTCGACCGCAGATGGTATCCTCTTCCGTCAGCTGCACGCCGATCATGGAGATGATGCCGCGGGCAAAGGGTTCGGCACTGAAGGCCTCAGGGAAGGAGAGGATGTGTGCGATCTCCCGTGCCGCAGCACGGTCGGGGTTAATGACCATGTCGAGGCCGATCTCCCGCTTGAGCATTTCTGCATCGCGACGATAGTCGGTGTTGCGGACGCGGGCCACGGTATGTCCTGCACCCAGCTTCTTGGCAATGAGGCAGCAGACCAGATTGGTCTCGTCGTGACTGGTGACGGCAATGACCAGATCAGCGGTACGGGCACCGGCATCAATGAGCACGGAGATGGATGCGCCGTTTCCCTCCATGCACATGACATCCAGCGTACCTTCGCTGCGCTGCAGTGCGGAGAGATTCTGGTCGACGATGGTAATATCGTGTCCCTCCTGAGAGAGAGTTTGGGCAATGGCAAAGCCTACCTTGCCGTTGCCAACGATGATGATTTTCATAGCGGTACTCCTTCATTCCAAAGGCACTGATACACAAAGTATGATATCTTTACATAGTTTATCATAGTTTTCCATAAAATAAAAGAGGCTTTCCGGGAAAAGTGTGGATTACCCGGGAGGAAAAAGTTTCTCCCCAATATATAAAAAAATTATGAATTTGTATATTACCGACTTGCATAACCCTAAGTGATAGTGTATAATGCAATTGCCTAATATTGGAAATTCTTTATGTGTAGAAACAACGGCGACATGCGAAAGAGGGAAGAGAACATGGACAACCTGACAAGAATTATTCGCAGTGAGATCAGCAAGCAGTACAGGAGTGTGCGGCAGTTTGCCTTTGCAGTGGGTGTTCCCCTGTCCACGGTGAACAGTGCCCTGCACAACGGTGTGGGCGGCTCCAGTTTTGATACGGTTCTGCAGATGTGCAAAGCGCTGGGTATCAAGGCTTTGGGCGATGATGCGGCGTTTTATCTGACTGAGAATACCGAAGAGCTGCTGACCCGCTATGCCATGCTGGATGATTATGGTCGTCACACCATTGATGCGGTTATGCGCGTGGAATATGAGCGCTGCGCCGAAAAGAATCAGCCTGAGGTGGGACACGGAAGTGTCAATATCTGAGATAAGACAACAGACCGTTTTGCGCCCTGCGGCAGCCATGCCGCAGGGCGTTGTTGCCTCTTCTGCGGCTTGACAGAGCGGCATTTTGGGGTATAATAAGAATAGCTTCGTGCGAAAAATATGAATCGGGAGGAAACAAAAATGGAGCAGAAGTTTTACATTTGCAAGCATTGCGGCAATATGATTGCCATGGTGAAAGAGTCCGGTGTTCCTGTTGTGTGCTGTGGTGAGAAGATGAGTGAGCTTGTTCCCGGCACTACCGACGGTGCGCTGGAGAAGCATGTTCCTGTCTATGAGGTGAAGGACGGCAAGGTCTATGTAACTGTCGGCGCTGTGGAGCACCCCATGCTGCCTGAGCACTATATTGAGTGGGTTTCCCTGCAGACCAAGCAGGGTAACCAGCGCAAGTGCCTCAAGCCCGGTGAAGCTCCTAAGGTCTGCTTCTCCCTGTGCGAGGGCGACGAGGTGGAAGCAGTGTATGAGTACTGCAACCTCCACGGCCTGTGGAAGGCATAAGCTATTTTGATCAAGTGACCGCGCGGCAAATCTGCTGCGCGGTCTTTTTTTGTCCCTCCTTGCGTATACTGATGGCGAAAGGATGGGACATAGTAAGAATGTTGGTGCAGAGGGGAGAAAGAAAGGTCGGCGGGGCATTTTCCTGCGTCGCGGCGCGATGGAATGCAAAAGTGCGGTAAGCCAAAATTGGCCTACCGCACTTTTGTTATTTATGGTATAGCAAAGATAGAGGAGAGGGATTTTATCTGTATTTGTATTTGCTACCTTATTTCAGTAGCTTGATGCCGCCGATGAGGGGCAGAGGCTTTGTCTCGCCCTTGGCGGCGTGGATAATGCCCAGGATCGCCAGTACCGTGATGCCGAGACTGCCAACGGTGGTGATGATGCTGACCAGGAACGAGAGCCGCCACGAGATGGCCAGCAGGATGCCGCTGAGAATACTGATGACGATGCTGTAGGCAATGCACAGCAGCAGCAGGACCAGTCCCTGATTGCTGTGGTAGCGGGCGAACTTCGAGCCCTTTGCCGCAAGGATGGGGATCAGCACCAGCGGGCCGAAATAGGCCAGAATGGCCATCACCTTGTTGCTCTGAATATCGTTGCTGTCATTGACGGCGCCGGGGGCGGGCTGTGCGCCGTCGGTGGCTGCGCCGCAGCCGGGGCAGAACTTCACACCGGGTTCATACTGCGTGCCGCACTTTCCGCAAAATGCCATATTCTTTCCTCCTTCTTAAATTTCTGTTTCTCTGCTAACCGAAATAGCTG
>JAFQCJ010000053.1 GCA_017416445.1 Oscillospiraceae bacterium | reverse complement strand
TCACCACAAAGGCGGCCTTGGCAGTCAAGACCCCTACGATGGACCGGTTGAATCCAGTGCGCTCTTGTATCTGAACGGGGCGTTGTATGAGTGCTTCGATACTCCCCAGTCTCTGAAAAGACTTGGCTTGCAGAGTGAGATTACCGCAGAGACGGCCGGTGAGCATGTGGCTAATATCGAAGTCGGCGGTGTCGTAGAGTATCAGGAGACCGTGTCGCAGACAGACAAGGAGCTGTACCAGTACGCTCCGGCTCCGTCGAGAGCGGTGTATGTCCTGCGGGATGGAGACAACTATATGGCGGCGGTTTTCGTCCGAACCTATTTCCCGGATGACCGCAACGCATACAGCGACCTTGCCGAGGTCTATCGCATTTATGGTATCGAAGAAGCAAGCGATATTGCTTCTATTGCCCAGGTAGACTGGAATCGTGGCAAGGTCATCGGTGCGGAGATCACAGATGCCGATGCAATCAGCGAGTTTTACGCACTGACCACGGATATCGTCAACTTTGTCAGCATGGACAACGACGCGTTCCAGGAGCGTGTGTTCGGCAACGTGCCGGAGGAGAACGCACCGGAGGCTCATAGTGCTTTTGCGGATGACCAGCAGACGATCCGGATCGAAACAACTGATGGACACCGCTTCTTCGTGAGTATCTATCTGAATTACGGATACCTCTACAGCAGCGGAGGTATGGCGTACCATCAGATCACTCCGGAGTTGAATGCGTGGTTTAATGAACATCTGAAATAATACGGACAGCGCAGCTTCCGGACGGGAGCTGCGCTTCCTTTTGCAATTTACAATGTGTCTACACAAGCGCCACTTTAGTATGCTATAATGTCTTTAATAAACTGACAGCGAGGAGGTGGTCAGATGGAGATGCAGCGTACCTATATCGCAATCGATTTGAAGTCGTTCTACGCATCCGTTGAGTGTATGCAGCGGAACTTGGACCCCATGACCACCAACCTTGTGGTGGCGGATCTGAGCCGCACGGAGAAGACCATCTGCCTTGCCGTTTCTCCTGCCTTAAAGCAGTACGGCATCTCCGGCCGGGCGAGGCTCTTTGAGGTCGTGCAACAGGTCAAGCAGGCCAACGCACAGCGCCAGCGTATGGCCCCTGGTCGTACCTTCACCGGGGCATCCCATGATGACACCGAGCTGAAAGCCCATCCGGAGCTGGCTATCGACTATGTGGTGGCCCCTCCGCAAATGGCCAAGTATATGAAGACCAGCACGGAGATCTACAATGTGTACCTGAAGTATGTGGCGCCGGAAGATATCCATGTCTATTCCATCGATGAGGTGTTCATTGACGCCACCCATTATCTTGGCACCTATAAGCTCACACCCCGCAAGTTTGCCATGAAGATCATACTGGATGTTCTGGCGACTACCGGCATCACGGCCACAGCAGGCATCGGCACCAATATGTATCTGTGCAAGGTTGCCATGGACATCGTTGCCAAGCATATTCCCGCTGACCGCAACGGCGTCCGGATCGCCGAGCTGGACGAGATGAGCTACCGCCGCACCCTCTGGAGCCATCGCCCTCTCACCGACTTCTGGCGTGTCGGCCGGGGCTATGCTCGAAAGCTGGAGGCAAACCGGATGTTTACCATGGGCGATGTGGCCCGCCAGTCCGTGCAGAACGACGAAGTGCTGTATAAACTCTTTGGGGTCAATGCCGAGCTGCTCATTGACCACGCCTGGGGTTGGGAGCCTTGCACCATTGCGGATATCAAAGCCTATAAGCCGGAGTCCAACAGCATCGGCTCCGGACAGGTACTGCACTGCCCCTATACGGCTGATAAGGCCAAGCTGGTGGTGCGTGAGATGGCGGATCTGCTGGTCCTGGACTTGGTGGACAAGGGGCTTGTCACCAACCAGATCGTGCTGACTGTCGGCTATGATATTGAGAATCTGACCGACCCGAAGCGGAACAAGTCCTACAAGGGCGAGGTCACCACCGACCACTATGGGCGGCAGATCCCGAAGCACGCCCACGGCACCGGCAACCTCGGCAAGTACACCTCCTCCACCAGAGAGATCCTGCAGGCGGTGTCCGAGCTCTATGACCGCATCGTTGATCCTGACCTGCTG
>JAFQCJ010000052.1 GCA_017416445.1 Oscillospiraceae bacterium | reverse complement strand
GCCAACAACGGCAGCGATATCGCCGGCGTAGACCATGTCGATATCTTCGCGGTGGTTGGAGTGCATCTGCAGGATACGGCCCATACGCTCGGTCTTGCCCTTGGTGCAGTTCAGGACAGTGGTACCCTTTTCCAGAACGCCGGAGTAGACGCGGAAGTAGCACAGCTTGCCGACATAGGGGTCGGTAGCAATCTTGAATGCCAGAGCGGAGAAAGGTGCTTCGTCAGAAGCGGGACGGAAGTCCTCTTCCTCGGTCTCGGGGTTGACACCCTTGATGCCCTTCTTATCCAGGGGGCTGGGCATATAGTCAACCACCGCATCCAGCACCTGCTGGACACCCTTGTTCTTGTAGGAAGTGCCGCAGACCACGGGCACCATCTCATTGTCGATGGTAGCCTTACGGATGACTGCCTTGATCATCTCGACGGGGACTTCCTCGCCTTCCAGATACATCATAGCGATGTCATCGTCGAAGCTGGAGACAGCGTCCATCAGCTTCTCACGGTACTCCTCGGCCAGATCCATCATGTCCTCGGGGATTTCCTCGGTACGGACGTCCTTGCCCTTGTCATCGTAGTAAACATTGGCGGTCATGGTGACCAGGTCAATGTTGCCCTTGAAGAAGGTCTCGGAGCCGATGGGCAGCTGGATGGGAACGGCGTTGCACTTCAGGCGGTCGTCGATCATCTCCAGAACGCGGAAGAAGTCCGCGCCCATGATGTCCATCTTGTTGACATAGATCATACGGGGGACCTTGTACTCGTCGGCCTGACGCCAAACGGTCTCGGTCTGGGGCTCGACACCGCCCTTGGCGCACAGAACAGTGACAGCACCGTCCAGGACGCGGAGGCTGCGCTCGACCTCAACGGTGAAGTCGACGTGGCCCGGGGTGTCAATGATGTTCAGCCGGCAACCCTTCCAGAAACAGGTGGTAGCGGCGGAAGTGATGGTAATACCACGCTCCTGCTCCTGAGCCATCCAGTCCATGGTAGCAGAACCGTCGTGGGTCTCGCCCAGCTTGTAGTTCTTACCGGTGTAGAACAGGATACGCTCGGTAGTGGTGGTCTTACCGGCATCGATGTGAGCCATGATGCCGAAGTTTCTGGTATTCTCCAGAGAATACTGTCTAGGCATATTGTGGTACCTCTATTACCAGCGGAAATGGGCGAAAGCCTTGTTGGCCTCGGCCATCTTGTGCACGTCTTCACGCTTCTTCACGGATGCGCCGGTGTTGTTGGCGGCGTCCAGGATCTCGGCGGCCAGGCGCTCGCGCATGGTGTTCTCACCGCGGTTGCGGCTGTAGTTGGTGATCCAACGCAGACCCAGGGTCTGACGACGATCAGCACGGACTTCGATGGGCACCTGGTAGGTAGCGCCACCGACACGGCGGGCCTTCAGCTCCACTGCGGGCATGACATTCTCCATAGCCTGCTGGAACACTTCCAGGCCATTCTTGCCGGTCTTGTTCTCGACAATTTCGAAAGCACCATAAACGACCTTCTGGGCAACACCCTTCTTGCCGTCCAGCATGATGCTGTTAACGAGCTTGGTAACCAGAACGGAATTGTAATTAGGATCCGGGAGGATCTCTCTCTTGGGAACATTACCTCTTCTGGGCACTTTGCTTCCCTCCTTCATAAAATAATGATTTCATCGGTACTCGAAAGTGTAACTTTCGTTTGTGCCTGGCCAGAGGTTTCGATATATATATCAAAACGCTGTGGCAAGGCCTTGCCTTGCGAACGGGCGTGGGAAAAATTCAAATTCAGTTGGGCGGTAAGAAATTACTTCTTCTTGCCAGCCTTGGGCCGCTTGGCGCCGTACTTGGAGCGGGACTGCATCCGGTTCTGAACGCCCTGGGTATCCAGAGTGCCGCGGATGATGTGGTAACGAACACCGGGAAGGTCCTTAACACGACCGCCGCGGATCAGAACCACAGAGTGCTCCTGCAGGTTATGGCCGACACCGGGGATATAAGCGGAAACTTCCATACCGTTGGTCAGACGCACACGGGCGATCTTACGCAGTGCGGAGTTGGGCTTCTTGGGGGTGGTGGTACGAACAGCAGTGCAAACGCCACGCTTCTGGGGGGAAGGCAGGGTGGTAGCCTTGTTCTCCAGGGTGTTCAGACCTCTCTGCAGAGCGGGAGAGTTGGACTTGTAGGTAGCCTGCTGACGGCCATTTCTAACGAGCTGATTAAAAGTAGGCATTGATTTTCTCCTTTCTTTTGTTCTCGCCATATTGGCGGGTATATATCCATCGGCTTATGCCGTTTGGATCAGAGTTACCCGACGACCGCAGCCGCCGCCGCGCCCACCTCAATACCGCAGGCGCTTCCCAGGTCAGCCATACTGGGGACCCAGGTACATGGTACATTGGCTTCCAGGCACATCTCCTCGAGAGGCTCTGTCAGCCGGGGATCGGCGTTCTCCGCCAGAAAGACGCACTGTGCGCGGCCCGCAAGCAAAGCTTTTTTCAGCTGCTTGACGCCTACCACAGGCTTGCGAAGCCGCAGGACCGACAAATCGCCGCACTTCGCTATTCTACTATCCTTTTTAGTATCCATACAAGATGATATTATACGCACTTTTTCAAAAATGTCAACATTTTTCCGAACAATTTTTGAAGGTTTTTCTTGGTTTCCAAGGAAGAGCCCCGTTTTGGGCCCCACAATTGTTTATTATAACACATAAAATACAGCTCAGTCAAGTACACTCTTTTCGTCGCGGATAGGTGTGCGCAGCAAGCGGACGATCGCCCCAAAATTCGTAATTTCTAATTTGTAATTGATCATTCAAAAAACTCCCGCCTTACGGCGGGAGTTTTTGAAAAGTTTAGTTGAGCGCACTCTCCATCATGTCTTCGGGCAGGCGGGGCTCGGGGGTGATGCCGGGCTTGTAATCCCGGTAGGCCATCAGGCCGGAACCTGCGGGAATCAGCTTACCGATGATGACGTTCTCCTTCAGGCCAACCAGGTGGTCAACCTTGCCCTTGATAGCGGCATCGGTCAGGACCTTGGTGGTCTCCTGGAAGGAAGCGGCGGACAGGAAGGAATCGGTGGCCAGAGAAGCCTTGGTGATACCCAGCAGCACAGCGCTTGCCTGGGCCAGCCGCAGCTCGGTCTCGCCGGCATCGATCCGTGCCTGAACGGCGTCGTTGGCATCTTCGAACTCGAAGGTGTCGATGACGGTGCCGGTGAGGAGGCTGGTATCGCCGGGATCTTCCACCCGAACCTTGCGCATCATCTGACGGATGATAACCTCGATGTGCTTATCGTTGATCTCAACACCCTGCTGACGGTACACAGCCTGGACAGACTGGACCAGGTAATCCTGGACAGCCTCAACGCCGGAAATCCGGAGCACGTCCTGGGGATACAGAGCGCCATCGGTGATGGGTT
>JAFQCJ010000051.1 GCA_017416445.1 Oscillospiraceae bacterium | reverse complement strand
TGTTGGTTGTTAGTTTGTGGGTGCGACGTGCCATTCCTCCCACAGGTCACCGGAGATGCGCACCGAGTCGGTCAGATTCACGGAGAGCATACCTGCCGGAGTCCAGCAGTCCAGAAGCCAAGTGTACGGTGTATAGCTTCCATCCGGATACCAGATGGGAGTGAAATGGGTCGGACGGTCATAGGTGCTGTATGGGTTATCCTTAAAGGTGAAGGTGGAACGCCTGCCGCTCACGCTGCAGTCCAGCAAGCGCCAGACGCCCTCATACCCGAATTCCGGGAAATAGGTCACGGCGTTCTGCGCCGCAGTGACGGCGGAGCTCTGGGTGGTCGTGACTCTTGCGGTTGTCCTCTGCTGGATGCCGTACCCGCTTTTCAGCGTGGTGGAGGTGGCTGTGGGTGACAGACTATCCGGCGTAATGCTCATGGAGGCTGTCAGGCTTGCGGTATAGCTGTTGTAGTCAAACTCCCACCAGCCCTGATCCTCCCACCAGCCGTTGTCCACCCAGTGGTACCAGCGGTCACGGTGAACAACGCCATTGGCATCCGTCCAGCGGTCGGTGTGCCAGCATTTGTCCCAATCCTCGACCCACACCCAGTTTTCCTGCCACCAAGGAGACCAGATGCCCCAGGAGGCGGAAGTCATTTCTTCCTTCTCTGGGATATCCGCAAGGCGGAAGCTGTCGTTGCGGTCATCGGCCACAGGGTTGGGCGGGTCGTTGCCGTCCAGATCCACGATGTTGGCAGTGATGGTGCTTTGTGCCGTGCCGCCGCCCCGGACTCTGACCTGAATGGTGCAGATGCAGGGTTCGTCCGGCGTATGCCACTTCACCCACGCAAGCTGGCTGTCGCCCTCCGGGTAGTAGACATTACTGACCGCGTAAGTTCTGCCCTCAATAATAAACTGAACGGACACGGGATCGTCGGGATCTGACTGTCCACCGGACACCTCCACAGAAGTGATGACATCGGTATCTACCCGGTATTCATAGTCGAATTCGTCTATCTCAGGCGGCTCCAGTTCGTCGTTAAAGCGGACGATGCCAATGCCCAATGAGGAAATGATCTGATCATTGCTGGCCTTGCTGTTGGTGCTGCCGGACCATGCGAGATAGCCGAGGTCGGCTTCCTCCAGGAAAATGGCCAGCGGCAGATTTTTATGGGTCAGCGATCCCATCCAGTAACGGAGGTTTCCGTTGACCGCCTGGTCATACAGGGCAGCTTCCGTGGCAGTCATGGCATAATAGGCTCCGTTGTAGACCAGATACGCAATAGGCTCAATGACGATTTTATAATCACCGCCGATCAGCGTATCAAAGTCCATTCCCACATATCCGGCAATAGAACGAATGACCTGTTCATCGGTGAAGTAGCTTCGAATGGCATCGATACTGGCTGGATAACTGCCGGAGGAGATAATACGGGGCAGGCTTTGCGCAGGGTTACGGTAGGAATATCCTCCTACCACGGGGGAAAGACTCCGTCCTGCGTTATAGGATAGTTTGCTGACCTTACCGAAGTGGATAATGCCGGAAGTCGGTGTTTTGTTGGTCAGGTCGATTGGTGTTGTTACAACAGAATGTGTATCCACATTTACAATCGAAACGCGGACACCATCCATGCCGGGGTTCCAGTAGTTGGTGGAAGTGCCGTCACCCATATTGCCACCGCCGCCGTCGATGTTGCCATCTCCGGTGGCATAGGCAGGGACTGCAATGCCCAGCATCAGGACAATGGAGAGAACGAGTGCGAGGATTCGCTTCATAGATGCCCTCCTTTCAGATTTTTGGCAAAAGAGAAGGCGCAGCCATTTCTGACTGCGCCATTCCTATGGTCAGCGGTTAGTTACCGCCGCCCATTTCACCGATTTTATTGCCGTTCTCATACATATCGTCCAGCGTACCGCCATCGTTCTCGCCGCTGCTGTCTACATAGCCGAAACCGGGGACATAGACCTGCCCGGAGTTGTTGGTGCTTCCTGCGGGAGGGTCCGTTGCAGCAGGAGGAGCTGTGGGCGGCTCCTCGTATACGGGAGGCTCCTCATCCTCAGTCTTGCGTTCCTCATCCGGCACATCCTCTGCGTCGTGGTCATCCGGCAGAGTGGTCGTTCCCGTGGGTGCTTCAGGCTTTTCAGGAGCTTCCGGCTTGACGGGATCTGCTTGGATGGTCTGCTCGTCGCCGCTGGAGTCTGCACCCTGGGCGGGGTCAGTGTCGGACTTATCCGGTACCTGTACCTGAATGTCCACATCGGTCTGATTATCAGGGTCGGTGCTGGGCGTGGTGCCGGTCTGGTCACCATCAATATCTACAGTGAGGTCGCCGCTTTCAGGCTGGGTGTCAGTCACCACACCAGAGGGGATCTCGGCGTTGCCTCCGAAGCGGGTTACGATCCCAATGGCTGCCGCTGCGCAGAGCAGACAGCAGACGATGACGAGGATGATCCTCTTTGTCTTTTCTGTCATAGCGTATTCCTCCTTGGTTAATTTTCTTGTCAAACGGACAATACCACACCTTTGTGCAGAAGTCTATTGTAAAGAGCAAACTTTTTTAGAAGAGAGGCACATACTTGGCCTCGGTGTGCAGAGTCATGCTGGCAGAGGGCAAGAGATTTCCAAGGAAGCGTACAGGCACCTCCAAGTGGATCTCAACCACGGCAGTGTACCCTTCGCTCTGTCCGGAGCTGAGACCGTTGTTGTCCAGTTCTACGGACAAGCCGGAGAGAGTATATTCCACCTTGCCGTTTGTGACTTTCTGGTATCCATGGCCGGTATTCTCCAAGCCAAGGATTCCCGAAAGCTGTCCGTACACATCGCCGGTGTCCACGCTCTCGTCCCAGCGGCCTGTGCCGTCCGGGTACCAGCCTGCGGCGTAGCCCTCACGGACGGCGTGATACACATCGTCATAGTTGTCGTTGACGGTGGAGATGACTGCCTGCTGGGTGGCTTCCTTGACACCCTGGGCGATGATCCACACCCGGCAGAACTCTGCAATGGAGCAGAACAGCATCAGCAGAATCAGAACGATGGCAAGGATTATGGGGGTGCCCTCGCCGGGGCGACGGCGAAAGATAGGCTTTTTCATTTCCAGTACACCTCCGATTTACCTGTGGCCTCTGCTGTCAGCGTTATGGGGAATGACCCAAGCCCTCCGAAGAGGCCGATGTCCATGTCCAGCGTCAGTGTCACGGTGACTTCGTCGTTGAGTTGGATGCGTCCTGTCCTTGACCACCGGATATCAGGGTCGAGGCCCGTGCTGTCGGTAAGAGCTGCCGCACGGCGGTTGGTTTCCGAACCGACACGGCCTGCGATCTCAGCCTCACGCACCAGCTCCACCGCATAGGTGTCGAGCTGCTGTTTGGCCACATACACCGGAAGCACACGGACGACCAAAGCCAGCACCAGCATAGCGCAGGCCACCAGAACGCACACATCGATATAACCTTCACCGGAGCGCCGTTTCAGTATTTTCTTCATAGCGACCTCCTTTAGAACAATGTGCCCAGCGAGTTGATGATCTGGTAAACGATGATGACGATATAGGTCATCATGAAGCACATGAGCATGATAAAGCTGAATACACGGATCT
>JAFQCJ010000050.1 GCA_017416445.1 Oscillospiraceae bacterium | reverse complement strand
TGTCTTACTTGCTTCTCCAGGTGATCCGACCCTGAGTCAGATCATAAGGAGACATTTGTACGGTTACTTTGTCACCGGGCAAGATCTTAATGAAATTCATTCTGAGCTTGCCGGAAATGTGTGCCAGAATGGTGTGTCCGTTGCCAATGTCAACCTTGAACATAGCATTCGGCAATGCATCGGTTACGATGCCCTCAATCTCGATTACGTCGTCTTTTGCCAAGTTATTAACCTCCCAGGTTGTTCGCTTGCATCTGTCCGGCGTGAAACGCCAGATCTCTTCGTAATTCGCTGTTGAGCACTTTGTCGCCCCGAAGAATCTTCTGGGCAACTCTGGTCTCAGAGCGAAGGACCTTTTGAACGTGCCGCGCACGCTTGCGCTTCGGCTTATCCAGGCTCCGGTCCTTTCCATTTGCCAGATACAGGAAGCCTTCGTCTGTAGCAATCACATAGAAGAGCGAACCTTTATCATGGCCTGCTGTGGAAACCACCACATCTGAAATATGAATTTGATCGGATAAATCTGGGTCCATAGTTCAAAGTCCTTCAGTGACGGTGAGTATTTCCGGCTCGCCGTCGGTGATGAGTACAGTATTTTCATAATGGGCCGAGAGCTTACCATCGGCGGTGACCGTTGTCCAGCCATCCTTGCAAACCTTAACGTCGTACACACCGGCGTTAACCATCGGTTCGATAGCCAGGGTCATGCCCCTGATCAGTCTGGGTCCATGGCCGGGTTTGCCGAAATTCGGCACCTCCGGCTCCTCATGCAGCTGCCGTCCCACGCCGTGACCCACGAAGGAACGGACAACTGAAAAACCGTTAGACTCCACATACGTCTGAATAGCGTGGGAGATATCAGAGACGCGATGTCCCTGGGTCGCGAAGCGAAGACCATCGAAGAAGCTCTGCTTCGTGACGTCGATCAGCTTCTGAGCTTCGGTGCTGATCGCACCGCAGGGGAAGGTTGCAGCACAATCACCATGAAAACCCTTGTAGTACGCACCCACGTCAATGGAGACGATATCGCCTTCCTTCAGGATGTATCCGCCGGGAATACCGTGGATCACCGTTGCATTGACGCTGATGCAGGCACTTGCAGGGAAGCCGTTATAGCCGAGGAACGACGGTTTTGCGCCCTGGGCCACGATATAATCGTAAACAGCCTTGTCAATCGCCTTGGTCGATACGCCGGGTCTTACCATTTCCCCTGCCAGAGCACGGGCTGCCGCGGTAATTTTACAGGCCTGGCGCATGGACTCAAGTTCGTGTTCATTTTTGATTGTGATCATTCTCTGGCCCCTATTGCCTTGAGGATATCCTCGTTGGCGCCCTCGATGGACTGGTTGCCCTCGACGGTACGGAGCTTGCCGAGCTTGGCATAGAAGTCCTTCAGGACCTCGGTCTGCTCGTGATAAACCTCCAGACGTCTGCGGACCGTTTCCGGTGCATCGTCCTTGCGGATCATCAGCTCACCGCCGCAGGAGTCGCAGACTCCATCGACCTTGGAGGGGTTGGCAACAACATGGTAGCTGGCGCCGCACTTACCGCACACACGCCGGCCGGTCATACGACCTTCGATCACGCTGTCGTCAATCTCAATGGAAACTACATGGTCAATCTTGACGCCCCGCTGCTCCAGAGCTTCAGCCTGGGCCAGCGTGCGGGGCACGCCGTCCAGAATGAAACCGTTGGCACAATCGGGCTTGGCCACGCGCTCGGCAACGATATCCATGATGATATCGTCAGAGACCAGCAGGCCGTTGTCCATGCAGTATTTAGCTTTTTTGCCCACCTCGCTGCCGTTGGCGACAGCTTCACGGAGCATGTTTCCGGTGGAAATACCGGGGATGGAGAGTTTCTCCATCAGCAGTTCAGCCTGGGTTCCTTTACCAGCGCCAGGTGCGCCCAGCAGGATCAGATTCATACTGCCTTACCTCCCGATTAATCCAGGAAACCCTTGTAGTGACGCATCAGCATCTGAGCCTCCAGAGCCTTGACGGTCTCCAGAGCGACGCCCACGACGATGATGACGGAGGTACCGCCGATGGCCAGGTTCTTAACGCCTTCCATCAGGTTACCGGCAACGATGGGCAGCAGGGCCACAACGGTCAGGTAAACGGCACCGAACACAACGATCTTGTTGATTACCTTCTTGATGAAGTCAGCGGTTGGCTTGCCGGGACGGAAGCCGGGGATAAAGCCGCCGTTCTTCTTCAGGTTGTTGGCGATCTCCACGGGATCGTACTGAATGGTGGAGTAGAACCAGCTGAAGAAGAAGATCATCAGACCGTAAGCAACGCAGTAGGCCCAGCTGGTGTTGCTCCACAGGTTGTCATACCACCAGTTGCCCTCGCCGATGCCTGCAAAAGCGCAGATGGTAGCGGGGATGGAGGTGATGGAGGAGGCAAAGATCACGGGCAGGACACCGGACATAGCCACCTTAATGGGCAGGTTGGTGTTCTGGCCGCCGTAGATCTTACGGCCAACAACGCGCTTGGCGTACTGGATGGGAATGCGGCGCTCTGCATCATTGATGAAGACGATGAACAGGATCAGGGCAGCCATGCCGATCACAACGATGATCACCTTCCACCAGACCAGAGTGAACAGGGTGTTCACCATAGCGGGGATGGAGGAGATGATGTTGGCAAACAGGATCATGGAGATGCCGTTGCCAATACCACGCTCAGTGATCTGCTCACCCAGCCACATCACCACGACGGAGCCGGCAGTGAAGGTCAGGATGATAACCACGGCGGGCAGGAAGCCTTCCTTGGTGATGATAGCAAAGCCGGAGGATGCGAAGTTCTTCAGCATGGTGTAGTATGCGAAGCCCAGCAGCAGGCCCAGACCAACGGTGGTGTAGCGGGTGATCCGCTCGATCTTCTTCTTGCCTTCCTCGCCGC
>JAFQCJ010000049.1 GCA_017416445.1 Oscillospiraceae bacterium | reverse complement strand
TCGGACTGGTCTGCATTATTGCACTGGTGTCCGTAATGAGCTACATCTGCACCAAGACCGACAAGGTGATGCAAAAGCGTGCTATCCCTGCACCTGCCGCCGCACCCGTCGCTGTCTCCTCCTCTGTCGTAACGCCGGAAATGGTGGCTGCCGTTTCTGCTGTGATCGCTGAGGAAATGGGCACCAGCGTGGACGCTATCCGTATCGTATCGATGAAAAAGCTGTAAGTTGTTAAGGAGGACAAAACAATGAAGAAATATAAGGTTAATGTCAACGGCACCGTGTTCGAGGTGGAAGTGGAGGATATTACCGGTACTGCCGCTGCCGCAGCACCCGCTGCTGCTCCTGCTCCTGTAGCTGCACCCGCTCCCGTGGCTGCCGCTCCCGCCGGCGGTGAGCCTGTCACCTCCCCCATGCCCGGCAACATCCTGGCTGTGAATGTCACCGCCGGTCAGGCCGTGAAGAAGGGCGATGTGCTGATGGTTCTCGAGGCCATGAAGATGGAGAACGAGATCATGGCTCCCTGTGATGGTACCGTCGGCGCTGTCAGCGTCACCAAGGGGGCAACCGTGGAGACCGGCGCGCTGCTGTGCACCATCCAGTAATGGAGGGTGAGAAATGCAAGCAATTATCAATTTCTGCGAACAGACGGGATTTTTCCAGTTTTTCGTAGGAGATAACTGGAAATGCGCGGTGATGATCCTCATCGCCTGCGTGCTGCTGTTCCTCGGCATCGTCAAGAAGTTTGAGCCCCTGCTGCTGGTGCCTATCGCCATCGGTATGCTGGTAACCAACCTGCCCGGTGCCAATATGTACCACGAGATCTTCTTCGCCGGCGGACATATCCACTGGGATCTCTTTGGCGGCGCACCGATTACCGCTGAGTTCCTTGCCGAGATGACGGAGCTGGGCGTCAGTGCTGATGTGCTCTCCTCTGTGTCCGTGGGGCAGACCTTCTCCCCCGGCCTTATCGATATTCTCTATCTGGGCATTAAGCTGGGCATCTATCCCTGCCTCATCTTCATGGGCGTGGGCGCCATGACCGACTTTGGCCCTCTGATCGCCAATCCTAAGAGCCTGCTGCTGGGTGCTGCGGCGCAGATCGGTATCTTTATGACCTATGTGGGCTGCCGTCTGCTGGGCTTTACCGGCGCGGAGGCTGCCTCCGTGGGTATCATCGGCGGTGCTGATGGCCCGACGGCGATCTTCGTTACCGCCATGCTGGCACCTGCCCTGCTGGGCCCCATCGCCGTGTCTGCTTACTCCTACATGGCTCTTGTCCCCGTGATCCAGCCTCCCATCATGAAGCTGCTGACCACGGAGAAGGAGCGTCAGATCGTCATGAAGCCTCTGCGCGAGGTCAGCAAGAAGGAGAAGATCATCTTCCCCGTGGTGGTTACTATCTTCGTTTCCCTGCTGGTTCCCTCCGCCGCGCCCCTCATCGCCTGCTTGATGCTGGGTAACCTCTTCAAGGAGTGCGGTGTTACCGATCGTCTCAGCAAGACGGCACAGAACGAGCTGATGAACATCGTCACCATCTTCCTGGGCGTGTCTGTTGGTGCTACCGCCACCGGCGCTACCTTCCTCAGCGGCAAGACCTTGGCCATCCTCGCCATGGGTATCGTGGCCTTTAGCTTCGGTTCGGCAGGCGGCGTGCTGCTGGCTAAGTTCATGAACCTGTTCTTGAAGGAAAAGATCAATCCCCTTATCGGCTCTGCCGGTGTCTCTGCCGTGCCTATGGCTGCCCGCGTCTCTCAGAAGGTGGGTCAGGAGGCCAATCCCGGCAACTTCCTGTTGATGCACGCTATGGGCCCCAATGTGGCAGGCGTGATCGGCTCTGCCATCGCCGCCGGCGTGCTCATCTCCCTGTTCGGATAAAGGAGGTACACTATGGAATTTCTGTCTAATAAACCTTTGCTCATTACCGATACCATTCTGCGTGACGCCCATCAGTCTCAGGCTGCCACCCGCATGACCATCGAGGACATGATCCCCGCACTGGAGCAGCTGGATTCTATCGGCTACTACTCTTTGGAGTGTTGGGGCGGCGCTACCTTCGATGCCTGCATGCGTTTCCTCAATGAAGATCCTTGGGAGCGCCTGCGTACCATCCGCAAGTATGTGAAGAACACGAAGCTGCAGATGCTGTTCCGTGGTCAGAACATCTTGGGCTACAAGCACTATGCCGACGATGTGGTAGACGCCTTCTGCCGCAAGTCCATTGAGAACGGTATCGATATCATCCGTATTTTCGATGCTCTCAACGATGTCCGCAATCTGGAGCAGGCCATTAAGTCCACCAAGAAGTACGGTGGCCAGGTGGAAGCTACCCTGTCTTATACCATCTCCCCCATCCACGACGAGGCCTACTTCGTGAAGCTGGCCAAGGAGCTGGAGCAGATGGGCGCCGACACCATCTGCATCAAAGATATGGCAAACCTGCTGCTGCCCATGGATGCCTACTCTCTGGTGAAAGCGCTGAAGGAGACGGTTTCCGTCCCCATTCATCTCCACACCCACAACACCTCCGGTACCGGCGACATGACGCTGCTGATGGCAGCCTACGCCGGTGTGGATATTGTGGACACCGCCCTCTCCCCCATGGCAAACGGTACGGCACAGCCTGCTACCGAATCCTTGGTGGCTACCCTGCAGGGTACGGTGCGTGACACCGGCCTTGATCTGGGTAAGATGTCCGATGCCGCTGTCCATTTCCGCAAGGTTGCCCAGCGCCTCACTCAGGTCGGCAACCTCAATCCCAAGGTGCTGAGCGTAGATACCAACACCCTGCTCTATCAGGTTCCCGGCGGTATGCTCTCCAACCTGATCTCCCAGCTGAAGGAGGCAGGCAAGGAAGATAAATACTACGATGTGCTGGCGGAGATCCCCCGCGTCCGTAAGGACTTTGGCTATCCCCCGCTGGTAACGCCCTCCAGCCAGATCGTGGGCACGCAGGCCGTGATGAATATCATCATGGGCGAGCGCTACAAGGTCTTCCCCAAGGAGTCCAAGGCCATGCTGAAGGGCGAATACGGCTCTCTGCCCGGTGAGGTCAACGAGGAAGTCCGCGCCAAGGCCGGCATCGCTCCTGAGGATGTGATCACCTGCCGTCCCGCCGATTTGCTGGAGCCGGAGCTGGAAAAGTACAAGGCCGAGTACGCCGATATCGCCAAGAGCGAAGAGGATGTGCTGAGCCTCGCCCTGTTCCCGCAGGTTGCCCCCAAGTTCCTCGCCAAGCGCGATGCCGCTCCCGAGGAGGCTGCCCCCGCCGCCGATCCCAATGCAGTCCGCGAACTGTATGTGGAGTGGAAAGGGTAAGAAAATAATCAAACACTCCCGTCCATAAGGGCGGGGGTGTTTTTTCTATAAAATACAAAAATTTTCTAAAGAAAATGCAAAAAAACTCTTGCAAAGAAGAGGAATATCGGGTATAATGATTCCGTTCCAAAGGAGCATGCTATGCACCCTTAGCTCAGTTGGTAGAGCACCTGACTCTTAATCAGGGTGTCCAGGGTTCGAGTCCCTGAGGGTGTACCACCCACCCCTGATCAAACAAGGCCCATTGGTCAAGTGGTTAAGACAGCGGCCTCTCACGCCGTTAACATCGGTTCGAATCCGGTATGGGTCACCAAAGAATCCCAAGCCTGTTGGCTTGGGATTCTTTTTTTGCAGCCCTGATTTATTCGCGGTAGTACCAGCCTTCGCTGCAACGAGAGTGATACCCCATCAGCGTTTCGGGATCAGCGGAAATGGCGAAGAAGCCAAAGGTGCTGAAATAGTAGTCTTTCCCAAGGTGGGCAGCTTCCGCTTCTACCACAGCCTTAGCATAGTCAACACCAGCGCCAACCCAAATATAATGGGAGTCCACCGGCTGCTCTTGTTGTTCCTCTTGATAGATGAATTTCCCGAACACCGAGCCGTCCGACAGGTGATAGGTGTACACCTTCTTGATCTGCTCCTTGTCGATCTCGGAGACGGTGACAAAGGTATATTCGCCCAAGAGGTCTAAGCCCTGTTCCCCCTTCGCCCAATCGGCAACGCCCTGCAAGCGCACTTCCAGCGGCGCAAAACCGGGGACAACGCGGCCCGCACTCCACACATTGATAGCGAGTGCAGCACCCACCGCGAGGATAACAAGCAGTATGGGGATCACAATCAGTTTCCAACTTTTCATACCCCGCCTCCTTTTTCGTTCATTGTATATCCGTTAGACGAAAAAGGCAACGGGAATGTTCCGTGGAGAGAAAAGAGATATGTAAGGTGGAAGAATTTCTTGAAATGTTGTAGGGGGCGATGCCCACAAAACAAAAGAACCGCAGCCCCTTGTGGAGATAACAGCTATCACCCTTGCATGGGGGAGCGCGAGGGGGAGCTATTTACCGCACTGCAATAGGAGCATAAGAGTTCTTCTCCCCACCGCAGGTTGGGGAGGTTTGGAGGGGAGAGTCCTCCCCTCCAACTATTTCAAATGAACG
>JAFQCJ010000048.1 GCA_017416445.1 Oscillospiraceae bacterium | reverse complement strand
GGGGGTAGATGGGTACTGGTGTGCCCCCTGGTCTTCAAAACCAGTCGTTGGGCGTTAGTAGCGTCCTGGGTGGGTTCGATTCCCACATACTCCCGCCAATAGTAAAAAAGGCCCTTTTTCAGGGTCTTTTTTTGTATACAATTCTTTATATTTGTTTATTTAATACGCAATATGTTGGGGTCGATAAATGACGCTACACAACAAGCGGTGGAATTCCTGCAAAAGGCGAAAAAACCCAAAAGATATATTGCATTTTTTACATTGGAAGCATGGACTTTTCTGTAGATTGGTAGTATAATATCAATCGTAAAGGTACGCCAAGGATCATGCCTTTTTCATTTGGCATGCAACCGCATATAGAAAAGGCTGATTAAACCGGCGATACCGATTGCAAAAAACTATAAATCACTAACAGTGAAAAGGATGGGTATCATGAGGAACATCAAACTTCTGCTCAGGCAGCACGTAGGCGCGCCCTGTGCTGCGATCGTCAAGGCTGGCGATAAGGTAGAAAAGGGCACTCTGATCGCCACCCCCACCGGCCTTGGTGCCAACATCTTCTCCTCCGTATACGGCGTAGTAGAAGAAGTTACCGAGGATGCGATCATCATCAAGCCCGATGCCGAACAGCCCGACAAGTACATCCCCATTAAGAAGTCCGAAAACAAGCTGGACATGGTTAAAGAAGCCGGTATCGTCGGCATGGGCGGCGCAGGCTTCCCCACCGGCGTAAAGCTGGGCGCAAATCTGGAAGGCGGTTACATTCTGGTAAACGCAGCCGAGTGCGAACCCGGTCTCAAGCACAACATCAAGCAGCTTGAGGAGCAGGCCGAGAAGACCGTCCGCGGTGTAGAATACTGCATGGAGATGTCCAACGCCTCCAAGGGTATCTTCGCCATCAAGAAGAAGAACGCAAAGGCTATCAGCGCCGTAAAGGCCGCCATCAAGGATAAGCCCAACATCAGTATCCATCTCCTTCCCGACATATACCCCATGGGCGAAGAGCGTGCAGTAGTTCGTGAGTGCCTGGATATCCTCCTTGACCCCACCCAGCTGCCCTCCGCCGCAAAGGCAAACGTACTTAACGCAGAGACCATCCTTCGCGTAGCCGAGGCTATCGAGGATCAGAAGCCCTGCATCTACAAGAACATCTCCGTTCTCGGCAGGCTCAACGGCGGCACCGAAACTCGCTGCTTCATGGATATGCCCGTTGGCATCAGCGTAGAGGACCTCATCGAGATGGCCGGCGGCATCGACGGCGAGTACGGCGAGATCATCATGGGCGGCCCCTTCACCGGCAAGGCCTGCAAGATCGACGACCCCACCACCAAGACCACCGGCGGCGTTATCGTCACCATCCCCTTCCCCGATCTGAAGGGCGCCAAGGTTGGCCTGCTTCTGTGCGGCTGCGGCGGCAACGAAGAGCGTATGCGTGACATCTGCGCCAAGATGAACGGCCAGGTAGTTTCCGTTACCCAGTGCAAGCAGGCTATGGCTGCAAAGCCCGGCGGACCCCTCAAGTGCGAGAACCCCGGCAACTGCCCCGGCCAGATCGCCAAGGTTATGGAAATGAAGCGCGCAGGCGCCGAGTACCTCATCATCGGCAACTGCTCCGACTGCTCCAACACCGTTACCACCTGCGGTACCCTCAAGATGGGCCTCAAGCTGTTCCATCAGACCGACCACGTAATGCGTACCATCGGTCACCCCCTGTACCGCAAGCTCACCGTATCCAAGAGCGTAGATCAGGATCTGAGCGAGTTCTAATACATCAAACCGCCTGAGGGGGAGCGCGCTCCCCCCAAGGCACACCAGATTACTTTGTGGTTTAACTTAAGAACCAAAATTACTTAAGTGCCAAATATAATTCATATAGGAGGAACACTATGTCTATTTCAGCCGAATACGCACAGGCTCACAAAAATGACCCAGCGGTATTGTGCTGCAGAGCTGAAGCTGGCGTTGTGCTGTCCGAGCACAACCTCGAAGACCCTGCCATCTTTGATGATCTGGTAGAGTCCGGCCTGCTGAATCTTGAAGGTGCAGTTACCATCGGTCAGGCTCTGGGCGCAACCCTCACCAAGACCGCCGACTCCCTCACTCCCCTCACCGCCGACCTGCTCGAAGGCATGAAGGCCGTTGAGGCCGAAGCCGCTCCCGTTGTGGAAGAAGCTGCCCCCGTGGCCGCAGTTGCTGCTCCCGCTGCAGTAGCCGCCCCCGCCGGCACCCTGAAGATCCACATCGACGAGGGCAAGGGCATTGACCTTGAGATCCCCGTTGGCGCTTTCGCAGGCGCTGCTGCCGCTCCCGTAGCCGTAGCCGCTGCTCCCGTAGCAGGCGCTGCTGCCGCTGCTGCCGAAGTTGGCGAGGAGAAGGTCGTACGCTCCCTCACCCGTAAGCACTACAACATCACCGAAGTAAAGCGCGGCCCCGAGACCAAGATCGAAGGCACCACCCTTTACATCCGCGAAGGCATCGAGGCTGAGTGCGCTGCATCTCAGGAACTCGTACTTGACTTCAAGATCGACATCGTAACTCCCGCTGAGTACAACACCTACTCCGAGACTATCATGGACGTTCAGCCCATCGCCACCAAGGAAGGCGACGACGAGCTGGGCTACGGCACCACCCGCGTACTGGATGGCGTTGTAATGATGGTTACCGGCGTTGACGAAAACGGCGTACAGGTTGGCGAATTCGGTTCTTCCGAAGGCATCCTGGAAGAGAACATCATGTGGGGTCGTCCCGGCTGTCCCGAGAAGGGCGAGATCTTCATCAAGACCTTTGCCGTAATCAAGGCCAAGACCAACATGACTCGTCCCGGCCCTCTGGCTATCCACACCGCCACCGACATCATCACCCAGGAAATCCGCGTAGCTATGAAGAAGCTGGACGACAGCCTCGTAGTAGCCACCGAGCAGTTTGACCAGGTTCGTCGCCCCGGCAAGAAGAAGGTCGTTATCTGCAAGGAGATCATGGGTCAGGGCGCTATGCATGACAACCTGCTCCTCCCCATGGAGCCCGTTGGCATCCTGGGCGGTAAGCCCAACGTAGACCTGGGTAACGTACCCGTAGTCTGCAGCCCCCTCGAAGTACTGGACGGCGCCGTACATGCCCTCACCTGCATCGGACCCGCTTCCAAGGAAATGTCCCGTCACTACTGGCGTGAGCCCCTCGTTCTCGAGTGCCTGCATGACCCCGAGATCGACCTCTGCGGCGTAGTATTCGTAGGTTCCCCCCAGATCAACGGCGAAAAGTTCTACGTATCCCGTCGTCTCGGCCAGACCGTAGAAGCTATGGACGTTGACGGTGCCTTCATCACCACCGAAGGTTTCGGTAACAACCACGTTGACTTCGCTTCCCACCACGAGCAGATCGGCCAGCGCGGTATCCCCGTAGTTGGTATGTCCTTCTGCGCAGTACAGGGCGCTCTGGTTGTTGGTAACAAGTACATGACCCACATGGTCGACAACAACAAGTCCGAAGCCGGTATTGAGAACGAAGTTCTCGGCTGCAACACTCTGTGCCCCGAAGACGCCGTTCGCGCTCTTGCCATGCTGAAGGCTCAGATGGCCGGCGAACCCGTTAAGGCTCCCGAGAAGAAGTGGAACGCTAACGTTAAGTCCACCAACATCGAGCTGATCGAAGCCGCCCGCGGCTCCAAGATCGAGCTGGTAGAGAATGAGCAGTCCCTGCCCATGAGCGCTAAGCGTAAGGAAAAGTACAACTAAAGATATGCTGAACTACGGCGATAAAACTATCTACATCGAAGGCGTGCTGATCGAGATCGGCGAAGACTTCGCGCGAATGGACGTTAAAGGCAGGCTGGGCTGCATAAAGCTCCCCCTGTGGATGTACATTCACGACCATCCCCTGATGGTCGGTCAGGAGTTCGGATGGAACATGAGCTTCCCCGAGCAGCTGGGCCCCAAGCCCGCTCCCGCCACCTTCCCCCGGTTCTCCTTTGCGAGGGACGGGATGTACCTCACTGTTGAGGGCAAGGTAAACAGGAGAGACGACTGTGCCGCCGGCATAGAGTTTGTAAACTGCGAAGGCGATTTCGTATTCCCCATGCGAATGTTCCTGTGCGACTATGAGATAGTTAAAGGTCAGCCGGTTGGATTCTGCATGACGCCGCCCAAGCAGCTGAGTGCTGAGCCCAATACCAAGTACGTTAGCAATCTTGATACTTACCACAAACGGCAGGCAGAGATGCAGGCCACCAAATAAAAATATTACTTGATTTTTAATAGGAGGAAAAAATGAGCTTAACAGTTGTTAAGGGACTTCAGTCCGAAATCTTCGTTCCCGTTACGC
>JAFQCJ010000047.1 GCA_017416445.1 Oscillospiraceae bacterium | reverse complement strand
TACCGCAGAGGTAGAAAGCCTTTGTCTCTTATCAAGAGGGACAAAGGCATTTTTTCTAGCCGTCCCCTGGGGGAAGGGGGCCGAGCGAAAGCGAGGTCGGATGAGGGTTGTCCTCACTCCAAGGCAGCAACAAGCCTATTACAATGCGCAGACCGTAAGATTACCGCCCGCGTTCCTCATCAGTCAAAAATCAGAGATTTTTGACAGCTTCCCCCGGGGGAAGCCTTTTGCGGCTTCGCCGCTATGAATTGTAAGAAATTTATATGGAGGTAACAATCCAATGGAATACAAAAACACCATCATCACCCCCAAGACGGACTTTCCTATGAAAGCCGGTCTGCCTGCCCGGGAGCCCGGTATGCTGGAGCGCTGGCAGGAGCAGGATCTTTACAACGCAATGCTGGAGAAGAACAAGGATCTGCCCCCCTTCGTTCTCCACGACGGCCCTCCCTTCTCTAACGGCTACATTCATATGGGTCACGCCCTGAACAAGACCCTGAAGGACTTTATCGTCCGCAGCCACGCAATGATGGGCTACTACACCCCCTATGTCCCCGGCTGGGACAACCACGGCCTGCCTATCGAGCGCGCAATCGAAACTTCCAAGAAAAAGCTGAACAAGGATATGTCCGTTCCCGAGTTCCGCACCGCTTGCGAAGCCTTTGCTGAGGATTTCATCCAGAAGCAGATGGGCGGCTTCAAGCGGCTGGGCGTCGTGGGCGATTGGGAGCATCCCTACCGCACGATGGATAAGCATTTTGAAGCCCAGGAGGTCAAGGTCTTTGGCCGGATGTTCGACAAGGGCTTTATCTACAAGGGCTTGAAGCCCGTCAGCTGGTGCCCCTACTGCTCCACCGCTGTGGCAGAAGCGGACATTGAGTACAAGGACGATCCGTGTACCACCGTCTATGTCAAGTTCCCCATGCACGACGATCTGGGCAAGCTGTCCGGCTTCGATCTGAGCAAGGTCTGTTTCCTTATCTGGACCACCACCACCTGGACGCTGCCCGGCAATATGGGCATCAGCCTCCATCCCCGTGAGACCTACGCTCTGGTCAAGCCCGACTACAGCGATGAGATCTTCATCGTTGCCGAGGCGCTGGCAGAAAAGGTTATGGGTGCCGGCGGCTACACCAGCTATGAGATCCTGGCCACCTACCCCGGCGCATTCTTTGAGAAGATGCTGGCAAAGCATCCCTTCCTTCCCAAAACCTCTCTGCTGATGACCGCAGAGTATGTTACTATGGATTCCGGTACGGGTCTGGTGCACACTGCTCCCGGCTTCGGTGCGGATGACTACCAGACCTGTATGCGCTACGGCGTTGAGCTGGTGGTTCCCGTGGACGATCACGGCCGCCACACCGAGTATGCCGGCAAGTACGCCGGCCTGAAGACCGAGGAATCCAACCCCATCATCCTGGCAGATATGAAGGAAAGCGGCGTTCTGTTCGCCTCCGAGGATGTTGTCCACTCCTACCCCCACCACGATCGCTGCAAGAAGCCTACCATCTTCCGCGCAACGCCTCAGTGGTTCTGCTCTGTGGAATCCTTCAAGGATCAGGCGGTCAAGGCCATTGAAAATGTGCAGTGGTATCCCGCCTGGGGCGAGGACAGAATGGTCAGTATGATCCGCGAGCGTGCCGACTGGTGTATCTCCCGTCAGCGCCGCTGGGGTCTGCCCATCCCCGTTTTCTACTGTGAAGACTGCGGCAAGCCCGTTTCCAACCCCGATTCCATTGCCAAGATCTCCAAGCTGTTCGACGAGCACGGCTCTAACATCTGGTTTGAAAAGGACGCAATGGAGCTGATCCCCGAAGGCTTCACCTGCCCCCATTGCGGCGGCAAGACCTTCACCAAGGAGACCGACACCCTGGACTGCTGGTTTGACTCCGGCTCTACCCACTTTGCATCCCTGATGCACCGCACTCCCGAGCTGTGGCCTGCAGATGTATATCTGGAGGGCGCTGACCAGTACCGCGGCTGGTTCCAGTCTTCTCTGCTGACCTCCGTTGGCGCACTGGACCAGGGCGCACCCTTTAAGCAGGTGCTGACCCACGGCTGGGTTGTTGACGGTCAGGGTCGTGCAATGCACAAGAGCCTGGGCAACGGCGTGGATCCTGCCGATCTGATCAAGGATTTCGGCGCTGATATCGTTCGTCTGTGGGCGGCTTCTTCCGACTACCACGCAGATGTGCGCTGCTCCAAGGAGATCTTCAAGCAGATCGCTCAGAACTATCTGAAGTTCCGCAACACCGCCCGTTACTGCCTTGGTAACCTCAGCGACTTCGACCCCAACAATCTGGTTGCTGTTGCCGATATGGAGGAGCTGGACAAGTGGGCGCTGACCAAGCTGAACGACCTGATCGCTCTGTGCCGCAAGGCTTATGAAAACTACGAGTTCCATGTGATCACCCACGCCATCAACGATTTCTGCGTGGTTGAGCTTAGCTCCTTCTATCTGGATATCATCAAGGATCGGCTGTACTGCGAAGAGCCCAACGGCAACCGCCGCCGCTCCGCTCAGACCGCGCTGTTCCTGATCGTGGATACCATGGCAAAGCTGTTCGCTCCCATTCTGGCCTTTACCTGCGATGAGATCTGGCAGGCAATGCCCCACCGCGACGGCGATGATGCACGCAACATCCTGCTGAACCAGATGCCCGAAAATCTCAGCGCATATGCCCTTCCTGCGGATGTGATGACCAAGTGGGAGACCGTTATGAAGCTGCGCCAGGATGTCAACGGTGTGCTGGAGAAGGCCCGTGCGGACAAGCGGATCGGTAAGGCTTTGGAGGCCCATGTGGCGCTGCAGGGCAGCGATGCGCTGAAGGCAGCTTGCGCTGATGTAAACCTGGCCGAGATCTGCATCGTGTCCAGCTGCGACTGGAGCGCTCCCGAGGCGGGCGCAGAGGTTGGCAGCGGTGTCAACTTCCCCGACCTGACCGTGGGCGTCAGCGAGGCCAAGGGCGTCAAGTGCCCCCGGTGCTGGATGCACTCTGTCAGCAGCAATGCAGACGACCTGTGTGACCGCTGCGCAAGCGTGATTTCCAAGCTGGATATTGAAATCTAAACAGCAAAACCGGGGCGATAACTCAATGCCGTTCCATTAAGAAATCTGTCATTCCGAGCCAGTGCTCACACTGGCGTGGGAATCCCCTAAACAGGAGGAGATTGCCACACCAGCGACATCAGTCGCTGGTTCGCAATGACACAATACTTAATTGCATTGGGCTATAATCGCCCCGGTTCTTTTTCGCCAAAAAAGATAAAAAAGCTCTTGACAAACGCCGCCTGCGTGGCTATAATAAGCGTGTTCTGTTCAGCTGCCGGTATAGCTCAGTTGGTAGAGCAACTGATTTGTAATCAGTAGGTCGGGGGTTCGAGTCCGTCTACCGGCTCCAGACAGGCTACTGAAACGAACTGAATATGGGGGAGTTCCCGAGTGGCCAAAGGGGACAGACTGTAAATCTGCTGCGTATCGCTTC
>JAFQCJ010000046.1 GCA_017416445.1 Oscillospiraceae bacterium | reverse complement strand
GCGGCAGGATGCCTTGAAGGGCTGGATCAGCAAAGAATCCCCCGTAGGCCGCGCCGTGATGGGTCATCGGGCAGGGGAGCGGGTCTATGTGGACATGGAGAATGGTAAGGGCTATTACATTCAAATCCTCTCCATCACCAAGGGCAGCGACGATGGCTCGATCCCCATCGGCAGCTTTTAGGCGTGAAAAAAGCACCCTTTCGGGTGCTTTTTTGTCGTTACAGTAGTTCCTCAAAAGATCGGATGGTGCGGTGGCAGATGGTTTGGAGCTCCTCCCATTCGCCGCGGAAGAAGTCATCGTACACGCCCACCACTTGCATCCCCGCCTCACGGGCGGCGCGGCAAGCGGCGGTGGAGTCGTCATACATGGTGCAATCCTCGGGCTTCACGCCGAGGTGGTCGGCTACCTTCTTGTAGATTTCGCTCTTGCGCTTATCAAGTCCCATTTCTTGAGCGAAGAAGATCTCCTCAAAATATTCATTAAGGCCGTGGCTCTCCAAGGCGTCGCGGCAGTGGGAGGGGACGCAGGAGGTCAGCACCGCCATCCGCTCTCCCTTGGCGCGGCACTTGTCGAGATATTCCCGCACCCCTGCCTTGATGGGGACGGTGTGGTAGAGATCGCCTGCCAAGTCCATCCACTCGGCGATGATCTCCTCGCAGGATTCCTCCAACTTGCCGTATTCCTTGGTAAACACCGCCGCCAGAGGCAGCGCCGTGTGGGCAACGCCCTCGTAGTATTCCTGTGTGTAGGGCAGACCGTGGTTTTCCAAAAATTTCACATCCACATCGTGCCAAATGCCGTTGGAGTTAATGAGGGTGCCGTCCATATCGAAAAGGAGCATGATGGTGACCTCCAAAAAATTTTCTTAACAGAGTATTGCCATTTTTTGTCTGCGGTGATATGATTTTACCATCGTTTCCACGAAAAGTAAATATTTATGCGAAAAGAGATGATCCCTATGGGCAATTACAATTACAAAAAAGGTATTTCAGCAATGCTTTGCTGCTTCCTCATTTGGGGATTCCAGCCCCTGTACTGGTATCTCTGCGAGGGGATGGACACCTTTTTCCTGCTGGCCTGCCGCATTATTTTTGCGGGTGTATGCTGTGTGCTGCTGCTGAAGTTACAGGGGAAGCTCCCCCAGCTGAAGGCGGCGTTCTGCGACAAGCAGGTGCTGAAGCGGGAGATCCCCGCAGCGGTGCTGCTGTTCCTCGACTGGGCCATCTACCTGTGGGCCGTGCAGAACGGCCGCGTGCTGGAGTGCTCTTTGGGCTACTATATCCAGCCCCTTGTGGTGTTCACCTTCGGCGCAGTGATCTTTAAAGAGAAGCTCTCTTGGCGTCATTTGGTGATCCTCGCCATCGTGGTGGCGGGCATCGTGCTGAGTACCAATGGCTTCGGCGTGCCCTATGTGACCATTTCTCTGGCGGTGCTGTTCGCCATCTACGCCGCCATTAAGAAGAGCCTGACCATCGACTCTATCGTCAGCACCACCATGGAGATCTTGATGATGGTGCCGTTGGCTATCCTCTATATCCTCATCTTCCGCATGGGCGATAACGGTGTGGCAGCGGTGGATTTCGTCCGCTTCCTGCTGATCCTGGGTTCCGGTGTGGTGACGGCGGCCCCCATGCTGTTCTACGCCGTGGGTGTACGGAACCTCCCCATGATGACCACCGGTATCTGCCAGTATCTCAGCCCCACCATCGGCATTTTCTGCAGTATGATCATGGGGGAGATGCTGAATCGCGACAAGCTGGTAAGCTTCTACTTCATCTGGGCAGGCGTCATTCTCTATGTCCTCAATATGTTCTACGAGGAGCGCAAAAAGAAACACCAAACGGTATCATAACACTTCCGGCGGCTTGGGCAATATGGCTCAAGCCGCTGTTGTTGTTTACAAACGGGAAAAAGAGTGGTATAATGCTATGCGTATTACTATGTAAAGGAAGAGGAATACTATGGGAACGCTGATCGTATTTGAAGGAACGGACGGCTCGGGTAAGGCAACCCAGACGGCCATGCTGTGCGCGGCCCTGGAAAAGCGCGGCGTACCCTTCAAAAAATTGGAGTTTCCCCGCTATACCGAGGAGTCCTCGGCTCTGATCCGCCTTTACCTCGGCGGCGCTTTTGGGGACAAGCCCGATGATGTGAACTGCTATGCCGCCTCTATGTTTTATGCTGCTGACCGCTACGCGTCCTATAAGCAGGATTGGGGTAAGTTCTATGAAGAGGGTGGCTTGGTGATCGCCGATCGCTACACCACCTCCAACGCCGTACATCAGACCTCCAAACTGCCCCCGGAGGAGCGGGGCAAGTTTCTGGACTGGCTCTTCGATTTTGAACATCGTCTCCTGGGGCTGCCTGCACCTGACCGCGTATTGTACCTCGATCTCCCTACAGAGGTGACGGAGCAGCTTATGCGCCGCCGCGAGAGCGACACCCACACCCACGCCGATATCCACGAGCAGGACAGCGCATATCTGCGCCGCTGCCGTGAAAACGCCGTGTTTGTGGTGGAGCGCTGTGGCTGGGAGAAAGTTGATTGTGCAAAGGACGGAGTCTTGCGCTCCGTTGAGGATATCCACAGCGAGATCGTGGA
Organism: Oscillospiraceae bacterium; assembly: GCA_017416445.1. Taxonomy (GTDB): domain Bacteria; phylum Bacillota; class Clostridia; order Oscillospirales; family Oscillospiraceae; genus Vescimonas. Next base: position 8,405 of record JAFQCJ010000046.1, on the reverse strand, counting down.
GCGTCTTAGTGACCTCCTGTGACCGCTGAGAGAAAGGAAACCGTTATGGCAAACGATAAGAATAAGTACGAAACGGCGTATTATAACGCTGAGGAAGTGCGCCGCCAGAGCGCCGGTAAGAAAAAGAAGAAGCGCAGCCGTCATGGCGTAGTCCTGTATCTTCTGTGCGTATTGGTGGTGTCCTGCCTGTTGGCCGGTATCGGCTGGCTGCTGGTGAACGATATGTGTTCCCTGAATAAAGATGCCGTGACCACCACCATCAGCGTGGAGGAGGGGGAATCCGTGAGTGAGGTGTCCAAAAAGCTGAAGGATGCCGGCCTCATCAACCACCGCTGGTTTTTCCACCTTGTGGGTGGGTTGTTCTTCGACGCCAAGGATGTCATTGACCCCGGTGAGTGGGAACTCCACAGCGAGATGGACTACCGCGCGCTCATCCGCAATATGCACGACTATGAGGCAGATCTTGTAGAGGAAGAGGGTTGGATCAGCGTTACGATCCCTGAGGGTATGATGGTCCATGAGATCCTCGCCATGCTGGCTGATAAGGGTGTTGCCACCTATGAGGAGCTGGAGGATGCCTGTGCCAACTACGAGTTCCAGGACTATGAGTTCCTTGATGATGAACTCAAGGGCGATATCCGCCGTATGGAGGGCTATCTCTTCCCCGACACCTATGCCTTTGACCCTGACCGCTCCGCTGTCTACGCTATCGACACCATGCTGACCAACTTTGTGCTGCATTTCGATAACGAGCTGATGGCGGATATCCGTGGCTCTGCTTACACTTGGGAAGAGATCGTCACCATGGCCTCCATCATCGAGAAGGAAGGTATCGGCAATGAGACAGAGCGTAAGAACATCGCCTCTGTCCTCTATAACCGTATGAATACCACCGACCGTGAGACTTACGGCTATCTGCAGTTGGATACCACCATCTATTACTCCCTCTATATCGAGGGTAAGGATAAGACGGACTTCGATATTGAGAAGGATACGCCTTATAACACCTACAAATATCCCGGTCTGCCTGTGGGCCCCATCTGTTGTCCCGGCCTCAGCTCTATCCGCGCCGCTGTCTATCCCAACGACACGGATTACTTCTACTTTGCTGCCGGTAAGGACGGTGTGAACCACTTCTTCTCCAGCTACAACGACCACATCAACTTCGTCAACAGCGATATGTATCAGCCCGACTAATGAACTGGAAAAAGCCTGAATTGCTCGCCCCTGCAGGGGATATGGAAAAACTGAAAATGGCGGTGGCCTACGGCGCGGATGCCGTCTACTTGGCGGGCACATCTTTCGGTATGCGCTCCTTTGCTGGCAACTTTACCGATGAAGAGCTGTCTGCCGCCGTCCGCTACGCCCATGACCGCAGGGTGAAAACCCATGTGACCGTCAACACCATGCCCCGCAGTGGTGAGGTGGACGCTTTGCCTGCCCATCTGGAGCGGCTGGACGCGGCGGGTGTGGATGCCCTTATTATCGCCGATCTGGGTGCTTTCACCATGGCGGGAAAATACGCCCCCCACTGTGAGCGCCACATCAGCACCCAGCAGTCTATCGCCAACTACGCTGCGGCACAGAGCTGGTTCGACTTGGGAGCCAAGCGTGTGGTGCTGGCTCGTGAGCTGAGTCTCCAGGAGGTTGCCGAGATTCGCCGCCGTACCGATCCTCAGCTGGAGATCGAGGTGTTTGCCCACGGCGCTATGTGCGTGTCCCATTCGGGGAGATGCCTGCTGTCCAACTATATGACGGGCCGCGATGCCAACCGTGGTGCCTGCGCCCAGCCCTGCCGCTATCAGTACGCACTGGTGGAGGAGAAACGCCCCGGCGAATATTTCCCCGTGTTCGAGGACGAGACGGGGACCTACATCATGAACTCCCGTGATATGTGCATGATCGACCATTTGGACGATCTCATGGAGGCGGGTGTGGACTGCCTGAAGATCGAGGGCCGCGCCAAGTCCGCCTACTATGCCGCTATTGTCACGGGCGCATACCGCCATGTGTTGGACGATGTGGCGGCAGGTCGTCCCATTGATCCCGTGTGGCGCGATGAGGTGGAGCATGTAAGCCACCGCCACTATGCCACAGGTTTCTTCTACGGCCCGCCGGGACAGTACTATGAAAACTCCCGTTATATCCGCGACTGGCAGATCTGCGCCGTGGTGATGGATTGTGACGAGGAAGGTATGGCTACTTTGAGCCTCCGCAATAAGTTCGCCGCAGGGGATGCGCTGGAGGTGGTGGGCCCCGATACCAAGCCCTTTACCATCACCGCAGCGCCCATGGTGGACAGCGAGGGCAACATCCTTAATGAAGTGAAGACCCCGCAGATGGTGTTCCGTATGCGCCTGCCGCAGGCTGTGCCTGCTATGAGTTTCGTACGCCGCGCCGCCGACTTGAGCGCGAAAGACTAAGATGCTGAAAAGAGAGCCGCAAGGCTCTCTTTTTTGTGATTGTGCCTAAAAAAACTCCACTTTCCCGTTGACAATGACGAAAGATGTGGTAGAATAATTGCATATGAAAAAGCGATGAGGAAACCAGTTCGCCCGTGCCGCCCAGAGCGAGAAGGGGATAGTGCAAGCCCTTCGGGACAGGCTAAGCGGACAGCCACTTCCGAGCTGACGGTGATGAGCCGTCCGATTTGTCCCCGATAGAGGACTTCTTGAGATGACGGCATTTGCCGTCAAATTAGGGTGGTACCGTGAAGCTGCGCTTCGCCCCTATGTGTGGGGCGGGGCGTTTTTTGTTTAGGTAATTCAAAAATTTAGAATAGAAAAGGAGTAACCACTATGTCTCATCCCTATCATGGTCTCAACGAACTGCGCGAGATGTTCCTGCGCTTTTTTGAGACGAAAGACCATCTGCGTCTGCCCAGCTTTTCCCTGATCCCTCAGAACGATGCCAGCCTCCTGCTCATCAACTCCGGTATGGCGCCCATGAAGCCCTACTTCACCGGCGAGCAGGTGCCTCCCCGCCGCCGCGTCTGCACCTGCCAGAAGTGCATCCGTACCGGCGATATTGAGAATATCGGTAAGACTGCACGCCACGGCACCTACTTTGAGATGCTGGGCAACTTCTCCTTCGGCGACTACTTCAAGCGCGAGGCCATTCACTGGTCCTGGGAGTTCCTGACCTCCCCCGAGTGGGTGGGGCTGGAGCCCGATCGTCTCTATCCCTCCGTGTTCGAGGGCAACGAGACCACCCCCGCCGATGACGAGGCTTTCGACATCTGGAACAAGGAGATCGGCATCCCCGCTGAGAACATTTTCCGTTTCGGCAAGGCCGACAACTTCTGGGAGCACGGCTCCGGCCCCTGCGGCCCCTGCTCCGAGATCTACTACGATCGCGGCATCGAGTACGGCTGCGGCAAGCCCGACTGCACCGTGGGCTGCGACTGCGACCGCTACATCGAGGTGTGGAACAATGTCTTTTCCCAGTTCAACAACGACGGCAACAATAACTACACGGAGCTGAGCCAGAAGAACATCGACACCGGCATGGGCCTTGAGCGCCTTGCCTGCGTGTGTCAGAATGTGAAGAGCCTCTTCGATGTGGATACCGTCATGAACATCACCGATAAGGTCTCCGAGATCACCGGTGCTCACTACGGTGAGAGCGAGAAGAAGGATGTTTCTCTCCGCATCATCACCGACCACATCCGCTCCGCTGCCTTTATGATCTGCGACGGCGTCCGTCCCACCAACGAGGGTCGCGGCTATGTGCTGCGCCGCCTGCTGCGCCGCGCTGCCCGTCACGGTAAGCTGCTGGGCGTCAACGATCCCTTCCTCTTCAATGTGGTGGAGACCGTCATCCACGAGAACGAGGGTCACTATCCCGAGCTGCGCGAGCGCGCCGAGTATATCACCAAGGTCATCCGCGTGGAGGAGGAGAACTTCGCCAAGACCATCGATGCCGGTATGCGCATCTACAACGAGATGCTGGCCGCTCACAAGGCCAAGGGCGACACCGTATTCTCCGGTGAGAACGCCTTCGATCTGGCGGCTACCTACGGTTTCCCCATCGACCTCACCATCGAGATGGTGGAGGACGAGGGCATGAGCGTGGATATGGATGCCTACTACGCCAAGCGCGAGGAGGACAAGATTCGCGCCCGTGAGGCTCGTAAGGCACTGGGCGATCTGGGCTGGGCCGGCGTGGAGTTCGGTCAGGACATGCCCGCCACCGAGTTCGTGGGCTATGACTACGATGCCATCGACGATGCCAAGGTGCTGGCCATCGTTGCTGACGGTGAGCATGTGGACGAGATCGTGGCCGGTATGGATGCCATCGTGGTGCTGGATCAGACCCCCTTCTACGCTGAGATGGGCGGTCAGACCGCTGACCACGGCTATCTCTGCGACAGCGCCGACGAGAGCGTGGAGAATCTGGAGGGCAAGGGCAACGCCCTGTCCTTCGAGGTCAACAATGTGCAGAAGAATAAGGGCGACAAGTATATGCACTACGGCAAGCTCCTGCGCGGCAGCTTGAAGGTGGGCGATACCGTCACCGCTTCTATTGATACCGAGCGCCGCGCCGCCATTCGCCGCGCACACAGCGCTACCCACCTGCTGGATGCCGCTCTTATGAAGATTTTGGGCGACCATGTCCATCAGGCAGGCTCTTTGGTGGAGCCCGATCGTCTCCGCTTCGACTTCAGCCACTTTGAGGGCGTGGATGGTCACACCCTGCAGCTGATCGAGAATCTGGTGAACAGCTGGATCATGGCAGGCCACAGCGTCGTCACCGAGGAGCTGCCCATTGAAGAGGCCAAGCAGAAGGGCGCCGTTGCCACCTTCGGCGAGAAGTACGGCGATGTGGTTCGCGTGGTGGAGATGGGCGATGTGTCCGTGGAGTTCTGCGGCGGTACGCATCTCGACAACACCGCGAAGGTTGGCTCTTTCCGCATTGTGTCCGAGGGCAGCGTGGCCTCCGGCGTGCGCCGTATCGAGGCCGTGGTGGGCGCTGAAGCTCAGCTTGCTATGATGAATGACCGCGAGAAGCTCCGCGTGGCCTCCGGCATGCTGAAGACCTCCCCCGACCTGCTGTGCGGCCGTATCGGCGACCTCCTGGACGAGATCCGTGAGTACAAGCGTCAGATCGAGCAGTTCAAGGCCAAGGCCTCTGCCGGCGGCGCTGACGATATGCTGAAGAATGCCGAGGATGTGGGCGGTATCCATGTGGTCACCGCCACCGTCACCGAGGGCGATGCCAATAGCCTGCGTCAGCTGGGCGACCTGCTCCGGGATAAGGACAGCGCCGTGGTGGCCGTCATCGCACTGGTGAACGAGAAGCTGAGCCTACTGGCTGTCTGCGGTAAGGATGCTGTGGCCCGTGGCATCAAGGCCGGCGACATCATCAAGACCATCGCCCCCATCGTGGGCGGTAAGGGCGGCGGCAAGCCCGACAGCGCCATGGGCGGCGGTAGCGATAAGTCCAAGGTCAATGAGGCTTTGGCTGCTGTGAAGCCCTTCGTCAGCGAGAGAGTGTAAGGAATTCCCTAAAAAGGAAAGGAGATACGATCTATGCGTAACGATTGTTTGTTCTGCGCCATCATCGATGGTGACATCCCCAGCAAGAAGGTCTATGAGGACGATCTCTGCTATGCCTTCTATGACATCGAGCCTCAGGCTCCCGTCCACTTCCTTGTGGTGCCTAAGGAGCACATCTGCTGCGCCCGCAAGATCGACGAGACCAACGCTGCGGTGGTGGCTCACTGCTTCGCCGCTATCGCCAAGATCTGCGCAGACCTTGGCTGCGAGGATTACCGCATCGTCAACAACTGCGGCGATCAGGCAGGTCAGACCGTGAAGCACCTGCATTTCCATGTGCTGTCCGGCCGCGACATGACCTGGCCTCCGGGCTAAGAACTGAATTGGAAAAGACCGCCTTCGGGCGGTCTTTTTTCTGCGCTGATTGTTTACACCTTGTTACTTGTTTCTCCCTTGCCGATATGCTACAATATGCCAAAATGAAGGAAAGGAAGGTCGCAGGGCCATGGATAAAAAGCAGCAGCATCATACGGTGATGGACTATCTCCGCTGGCGCGGTGACCTCACCTTTGCCGTCGACCCCTTCAACGAGGTGGATCAGCTGATTTTCTGCATTATCGCTTACCTCAATTTCCGCCGTTTCCCCTCCCTTACGACGGTGAAGGCAGGGGAGGCCACGCCCCTCCGTACCCTCGCGCCGCTCATGCGCAGTGAGGACGAGCAGCAGGGGCTTTCTCAGCTGGAATATCTGCCCCTCCTCCGCGCTGCGGCGGAAAGCCGCCGATTTGGTGAGGTGGGCATCTTTGGCTACATGACGGAGAAGGATATTTCCCAGGAAAAGCAGTTCGATGCCGTGACATTCCGTCTGCCCGACGGCAGCCTCTTCTGCGCCTTTATGGGTACGGATACCTCTATCATCGGCTGGAAAGAGGATTTGAATTTGAGCTTCCTCGATGCCGTTCCCGCCCAGCGGCGGGCAGTTGAGTATGTGGAGGCGATTGCCGCTTCCAACCGTGGCAGGCTGCTGCGCCTTGGCGGTCACTCCAAGGGCGGCAACTTGGCCATGTATGCCGCTCTCCATGTGTCGCCCCGTGTGCAAAAGCGCATCGTGGCGGCCTATAATAACGATGGCCCGGGCTTTGCCGCATCTCCGTGGAAAGAGGAGCGCTATCTCCCTATGGCGGAGCGCACCCACAGCTATATCCCCGCCGAGTCTATCGTGGGTGTTCTCCTGCAGCAGCAGGAGAATTATACGGTCATCCACAGCGACCAGCACTTCCTCTTGCAGCATGAGCCTATGTCGTGGAGTGTGATAGGCAATCGCTTCGTCACTTTGCCTCAGCGCTCTCAGTTGGGGCAGATCAGCGAGCGATTGGCAGATAAGTGGGTGGAAGAACTGAGCCTTACCGAGCGCCGCGCCTTTTCCGATGCCCTCTATGAACTCCTCAGCAACGGTGGGCAATACGCCACCTTGGAGGAGGTGTGGCAGCACGGCGGCGAGCTGCTGCGGCGCTACCACGACAGCAAAGAGGAAAAGAGCGCCATCCACGCCGCCGCTGACCGCTTTACCGCCTTGTGGAAAGAGGAGATGAAGCGCCACGCGGAGAAGGAACTGAAAGAGGCGCGGCAGGGCATGAAGGAGACGGCCGAGGCTTTGCGCCGCCGTCTGTTGGAGAAGAAAAAGAAATAAGGAGATAGAGAACATGGATCAAAAACAGGCATGGATTGAACTGGTGGAGCGGAAGTCCCAGCACTACCTCAACTTGGGGGACGGCGGCTTCGATGAAAATATGAAGGCACATCTGGTGGACTGTAACTACGAGGAGCAGTCCGTCACCTACCGCTTTGAAACGCAGAAATGGCAGATCAACGAGCGGGGCGGTATCCACGGCGGCGCCATTGCGGGCATGTTCGACACCGCCTTTGGTGTGGTGGCAAATCTCACCGCAGGGGATAACGAGGCCACTACCACCGACATGACCATCTCCTTCCTCCGTGGGGTGGAGCTGGGCATGGAGGTGGACTTGAAGGTCTACATCGTCAAGGCAGGCCGCAGTCTGATCCGTCAGCGGGCAGAACTCTACGATGCCGCCACGAAGAAGCTGCTGGCAACAGGCAGCGGCAGCTGGATGCCTCTATAAAAGAAGAAAACCTCGAAGGAAACTTCCTTCGAGGTTTTTATGTGCGTATTTATCGTCTCCGTCCCTTGTAAGAGAAACCGAAGATCAAGCCGCAGACGCCGCCCACAATGTGGGTCAGCTGCGAGACAGTGTCGCGGTTCAAGATGCCGTCCAGCAGTTCGCCGCCCAAGTAGAAGATCACCACGAGGATCAGGGTGATGGGGATGCCCTCTTTTCGCATCTCCGTGAAGGAGGACAGGACGATCATCATAAAGACGATGCCGCTTGCGCCGAGGAGGGCGGTATTGGGGAAAAACACAAACTGCACAAGACCCGTTACCAGTGCCGTCAGCAGAATGGAGAAGAAAATGGTGCGGTGACCGTACTTTTCCTCCACCACGGGGCCAACCAACAGCAGGAGCAGCATATTGTTCATGTAGTGGCTATAGTCCGCGTGACCCAATACATGGGTGAACAGGCGGAGGTATGTCAGCGGATCGCCCAAGGAGGAGCGATAGACGCTGAAATAGCGATAGGTGGTGGCGCCGTCCGTCCAGTTGCCCAAAATAAGGGCAATGAGGGACAGGAGGGCGAAGGTCAGCAGCACAGGGGCATTAAAACGGATCACAATGCGTCTCACGGAGAATACCTCTTTTCAAAATCTCTTGGGTATAGTATACTACATTTGACGAAATTTGTAAACGGGAGATAAGCAAAATGAAGAAACGCTGGAAAATCCTCATTGGCATTGTTGCTCTTTTACTGCTGCTTGTTATCGGTTATGTGG
>JAFQCJ010000045.1 GCA_017416445.1 Oscillospiraceae bacterium | reverse complement strand
ACGCAGGCACTTGGTACGGATGTCCTTGATGCCGGCGGCCTCGCAGATGATACGGACGGGACCACCAGCGATCACGCCGGTACCGGGAGCGGCGGGCTTCATCAGCACGCGGCCAGCGCCAGCCTCACCGATGATCTCGTGAGGAATGGTGCTACCGGACAGGGAGATGGTGATCATATTCTTCTTAGCATCTTCAATGCCCTTGCGGATGGCCTCGGGCACCTCGGCGGCCTTACCCAGACCGAAACCGACCTTGCCCTTGCCGTCGCCGACGACCATCAGAGCGGAGAACTTCATGACACGACCGCCCTTAACGGTCTTGGAAACGCGATTCGTAGCGACTACCTTCTCAATGTACTCGCTCTGCTCTCTTTCAAATCTAGCCATTGTTATCGTCCTCCTCCCTTAGAATTCCAGGCCGCCCTCACGGGCGCCTTCGGCCAGCTCGGCCACACGGCCGTGATACAGGTAACCGCCGCGGTCGAACACGACCTTGTCGATACCCTTGGCCTTGCACTTCTCGGCCACCAGCTTGCCCACTGCGCGGGCAGCAGCCTTGTTGCCGCCGTTGCCCTCGATGGCCTTATCCAGAGAGGAAGCGGACACCAGGGTGTTGCCGGCCACATCGTCGATGACCTGAGCATAGATGTTCTTTTCGCTGCGGAACACGTTCAGACGGGGACGCTCGGGAGTGCCGAACACCTTGGCGCGAACGCGCTTATGACGCTTCAGACGCTGAGCGTTAGTATTGGGTCTTTTAATCATATCGGCACACCTCCTTACTTCTTAGCGCCGGTCTTACCCACCTTACGGCGGATGGTTTCATCGCTGTACTTGATGCCCTTGCCCTTATAAGGCTCAGGAGGACGCTTCTCGCGCACATTGGCGGCGAACTGGCCCACCTTCTGCTTATCGGGACCGGACACGACGACCTGGTTGGCATTGGGGACCTCGATGGTGATGCCATCGATCTCGGGCATGATGATCTGGTGGGAATAACCCAGGTTCATGACCAGGTTGGTGCCTTCCTTAGCGGCACGGTAACCAACACCGTTGATCTCCAGAGTCTTCTTGAAACCCTCGCTGACGCCGACGACCATGTTATTGAGCAGGGCGCGGGTCATGCCGTGCATGGCGGTGTGCATCTTGCTGTCGGAAGGACGCTTGACGGAAACCACATTGCCCTCGACCTCGATGATCATCTCGGGACGCAGAGCCTTGGTCAGCTCGCCCTTGGGGCCCTTCACGGTGACAACATTGTTCTCCGCGACGGTGACAGTGACACCGGCGGGGACGGTAATGGGCATTCTACCAATTCTAGACATTGTTCAATACCCTCCTTACCAGACAAATGCCAGGACTTCGCCACCGACATGAGCTGCGCGAGCAGCCTTATCGGTCATGATGCCCTTGGAAGTGGAAACGATTGCGATACCGAGACCGCGCAGGACCTGGGGCAGCTCATCGGCACCCACATACACGCGCAGACCGGGCTTGGAAACGCGGCGCAGACCGGTGATGACCTTCTCCTTGCCGGCGTTGTACTTCAGGGTGATGCGGATAACACCCTGGGTATTGTCGTCGATGACCTGGAAGGCCTTGATGTAGCCCTCATCCAGCAGGATCTGAGCAATGCTCTTCTTCATGTTGGAGGCAGGAACGTCGACGGTCTCGTGCTTTGCATTGTTGGCGTTGCGGATACGAGTCAGCATATCGGCAACAGGATCAGTGATGTGCATAACAAATATTCCTCCTATTTTAGAGTTACAGACATGTGTCTGTTGAGGCAGCGAGGTATCACTGCTAATTTAGTCCGCCGCTCCCGAGGGTGCGATGTTTAATTAACAGTGACCTTTCGCCATCCTTTTTATCTTCAGGGCTTATGCCCTTAGATACAGTTGTTGTTTGGTGCTTTACCAGGAAGCCTTACGGACACCGGGGATCTCGCCCTTGTAAGCCAGGGTGCGGAAGCAGATACGGCAGACACCGTAGTCACGCAGGTAAGCGTGAGGACGGCCGCAGATCTTGCAGCGGTTGTACTTACGGGTAGAGAACTTTGCCGGAGCCTTCTGCTTCAGCTTCATAGACGTTTTAGCCATCTTTCGTCTCCTCCTACTCAGCGTTCAAAGGGAGCGCCAACCAGAGTCAGCAGCTCGCGAGCCTCTTCATCGGTCTGGGCGGTGGTGCAGATGACCACATCCATACCGCGGATCTTGTCGATCTTATCGTAGTCGATCTCGGGGAAGATCAGCTGCTCCTTGATGCCGAGGGCATAGTTGCCGCGGCCGTCGAAGGCGTTGGCGTTGATGCCGCGGAAGTCACGGACACGGGGCAGAGCCACGTTGAACAGACGATCCAGGAACTCCCACATCTTCTCGCCGCGCAGCGTAACCTTAGCGCCCACGGGCATACCCTCGCGGAGCTTGAAGTTCGCAACGGACTTGCGAGCGATGGTGACGACGGCCTTCTGGCCGGTGATGGTGCCCAGATCGTTGCAGACAGCCTCCAGGATCTTGGCGTTATCACGGGCCTCACCGCAGCCCACGTTCACGACGACCTTGTCGATACGGGGGATCTGCATGGTGGACTTATAACCGAACTTCTTGAAGAGAGCGGGAGCCACTTCTTCGGTATACTTCACTTTCAGACGTGCCATTTTTCAACTCTCTCCTTTCTTAAAGCTCGGCGCCGCAGTGTTTGCACACGCGGACCTTCTTGTCGCCCTTGAACTCCATGGCGACGCGGGTGGCCTTGTCGCACTTGGGGCAGACGACCTGAACCTTGCTGGCGTAGATAGCAGCCTCACGCTTCATGATGCCGCCCTCTTCGCCCTGCTTGCGGGGACGAATGTGGCAGGT
>JAFQCJ010000044.1 GCA_017416445.1 Oscillospiraceae bacterium | reverse complement strand
TGCGAAAAGGGATGCTGCCTTGCGGTAACATCCCTTTTGTCGCTTGGTTATTCAGTTTTTGAGCTAACCTGTTTGCCCTCTGCCCTTAAAAGCGTTGATTTTACTGGTTTTTTGCTTGTTTTCTTATGTCAACGCTCTTAATGGGAGGGCTTTGATTCTTTGGATTGTCACAGCAGTTTCGATACCGGGCAAGGAAAGGCAGTAACGACAACCAAAAGGCTCGGTGCGCATTGCCCGCGGCGGCACGCTGCCACTCCTCGCAATGACAGAGAGGTAACGATACCGGGCAAGGAAAGGCAGTAACGATTCCCACAAGGCCTGGTGCGAATTGTCTGCGGCGACTCGCCGCTTACATGTCGAAGGGTTCCATGCCCAGGACGGGGTGGCCCACTTCGGACAGGTATGCCAGCAGCTCCTCGGGATCTTCGGTGCAGACGGTCTCGTCGGCGACCATGTCGCAGAAGTTCTCGATGCCGTACATCTCCAGGACGGTCTGGTCCAGACGCTCGCGGATCTGCTCCTTCAGCTCCTTGGGCAGCCAAACGATACGGGCGGGGCCGCCTTCAGCTGCGATGAACTTCTTGGAGAACAGGAACTGCTTGCCGTGGCCCATGAAGCCGGGAGTCTGAACGCCGCCGCCGGTCATGGAAGCCATGTCGGAGAAGCTCATGCCCAGAGGCGTCATGCCGGCATGCTCACGGCAGGTAACAACCACGCCCATGGAGCAGGGCTCCACGCCGCAGATACACTCGAAGCAGCCGCAGGAGGTCATGGGATCCTGGAACAGGGAGTACAGAGTGATGTGCTCCAGAGCACCGTGAGAGTACTTCTCAATGGCCTCGTCAACATCCACATAACGGCCCAGGCGCTCGTCGATGCAGCGCTCCTTGGGAACCACCTGGCAGGGACCGGTGGGATCCAGCTCGTTGGTTGCCTTAGCATCCAGCCAGGACACGGCACCGCACAGACCCAGACGCTCGGGGGTAACGATACAGACGTGGCTGGGGGAGAAGGCCTGGCACATAATGCAGGTGTAGTAAACGGGAACGGACTCGTCGGTCATGGAACGCAGACGGTCGTCACGCTTAGCAAAGATCTCGTTAGCCTTGGCGCGCAGCTCCTTGTTCTGCTCCTCGCCAACCACGATGGTCACCTGGCACTTGTCCACGATGGCCTCGAACTCGCTCTTCAGCTTGGCGTACAGAACTTCGCCCAGATGACGGAACTTGAAGCCAGCCTCAAAGTCGGCCTTGGAGATACGGACACGGATCATGTCACGCTGACCGGTGTGCATAACACCCTCGATGCAGTTCAGCCATGCATGGATCTTACGCTCCATGACGGACTCGAAGTCAGGCTGCATAGCCTTGCCGGCAACCTCGATGGTGTAAGACAGGGAAATCTTGGAACCCACAGGGATCTCGTCGATCTCGGGGCCGATAACGGTGATCTTGTGATCCTCGACTTCGCGGGCTTCCCGGGTCTGCACCAGCTCGAAGCAGTCCACACGGGAGCCGTCCACTTCCACCTGCATGTCGCCGCGGCGGATGAT
>JAFQCJ010000043.1 GCA_017416445.1 Oscillospiraceae bacterium | reverse complement strand
TTTCCGGCGTTACGACAGAGGAGGAGACAGCGACGGGTGCGGCGGCAGGTGCAGGGATAGCACGCTTTTGCATCACCTTGTCGGTCTTGGTGCAGATGTAGCTCATTACGGACACCAGTGCAATAATGCAGACCAGTCCGATGAACACTGTACCGACGCCCATCAAGCAGACGAACAGATTGGAATAGTTCATAATTCCCGAATCCCTCCCATTATGATTTTACAGTTTGAATTGTACCAAACATTTGGCATAAATGCAAGTAAAAAACGGAATATACCTAAAAATTTGTTAGTTATATGAAAAAAATGTCAGAAGCCTATGCACTCTCACGAAAAATTTACTTTCCTATTACGGGGAGATGTGATACAATGACAAAAATTGCGAGAAAGGGGAAGCGCCATGCAATACGGAGAGGTGCGGCAGGGTCGATTCCTCACCCGACCCAATCGTTTTATTGCCCATGTGGAGTTGGATGGCTGCGAGACGGTATGCCATGTGAAGAATACGGGCCGTTGCCGTGAACTGTTGATAGAAGGGGCGGTCGTGTATCTGGAAAAGGGCACCAACCCCAACCGCAAAACGGCGTGGGACCTCATTGCCGTGGAGAAGGGAGACATGCTCATCAACATGGATTCCCAAGCCCCCAATAAGGTCTTTGCCGAGTTTGCCTGCACCTATGACCCGCTGGCGGTGGAGGTGCGGGGAGAGTATTCCTTTGGTAACTCCCGTCTCGATTTCTGCCTCACCCATTGTGACGGAAGACTCCATCTGGTGGAGGTCAAAGGGGTTACGCTGGAGCGGGAAGGACACGCTTTCTTTCCGGATGCCCCCACAGAGCGCGGCGTCAGGCATCTGCGGGAACTGACGGAGGCGGTGGGGCAGGGGCATCTCGCCACCGTATTTTTCGTGGTAAAAATGGGACAGGCAACGGACTTTGCCCCCAATGATGAGACCCATCCCGCTTTCGGTGCGGCGCTGCGGGAGGCAGCGGCAGCGGGTGTCCGCGTAGTTGCCTATTGCTGCCGTGTTTCCCCCAATCGCTTGGAAATTGACAGAGAGATCCCTGTTATTTTATAAGGAGAAGAAGATGAAACTGCTGGAAATCTTTCTCATTGGCGTGGGCTTGAGCATGGATGCCTTCGCGGTAGCCGTGTGCAAGGGACTGGCTATGCCAAAGGTGCGTGTGCGTCATGCGCTGCTGATCGCCGTGTATTTCGGTGTGTTTCAGGGGCTCATGCCCCTCATCGGCTGGTTCCTCGGTTCTCAGTTTGCCCAATATGTGACGAATCTTGCTCCGTGGATCGCATTTGTGCTGTTGGCGGTGATCGGCGGCAATATGATCCGGGAAAGTCTGAGCAAAGAAGAGGAAGAGGACTGCAGCTGCAGTACCCTGCGTCATAAGGAACTGCTGCTTCTGGCCATCGCCACCAGTATCGATGCCCTCGCTGTAGGAGTCAGTTTTTCCATGGTGACATTGGCGGTGTCCATTTTTGTGGCGGTGCTGATGATCTGCCTGACCACCCTGGTGATCTCCTTTGCCGGCGTGTATATCGGCAACATTTTTGGTGCCCGGTATAAGTCCAAGGCAGAGTTTGCCGGCGGCGCCATCCTCATTCTCATGGGGCTGAAGATTCTCCTTGAGCATCTGCTGGCATAAGCTGAGAGTAAAAAAGACACCCGTGAGGGTGTCTTTTCTTATTCCATTGATTTGAGAAGGTAATAGGTGATCCGCGCCGTGAGCCCCCAGAGGGGATAGGGGAGTCCTTCGTAAACGGGAACTTCCATACGGCCGTCGCCCCAGGGATAATCCCGAGGGATCTGTACCGCCTCAAAGGGGAAATCCTCCCCGATCATGGGCCGCATAGGATAGCGATATAATGTGGGCGGGTGCTCCTGCAGCCATTTGACAGGCACCAAAAAAGTGTCGGCCACCTCTGCTTCACTGGGATGGAGGGCATTCACTGCTGTTTCGTCCACCCGCGCGAGGATGGGGTACATGGTGGTGTCATTGCGAAGATGGAGATAGTCCAGGGGAGCGATGACCTCAATGGCCTCAGCGGGGATCCCCAACTCCTCCCATGTCTCACGCACTGCGCAGGCGACAGCATCCTCTCCGGTCTCCATTTTTCCGCCGGGGAAGCAGACCTCACGGGGCTGACGGATCCCCTCAGCGCGGACTTCATAAAGGAGGCACAGCCCTTCGGGCCGCTCTACCAGCGGCACCAGCACGGCGAATTCCCCCCGGCCGTTCAGCAGCCGCGGCACATGATGGGCATATCGGTTTTGTACATCCTGCAGTTCCATAGTTCACCCCTTATCGTAGTATCGTCAGTATACCACGGAAAAAGAAAAAATTGAAGTACCATTTCGCCTTATTTTCTGCAGAAAACTCGAAAATAGTAAAAAACGGTCTTTTCTTAGAGACGGCGATGTGTTATGCTGAATTCAGGAACGGGATAGTTCTGTTTTTTGCAAGGAGGTGAGGGCGTGTCACTGTTCATCAGTAACCGACAGTATGTGGTCGAGGCGCAGGAAGAACGCGCCTATATACCCTCCCTCTATGAGTCTGCCGCTGTCCGTGTCCAGCACCGCATGTTCCGCCGGGAGCACGAGCTGGGCCATATTCTGCTGGACAGCTTTGAGGTGCAGAACCACGGCACCGAGCCGCTGGCCTATCCGCTGCCGCCGGACGGATGCACCATGCTGGTGTTCCTGTTGGGGCGCACCGAGGCACAAGGCTATTTCCGCGGCATCGCCGCCACGGTGGAGGATTTGACAATCCCGCCCCACAGCGCTGCCTTTTGTCTGCGGCTGCGTCCGGGCAGTGCCACGGCCATTGCCCCCGCTCCTGTCAGCGATATTGCCGACCGTCTTACGCCTCTGGACACCTTCTTCCGTGGTGTAACGGAACTGCTGACCCAGTTGCGCCACGGTGAATCCTTCCATGAGCGCAATGTGTTGGTGCAGCGTTATCTCACCGCCCGGGATTTGGGCAGTTTCGTTCCCATGGCACTGGTGAGCCGCTGCGTGGAGGAAATTGAGGCCCAGCAGGGCAACCTGCGAATTCAGGAACTGGCCAGAACGGTGGGGTGCAGTGAGCGGTATCTCAACCGCGTGTTCCAGTCCCATGCAGGACTCTCTCCCAAACTCTTCTGCGAATTGGTGCAGCTGCAATTCTGCATCAAGTACATCGCTAATGAGCAGCCCAAGTCGCTGCTGGATGCGGCGGTGGACTATGGGTACTTTGATCAGGCCCATATGAATCGCGCCTTCCGCAAGTTCCTCAATTGCACTGCCCGCGATGTGCGTCAGTATGGGCGTAAACGGAACACTGCGGGAGACCATGGTTCCCTGTAGTATGAAAATGCGATAAGATTTTGAAATCGAATTGTTTTTTGGTCTATTGAGGACTATACTGATAAAAAAGAGCAGCGAATCGGCTGCACGATGATGTGAGGTAGTCATGAAGGATATGTACTATTTAGGTCTGGATCAGAGCACCGCCGGCACCACGGCGATCCTCTTTGATCGCAATTGGAAAGAGGCCGGCCGCGGCTATCACGAAATCCCCCTGTATTATCCTCAGGCAGGTTGGGTTGAGCACGATGCGCGGGAGGTGTGGACCTCTATCCTCTCCGCCACGCTGCAGGCGTTGTCCAGCACCGGTGCAGGCCCCGAGTCCATCGTCTGCGTGGGATTGAACCACGAGGGCGAGTCGGTGGTGGTCTGGGACCGCGGCACGGGTCAGCCCATCTACAATTCCATTGTCTGGCAGGATCGCCGCACCGCCCGTGAGGCGGATCAGCTGGCTGATATCTATAACGATCTCGTCCACAGTAAGACGGGACTCATGGTGGACTCCTATTTCTCTGCCACGAAGATCAAGTGGATCCTCGACCATGTGGAGGGTGCCCGGGATCTGATGCGGCAGGGGCGTCTGCTGTGCGGTACGCTGGATTCGTGGATCGTATGGAAGATCACCCACGGCCGCGTCCATGTCACCGATGCCTCCACTGCCTCCCGTACGCTGCTGTTTAACATCCACACAGGCCAGTGGGATGAAGAACTGCTGGAATTGTTCGGCATTGATCGGGCGATGCTGCCGGAGATCCGCGACAGCGCCATGCAGTACGCCTTTACCGACCCGCTGGATTTCCTCGGTGCCCGAGTACCGATCTCCAGCATTCTGGTAGATCAGCAGGCCGCCATGGTGGGGCAGGCCTGTATCAGCCCCGGTACCATTAAAACCACTTACGGTACCGGCTGCTTTATGCTGATGAATACCGGTGACAAGGCTGTTGCCTCCACCAACGGTCTGCTGCCCACGGTGGCGTGGAAGCTGCAGGATCAGATGACCTTTGCCCTGGACGGCGGCGTATACAGTACAGGCGCTGCCACCAAATGGCTCAAAGACGGCCTGGGGATTCTCACCTCTACTGCTGAGAGTGAACGCTATGCCCTGGAGGCGGAGAATAACGGCGGCGTGTATTTTGTTCCCGCATTTACCGGTCTTGCCGCTCCTCATTGGGACTCCTACGCCTCCGGCATGATGATCGGCATCAACGGCGGCACCAGCCGTGCCCATGTGATCCGTGCCACGCTGGAGTCCACGGCCTATCAGGTGCGGGATGTGTTGGATGTGATGCACAAGGAGGCCAATGTGCCTATCTCTGCCATCCGCTGCAACGGTCCTGCCACCACCAACCGCTTCCTTATGCAGTTTCAGTCAGATATCCTCAACATCCCGCTGGATATTCCCGAGGTGCTGGAGACCACCGCACTGGGTGCAGCCTTCATGGCGGCGCTGGGCATCGGTGAGTTTGCCTCGATCCGCGATGTGGAGCATATCTGGAAGCCTGCCCGGCGCTATGAACCCCACATGAGTGCCGATCAGCGGGACTATCTCCTCTACCACTGGCATCGCGCTGTGGAGCGGGCAAAATACTGGATCGAGGATTAAACCGAACACTTTTTCCCGCGTTTCAACTTTTTCGGAATAGTCAAAAATTTAACCGTTCCGATATGTACAAAAACGGATGCCTTTTCTTGACTTTGCTGACGGAGCGGCTACAATGATAGTATAGAGTTCTGCGGTTTTTTATCAATTTCCGCAGAGAAAAGAAGAGAACAACACATTTGAGATTATCGTAATGGAGGATATGATTATGAGCATGACCAAGCTGTTTAGCCCCGGTCCCGTGATGGTGAAGGACAATGTCCGCCGCGCCCTGCTGCACTATGACATCTGCCACCGCAGCCGCGAGTTCGAGGAGATGTTCGTGGACACCCAGGCCAAGATCCTGAAGCTGTTCAACGCCGACGAGACCTATGATAGCGTCATCGTTTCCGGTTCCGGTACCTCTTCCAACGAGACTGTCCTGTCCTCCATGTTCTGCGAGGGCGAGGCTGTGATGCTGATCCGCAACGGTATGTTCGGTGAGCGTCTGCTGGAGATCATCGAGAAGTACGAGATCCCCCTGGTGGATTGCGTCTTCCCCTGGGGCACCTATCCTGATGTGGCCGTGATCGAGAAGATGATGGCTGAGCATCCCGAGGTCAAGGTGGTCACCATGGTGTTCCACGAGACCTGCACCGGCATGATCAACCCCGTGGGCGAGGTTGGTAAGCTGTGCGCCAAGTATGGCAAGATCCTGAGCGTTGACTGCGTCAGCGCCGCCGGCGGCCAGAACATTGATGTGGTTGCCAACAACATCTCCATCGCCACTTCCGTGGGCGGCAAGTGCGTGGGCGCTTATCCCGGTTCCGCTTACATCTGCGCCAAGCGCGATGTTCTGGAGAGCCTGACTGCCAAGCAGTGCAAGAATGTGTATCTGAGCCTGTACAAGCACTATCAGAGCGCCAAGAACACCCACCAGACCCCCAACACCCCCAATGTCAACCTGTTCTGGCCCCTGAATGTGGCTCTGACCAACATTATTGAGGACGAGACTCTGGCCGGCCGCATCGAGCGCTATGAGCGCTGCGCCGCCATCATCCGCAAGGGTCTGACCGACATGGGCTGCCGCCTGCTGCTCAACGAGCACATGGCCAGCACCGTCACCTCCGTGTTCCTGCCCGAGGGCGTGGATGCCCAGACCTTCCTGGATGAGATGGAAGTCCGCGGCTACACCTTCTACATCGGTAAGGGCGATTATGCCAAGCAGAACATGATCCAGGTCGCCAACATGGGTGAGATCTATGAGCAGGATTGCTACAATATGCTCGAGGTCTTCGGCCTGGTGCTGAACAAGATGAAGGGCTAAGAAAAGTCAAAAAAAGAGACCGCGAAAGCGGTCTCTTTTTTATCTGTTGTCAGCAGCCGCAGCCGTTGTCGCAGCCACAGCCGCAGTTGGAGTTGTTGCAGATAGAACCGCAGCTGCCGGAGCCGTTGCCACAGAAGAGGAACAGCAGGATAATGGCGATGATGATCCAGCAGCAGCTGTTACCACCGAAGCAGGAATTCTGATTACACATAGACGAGTACCTCCTATGAAAATTCAGCCCTGTCGTAACAGGTCTCACTCCATAGTATGTGTTCTCAGAGAATTGGTGCCTCCGTGGGAAAATATTATTGGCCCTGGCGACTGATGCGGTAGCTGAGAGTCAGCAGCGTGTCCACAAAGTGTACATCCTCGGTAAAGACATGATCGGGCACGGAAATTTCCACATTGGTGAAGTTCCAGAAGCCGCGGATCCCCAGCGTTACCAGATGGTCGGCAATGGACTGTGCCACATTCTGGGGTACCGTCAGCACCGCCACGGTGGGGTGGTGCTGGGCGATATATTCCTCCACCTCAGAGGCGGGGCGCACCTTTACACCGTTGATCTCTGTGCCGATCAGGTCAGGAGAGAGATCGAAGGCAGAATCCAGATGGAAGCCCACGGCGTTAAAGTCGAAGTTCTGCATCAGGGCGTGACCCAGATGGCCCGCGCCGATGATAATGACCTTATGGTTCTTGTCAATGCCCAGAATATGGCCGATCTCGGCGCGAAGTTCTGCCACATTGTAGCCGTAGCCCTGCTGGCCAAACTCACCGAAGCAGCTGAGGTCCTGACGGATCTGGGAGGCAGTGATGTCCATCTTATCGCCCAGAGAGTGGGAGGAGATGCGCACTACACCCTTGTTGAACAGATCGTCCAGATAACGGTAATATCGGGGCAGACGATGGATGACGGCATCGGATACTTTTTGTTTTTTCATAGGTGCTGTTCCTTTTAATACCAAAAAAATTATGGTTTATTGTACCCCATCACAGAGCAGTTGTCAACTTTTTTAACAATCTTTTTTTGAAAAAATTTCCCTTTACTTCGACAGCAAAACTTGGTATAATAACCCCTGTGCCAAAACAGATCGGTATGGTTATGGATATGGTACAAAACGGTAATAAGCCGATATAAAGACAGATGTAAAAAAAACACGCGCCCGTAGCTCAGTTGGATAGAGTGACAGACTCCGACTCTGTAGGCCGCTGGTTCGAATCCAGTCGGGCGTACCAAAGCATCCCGTCCCCTATGGGGCGGGATATTTTTCTATATGCTGCACCGAGATTCGAACCTAGCGGCCTACGAATTTCCTATGGAAATCTTCGCCACCTTGGTGTAAAATATCACCAAACAACGAACAGGAGGGCGGCCCATGTCACTGCGAACGAAAGCATCGTATTCCGATGAGGTGACCCAACGGGAAAAAGAAAATCTGGAGGTGGCCTACCGTGCCGCCTGCGAGGGCATTGTGCTGCTGAAAAACGACGGGACATTACCGCTCAAGACAAAAAAGGTGGCTCTCTACGGTGCCGGCGCCTCCATGACCATCAAGGGCGGCACCGGCTCCGGTGAGGTAAACGAGCGCCACTCTGTATCTGTTTTGGAGGGGATGACCGATCGCGGTTTCGAAGTCACCACCCTCGACTGGATCGAGAACTGGGAGCGTCTCTATGCTGCAGCGGAGAGCGCCTATCAGACGGAGAAGAAAAAACGCATCAACATTCTCAAGCCCAGTTTCATCATGGAGATGTTGATGGACAACTTCCGGGCCCCTTGCGGTGTAATTGATGCCCGGTGTGTAGAGCGATCTCATACCGATAGCTGCGTCTATGTCCTCAGCCGTCAGGCAGGAGAGGGCGGCGACCGCAGAGCCGAGAAGGGAGACTTCCTTCTGACCGACGAGGAGCGGGAGTCTATTCGTTTCTGCGCCGAGCATTATCCCCACTTTGTGCTGGCCATTAATGCCGGCTCGTCTATCGATATGCACTTTGCCGAAGAGATCGACGGCATCAACGCCATCGTCTATCTCTGCCAGCTGGGCACCGAGGGTGGTCACGCATTTGCCGACATCCTCTCCGGTGCGGTATCCCCTTCGGGAAAGCTCTCCGACACATGGGCCAGACAGTATACCGATCTGCCTTTTGCCAACGAATACAGCTACCTCAACGGCGATTTGGAGAAGGAATACTACAAAGAGGGTATCTATGTGGGCTACCGCTACTTTGACTCCTTCGGTGTTGCACCGGCGTATCCCTTTGGCTTTGGCTTGAGCTACACCGATTTCACTATGGAAAGCTGCGGTGTATCGACAGAGGGCAGCGCTGTCGCCGTTACTGCCAATGTCACCAACTGTGGTGCCCTCTACAGTGGCAAGGAGGTAGCCCAGCTCTATGTCTCACCCCCTGTAGGGGAGATGGATAAAGAATATCAATCCCTCGCCGCTTTTGCCAAGACGGAGACCCTCTCTCCCGGTGAAAGTCAGAAAGTGGTGTTGACCTTCGATATGAAGGACATTGCCTCTTACCGTGAGAGGGGCGGCGTATTTGTACTGGAGGCAGGGGAATATGTCCTCCGTCTGGGGAACTCCTCCCGAAATACGGTACCTGCGGGTGTGGTGCGGTTGGAGCATGAGGTCATCGTCTCCCGCCACGAGCACATCTGCCCCCTGTGTGAACCGCTGGAGGAGCTGAAAGCTCCCAACAGAGCGGCGGAATTTCTGCCTGCTGAGCTTCCTTGTGTTACAGTGGACACCGCGGCTTTTGAAACGGTGGTCTATCACTATGAAACACCTGCCGTCTGCAACGACCCCCGTGTGAAGGCGCTGCTGGATACACTGACACCGGAGGAGATGACGGACATCGTGGTGGGTGCAGGGTTCTATCAGCCCGCCACAGGCTTCACTATGCCCGGCTCGGTGGGAAACACCACATCAAAATTCTGGGATCGCGGTCTTGCCAATGTGGCACTGTGTGACGGCCCTGCAGGGCTCCGGGTACAGAAGATCTCCGTGGAGGACAGTAAGGGCAAAGTCAAACCTGTGGAAATGCCCATCGGTGTGTTCAATGCCCTTCCTGCATTCATCCGAAGATTCATGGTGGGAGATCCCGGGAAAGGGAAGGTGCTGTATCAGTATACCACTGCCTTCCCGGTGGCAAATGCACTGGCACAGAGCTGGAATACGGCGCTGATGGCGGAGGTGGGCAACGCCATCTACCGCGAAATGAAGGAGTACGGCTGCACCTACTGGCTGGCACCCGCCATCAACATCCACCGCAATCCTCTCTGCGGCAGAAATTTTGAGTATTTCTCTGAGGACCCCTGTCTCTCCGGCACCATGGCCACCGCCATCATCGGCGGTGTGCAGCAGGAGGAGGGATATTATGTGACGGTGAAGCACTTTGCCTGCAACAACCAGGAGGACAACCGCATGAAGGTCAGCAGCAATGTCAGCGAGCGGGCACTGCGGGAGATCTATCTCCGTGGCTTTGAGCGCTGCGTCCGCAAGGGCGGGGCAAAGGGCATCATGACCTCCTATAACCGTCTCAACAAGGTCTATACCGCCAACAGCTACGACCTCTGCACCAAGGTGCTGCGGAACGAGTGGGGATTTGACGGTGTGGTGATGACCGATTGGTTTGCCACCAGAGGCCGTGAACAGAGTGCCCGGGCCATGGCGGCGGGCAACGATCTTATTATGCCCGGCCTCGGCGGCAACAAGAAAGACATCCTCAAGGGTATCCACAGCGGGCTGATCACGGAAGAAGATGTGCGCCGCTGCTGCGGCAATGTCATCCGCGCTATCTTGAACAGCGCCACCCAAAGAGAATTTATCGGCTAAAAGAAAAGTGGTAGGTACAGCGTACCTACCACTTTTTCAGCCGCCATCTATTCCGAGGCGGAGATCCATATCGATTGAAAATGTGAAAAAGCCACCCTTTGGGGTGGCTTTTTTGATTGATTTGCGCTTTTCGGGGCATACTGCTCATGAAAGGAGCGTGGAAACGATGATCGAACAGGATACCATCAAACTGCTGCGGGAGTGTGATGCAGGTGTGCAGATGGGCATTTCCTCCATCGACGATGTGCTGGACCGCGTACAGGATAAGTCTTTCAGGCGTTGTTTGGAGGAATGCCGCAGTGAGCATGTAAAACTGGATCGGGGCTTACAGGCACACCTGGACACCTACCATGACGAGGGAAAGGACCCCAATCCCATTGCACAGGGTATGTCGTGGGTCAAGACCAATGTGAAGCTGGCGGTGGAGGCCGATACCGATGCAGCCATCGCCTCCTTGATGACGGATGGGTGCAATATGGGGGTCAAATCCCTCCATCGTTATCTCAACCAGTACAAGGCCGCCGATGAACCATCCAAGGCCATTGCCAAGCGACTCATCGATCTGGAGGAGAAGCTGGTACTGGACATCCGGCAATATCTGTAACAGAGGAGAAGCACCGCCGCAGCGGTGTTTCTTTTTTTCTGAGTCCCTTGTATTTTACAGGAAAAATGTGTATAATGACCGGGATCGTATGTACTGAACTGCAATTTGCATTCAAGGAGGAGAGAACGATGACTATCCAACAGGCTGCAGCCCTGGCAGAGGTGTGGGTACAGGAACTTCACGCCAACCCCGAGGGCAGCTTCTGTGAATACAAGACCACCGCCTTCATCCGCCGCATCTGTGGTGAATTGGGCGTTGAGACTATCGACTGCGGTCTGGAGACCGGGGTGTTGGCATGGCTGGACAACGGCTGCGCCGAGACGGTGGCCCTCCGTGCCGATATTGATGCGGTCAGCTTTGATAACGGTCCCCGTCACCAGTGCGGCCACGACTACCATACTGCTTCTTTGCTGGGAGCCATTGCCTACCTGAAAGCCCACCAAACGGAACTGCGGTATAATGTGGCCTGTATCTTCCAGTGTGCTGAGGAGAATATTGCCGGAGCCCGCGCTATGGTGGATGCAGGACTGTGGGAACGATTCCCCCAAAGACCCACCGCCGTGTTCGGCATCCATAACCGCCCGGAGCTGCCCGTAGGTACCATCGGTGTCCATGCCGGCGCCCTGATGGCCACGAAAGCGGACTTCCGCCTCGTTATCCGCGGTCGGCAGGGCCACGGCAGCACACCGGAGAAGTGCATCGACCCCATTCTGCCTGCTGCGGAATTTACGGCGGAACTGCCCTCCCTGGTGAGCCACGAACTCTCCCCCTTTGAACCCGCCGTCTGTTCTGTCTACAGCTTCCACAGCGGCACCGATACCAATGCCGCACCCCTCCGCGCCACCCTGACCGGCAGTATCCGCGCTCTGCGCCGGGAGGTACACCAGCTGCTGAAAGAGCGAGTGGAGTCTCTGGCAAAGGCGACGGCAGAGTCCAACCGCTGCCATGTGGAGGAGCTGACCTGGTATCAGGATATCCCTTTGCTGGATAACAGCACCGCCCTCTATTCCCGGGCCCGGGCCGCCGCGGCAGCAACGGTGGGGGAGGAATATGTCACCGATGTGATGCCCTGCCTCGGCGGTGAGGATTTTGCCGTATTCATGGAGGATATCCCCGGTTTCTACTACTGGGTAGGCAGCGGTAAGGGCGGCGATGCCCCCGTTCACGCCTGGCACAGCGACGGTTTTTCCGTTGCGGAGGGATACCTGCCTGTGGCGGTGGCGCTTCTTGTGAATCTTGTGGTATAAATACTGAACCGCCGCAGCCGATGCTGCGGCGGTTTTCTGCGTAATAGGGTTATTCCCGATAGCCCAGAGCATGGGACAGCGTGCGGCCGACCTCCCGGGTGTGGGCAATTACGGCAGCGAATTCCTCCGATGCCACGCGGCGGAAAAAGCCCACTACGCCGATGGCGTAGGCCATATTCCCGTTGCGGTCATAGACCGGCGCACTGACAGAGCGCAGACCGATACGGTATTCGCCGTCCTCCACGGCGTATCCCTCCCGGCGGATGCGCTCCATAGCAGCGAGAAGGGTCTCGCTGTTTCCAATGGTGTGAGGGGTGAAGATGGGCATTGTTCCCGCTCGCCGCAGCACCTCGCCATCAGAGAAAGCGGAGAGGAGGAGCTTGCCCTGTGAAGTGGCATGGAGGGGTAACCGATGTCCCGCCTCGGAGACCACATGGAGTCCGTCAGATCCGGCACAGTGTTCGATGTTCATCACTGTGCTGCCGTCAATGACGCTGAGAAAAGTGCTGGCCCCGGTAGCAGCAGCGAGATTTTCCAGATAGGGTCGTGCCACGCGGGAGATATCCCACTCCGCCGCCACGGCGCAACCGCACTCAAACAGCCGCAGCCCCAGATAATATCGCCCGTCGGAGCGCTGGGTGATCATGCTGCGGCGGCGCATGGTAGAGAGGAGTGCGTGGGTAGTACTTTTGGGGAATCCGCTCCTCTGTGACAGGTCTGCCAGGGTCATCGGCGCTCCGTTTTGCAGTAAAATCTCCAAAAGAGTGATGGCTTTATCCACCGATTGTACCGTATGCTGCTGAAACTCCATGCAATCGCCTCCTTTTCTCCACTATACCTGTCCGACATTCCCCTGTCAACGGAAAATTCTGTATTACAGAACAATAATTCTGTAATACAGAACGATTATCATTGTGAGGCGGGGATGGGTATGCTATACTGGATTCGCGATTCTGAAAGAAGGAGAACGCGGGATGAAACGGATTTCTGTGTGGTTGTTAACAGCTGCCATGCTCCTTTCCCTCTGCGCCTGTGGGGGGAAGGCGGAGCCTGCCGCCACATTGACAGTGTTCGCCGCCGCCTCCCTGCAGGAAACACTGACGGAAATCAGTACCGCTTTTGAAGCTGCCCATAAAGGGGTAGAAGTTGTCTGCAATTTTGACTCCTCCGGCACCCTGAAGACCCAGATCGAATCCGGCGCAGTGTGTGATGTGTTCATTTCTGCGGCGCAGAAGCAGATGGACGAACTGGATTGTGTGGCAGAGGATCGCCATATGGATCTGCTGGAGAACAAGGTGGTGCTGGCAGTTCCCGATGGCAATCCTGCCGCCGTGGTGGATTTTGCCGATATGGCTGCCCGGCTTGCATCGGGAGAACTGTTCCTCGCCATGGGGAACGCCGATGTGCCGGTAGGACAGTATACCCAAAAGATTTTTGCGCATTTCGGCCTTGATGAGGCCACCCTTGCCGCCGATGGCTGCCTGACTTACGGTGCCAATGCCAAAGAGGTCACCATCCATGTGGCAGAGGCTATGGCCGACTGTGGTGTGGTGTACAGCACCGATGCCGTTTCCGCCCACCTTACAGTGGTGGACACTGCCACAGAGGCGATGTGCGGCCGCGTCATCTATCCCGCCGCAGTGCTGACGGCGTCGCAGCAGCCAGAGCTTGCGCAGAAATTTCTGGACTTCTGCCGCAGTGAAGCGGCCATGGAGATTTTTACATCTGTGGGTTTTGCCCCCGCAGTATAACGAGGTGCATACATGGATTGGTTTCCCCTATGGAACTCCCTGCGGGTGGCGGCCCTGTCTACGGTGGTTGTTTTTTTCGCAGGTGTGTTCGCCGCTTACTATATCGCCAGACTTCCTGCCCTGGTCAAGGGGGTAGTGGATGTGGTGCTGACCCTTCCACTGGTACTGCCCCCTACGGTGGTGGGCTATCTGCTGCTGCGCGTCTTTGGCCCGAAACGGGTCATCGGCGGGTGGCTGTTGGATCTGTTTGGCCTTCGGCTCACCATGGAGTGGTGGGCGGCGGTACTGGCGGCGGTTGTGGTGGCCTTTCCGCTGCTGTACCGTACTGCACGGGGGGCCTTTGAGTCCTTTGACGAGACGCTGGCACAGGCGGGGCGTACGCTCGGTAAGTCCGAGACATATATCTTCTGGCGCATCCGCATGAGCGTATGCCGCAGCAGTATTCTGGCCGGTACGGTGCTCGCCTTTGCCCGGGCTCTGGGGGAATACGGGGCTACCAGTATGTTGGCGGGCTATACCCCCGGCCGGACCGCCACCATTGCCACCACCGTCTATCAGCTGTGGCGCACGGGACAGGATGGTGCTGCCATGAACTGGGTGCTGGTGAACATTGCCATCTCCGCCGTGGTGCTTTTGGTGATGAACGGCTTTGAGCAGCGGTGCAAGCAGGGAAAGGGGGCGGCGTAAATGTCCCTTAATGTCCATATTGTAAAGCGGCTCTCCCACTTTACCCTTCGGGTGGATTTCGACACGGAAGGGGAGGTGATGGCGCTGCTGGGTGCCTCCGGTTGCGGTAAGAGCATGACACTGAAGTGTATTGCCGGTGTGGAGCGCCCTGACAGCGGACGCATCGTCCTCAACGGACGGGTACTGTTTGACAGTGAGCAGGGGATCAATGTAAAACCCCAGGAGCGCCGTGTAGGTTATCTCTTTCAAAACGGCGCACTCTTTCCCCATATGAGTGTGGAGGAGAATATCATGGCGGGGATCCGCTGCGGCACCTCCGGGGAGAAACGGAAAATTGCCGCAGAGATGCTGGTGCAGCTGCAGCTGACCGAGGTGGCAAAGTGCCGCCCTGACGGGATCTCCGGCGGTGAGCGGCAGCGGACAGCTTTGGGTCGTATTTTGGTAAACGAGCCGGAACTGCTGCTGTTGGATGAGCCCTTCTCCGCACTGGACAGCCATCTGAAGTGGCAGATGGAACTGCTGGTAGTGGATATGCTGGAGGGCTTTGGCGGCGATACGGTGCTGGTGAGCCATGATCGGGGCGAGGTACGCCGTATCTGCCGCAGCGTCTGTGTGCTGAACGAAGGGGTGTCCCAGCCTGCGGTGGCGGTAGAGCAGCTGTTTGCCGCTCCCCGGACAGTGACATCGGCGTTGATCTCCGGTTGTAAGAACATCACCGATGCCTGCGTGGAGGGTGAGAGCATCCTCTGCCCCGGGTGGGGGGTGCACCTTCGTGCTGCCCATGTTTTTGAGGAGGCAGACGCCGTGGGTATCCGCGCACATCATCTGTATGTGGCCGATGGCCGGGAGGAAAATGCCATTCCCTGCACCGTGGAACGAATCATTGAGGATGTATTTTCCACCGTGGTGATGCTGCGCACCGCCGCAGGCGGAACGCTGCGGATGGAAGTAGAAAACGCTGCCTGCCGTTTTGCGGTGGGGGAGTCCCTCACTGTGGCAGTGCAGCCCCGGCATGTGCGATTGCTGCAAAAGGAGGTGCGGTAATATGGCGAGAAAAGTGGATTACCTGCGCCTGTCCATTACTGATTTGTGCAACCTTCGCTGCCGTTACTGTATGGGAGAGGATGGTGTTGTCAAAAAACAGCACCGGGAGATTCTCTCCCTGGAGGAACTGGAGGAGATGGCACAGGCGGCTGTCAGCTGCGGCGTGAAGAAAATTCGGCTCACCGGCGGTGAGCCCCTGGTGCGCCGCGGTGTGGTGGACCTGTGCCGCCGTCTTAAGGCAATCGACGGTGTGGAAGAGCTGGCCCTGACCACCAACGGCGTGTTGCTCCGTGATCTGGCCGCGCCTCTCCGGGCAGCGGGAGTAGACCGACTGAACATCAGCCTCGACAGCCTTGACCCTGCACAGTATTCCCGTATTACCCGCTGCGGTGACCTGCAGCAGACGCTGGAGGGTATCGCTGCGGCGGAGGCAGCAGGCTTTCGCGGCATCAAGCTCAACGCGGTACTGCTGCGGGACTATAACGCAGCGGAAATTTCTGAATTTGTGGAACTGACCCGGGAAAAGGACTACGCCGTTCGGTTCATTGAACTGATGCCTATGGCGGTCTGCGCCGATTGGGACCAGTATCTGAGTGCCGAGGCTGTGCTGGAGGCTGTGCCGCAGCTTGAGAGAATCGGCGGTGACGGCGTGGCGGAACTCTATCGCGTACCGGGCTATTGTGGAACGGTGGGGCTCATCCGCCCCATCAGCCATCGCTTCTGCGCCGACTGTAATCGCATCCGCATCACAGCAGATGGTAAGCTGAAGCCCTGTCTTCACTCCCGCAGCGAGATCCCTCTGCGGGGACTCCACGGCGGGGAGCTGCGTGAGGCTATCTTAGAGGGGATCGCTGCCAAACCGGAGCGGCACTTCCTGCAGGAAAAGGGTGTGTCGGACTGCCGGCGGGATATGAACGAGATCGGAGGATAAAATATGGAACTGACCCATCTCAATGAACAGGGAAGAGGAAAAATGGTGGATGTCTCGGATAAGGCCGATACCGTCCGCACCGCCACAGCCTGTGGTTTCGTCCGTATGGCTCCTGCTACGGCCCGACTTATTCGTGACGGCGGTATCGCCAAGGGGGATGTGCTGGCAGTGGCACAGGTGGCGGGGATCATGGCCGCCAAGCGAACATCTGACCTTATCCCCATGTGCCACCCTCTGCCCCTGACGGCGGTGGACATTCATTTTACTGTTGAAGAGGATGGCGTTGCGATCCGATCTACTGCCAAATGTACCGGCAAGACCGGTGTGGAGATGGAGGCGTTGACCGCCGTCTCCACCGCGGCGCTGACGGTATACGATATGTGTAAGGCCGTACAGAAAGATATGGTTATTGAGCAGGTATGTCTGCTGGAAAAGACCGGCGGCAAAAGCGGAACCTACCGCAGAGAGGAGAGGTAAGGATGGCAAAGGTGCTGGCTGTTTGTATCAGCGAGAAAAAAGGCGTGCAGAAAAAGGCTGTACCCTATATTGATGTGAAGTGTCACCACGGTATTGTGGGCGATGCCCACGCAGGAGACTGGCATCGCCAGATCAGTCTTCTGGCCAAAGAGAGCGTGGATCAGATGCGTGGCTGCGGT
This sequence comes from Oscillospiraceae bacterium, assembly GCA_017416445.1. Lineage (GTDB taxonomy): Bacteria > Bacillota > Clostridia > Oscillospirales > Oscillospiraceae > Vescimonas. Next base: position 15,346 of record JAFQCJ010000043.1, on the reverse strand, counting down.
GTAAATCTCTTCGACGGAGCCTTTGCGGAGAATATTGTCACCGAGGGTATTGACCTGAAGCATCTGCCTGTGGGTACGCTGCTGCAGGTGGGACATACACTGCTGCGTGTGACCCAGATCGGCAAGGAGTGCCATAACGACTGCGCCGTGAAGAAACTGGCGGGCAAGTGTGTTATGCCTACCGACGGTATTTTCGCCGTGGTGGAGGCAGAAGGCCGCATTACGGCAGGAGATGAGATCACTGTTAAGGAGGCGGCAGAATGAAGCTGATTCGGACGCAGGATGCGGTGGGCCATGTGCTGTGTCACGACATGACCCAGATCATTCCCGGAGCGTATAAGGATGCCCGTTTCCGCAAAGGCCATGTGGTCACCGCCGAGGATATCCCCGTGCTGCTGCGCATGGGGAAAGAGAACCTCTATGTGTGGGAGGTACACGAGGGCATCCTCCACGAGAACGAGGCCGCTGAGCGGCTCTGCGCGCTGTGTATCAACGACAACATGGAACGCACCGCCCCCAAGGAGGGGAAAATCGAGCTGAAAGCCACGATTGACGGTGTGTTTCTGGTGGACAGCCAGCGCTTGATGGCGGTGAATGGGCAGGAGGAACTGATGATCGCCACCCGTAAGGGGGGGACGGCTGTCCGCAAGGGCGACAAACTCTGCGGTACCCGCGTGATTCCCCTGGTCATCGAGGAGGAGAAACTCCGTGAGGCCGCCCGCCTGGCAGGGGAGACCCCTCTGATGGCACTGCTGCCCTATAAGTTGCGCCGCGCCGCTGTCATTACCACCGGCAGCGAGGTTTATCATGGCCGTATCGAGGACAAGTTCACCCCGGTGCTGGTGGACAAACTCCGTGCTTTCGGCATCGAGGTAACGGAGCACACCTGCTGCGACGATGGTACCGAAAACATTGCCGCCGCCATTGCCGGGATGCGCAAGAAGGATGTGGACATGATCATCTGTACCGGCGGCATGAGTGTGGATCCCGACGACAACACTCCCGGAGCCATTAAGGAAAGCGGTGCCCGCATCGTTACTTACGGTGCCCCTGTGCTGCCCGGTGCCATGTTCCTGCTGGGGTATTTCGACGATGGCCGCCCCATTATGGGACTCCCCGGCTGTGTTATGTATGCCAAGGCTACTATTTTCGACCTGGTATTGCCCCGCATTGCCGCCGGCGTGGAGCTGACACGCCGCGATTTCGTGACAATGGGGGAGGGGGGGCTCTGCCTCCAGTGCGAGGTGTGCCACTATCCCGTCTGTCCCTTCGGAAAGTGAGGTAAGGATGTTTACTGCAAAAGTGATTACTGTCAGCGATCGCAGCTACCGCGGCGAGCGTATGGACACCGCCGGTCCCATGGTGGCGGAGATGCTCTGCGATGCGGGCTATGAACTGACTGAGCGTGTGATTGTTCCTGACGAGCGGGAAGAGATCGTCGATGCGCTTCGTGCCGCGGTAAAGGAGGACATCGCCCTCATCGTTACCACCGGCGGTACCGGCTTTGCCCCCCGCGATATTACTCCCGAGGCCACCATGGATGTGGTGGAGCGGGCCGTTCCCGGCATTGGTGAGGCCATGCGCTACGCCTCACTGCAAATTACTCCCCGGGCCATTCTCTCCCGCGCCACGGCGGGCATCGCAGGACATAGCCTTATTGTTAATCTCCCCGGTAGTCCCAAAGCTGCCGGAGAGAATCTGGAAGCGGTGTTGGGTGCCCTCCACCACGGTTTGGAAATGCTTCGCGGCGGACAGGCAGACTGTGCCGTACAACAAAATGCGTAAAAGCACAAAAAAAATCCGAAGAACTTTCGATGTTCTTCGGATTTTTCTTCTTGGTGTTTCTTTACAGTAGAATTTTGTAAATTCGTGTTGACAGATTTGCGCAATCGTGCCATAATAGTTTCAAATTGCGCAACTTGTGTGCATATTGTAATAACTGAACATCTGTTGAAAATGGAATGAAAGGAGTGCTTGCGTTGAGCAGACTTGATATCAAAATGCCCAGCAAGGCCCAGACCACGGTAGAGAACCTGTATAAGGATATGGAGCGTCGTATCGCCGCCTCGCCCCCCGGTCTGTGTCCTGTGGACATGTCCCTTACCTTCCTGCAGCTGAGCCATGCCCAGACCTGCGGTAAGTGTGTCCCCTGTCGTATCGGATTGGGTCAGCTGACCAAGCTCATCGCTCAGGTGCTGGACGGTGAGGCCACGATGGAGACTATTGACATCATTGAAAAGACGGCCCGCAGCATCGTCAACACCGCAGACTGTGCCATTGGCCGGGATGCTGCCCGTCTGGTACTGGACGGCCTGGAGGGCTTCCGCGATGACTATGAAGAGCATGTTCAGCACCATCGCTGCCTTGCTTCTTTGCAGACGCCGGTGCCCTGTGTATCCCTGTGCCCCGCTGGTGTGGATATCCCCGGCTACATGGCGCTGGTACACCGCGGCCGCTATGCCGATGCCGTCCGTCTCATTCGTAAGGACAATCCCATGCCTGTGGCTTGTGCCTATATCTGTGAGCATCCCTGCGAGGCCCGCTGCCGCCGTGGCATGATCGACGATGCTCTGAACATCCGTGGCGTTAAGCGCTACGCGGTGGATCACTCCGGTCTTGTGCCCAACACCCCCAACGCCCCTGCAACGGGGAAGAAGGTGGCCATTATTGGCGGCGGTCCCAGCGGCCTCAGCTGCGCCTACTATCTGGCCCGCATGGGCCACAGTGCCACCATTTTCGAAAAGCATAAGAAGCTGGGTGGTATGCTGCGTTACGGCATCCCCGCCTACCGTTTCCCCCGTGAGAAGCTGGATGGTGAGATCGAGTCCATCCTCTCTGTGGGCATTGAGGTTCATACCAATGTGAATGTAGGTACCGACATTACCTTTGATACGCTCCGTGAGGAGTTTGACTGCATTTACATCGCCATCGGTGCCCATACCGATAAGAAAACGGGGATCCCCGGTGAGGACAGCAAAAATGTAATGTCCGCCGTGGAGATGCTGGGTGCCATCGGCGACGATGAGATGCCCGATTTCACCGGCAAGCATGTGGCTGTCATCGGCGGCGGCAATGTTGCCATGGATGTGACCCGCAGTGCCATCCGCCTCGGCGCCGAGAAGGTGACCTGCGCCTATCGCCGCCGTACTGCAGATATGACCGCTCTGCCCGATGAGGTGTTGGGTGCCATCGCCGAGGGTGCCGAGGTCATGTCTCTGGCTGCCCCCGTCCGGATCGAGGCCGATGAAAACGGTGTGGCCCGCGCCCTGTGGGTGCAGCCTCAGCTGATCGGTGAGATGGATAAGGCCGGTCGTCCCCGTCCCAACAACGCCAAGATGGAGCCGGTGCGTATCCCTGCCGACATCATTGTGGTGGCTATCGGCCAGGGCATCGAGATGGCCGGCTTCGAGCAGTCCGGTGTCCCCGTCAAGCACGGCGGTACTTTCGTTGCTGAGCTGAGCGGTCAGGTGGGCAATATGGAGAATGTCTTTGCCGGCGGCGACTGTGTCACCGGCCCCGCCACCGCCATTCGCGCCATTGCCGCCGGTAAGGTGGCTGCGGCCAACATCGACGAATATCTGGGCTTCCATCATGAGATCAATGAGGATGTGGATATTCCCAACCCCGAGCTGAACAACCGTCCGCCCCATGGTCGTATCGACACTACCGAGGTGGAGGCCTGCCAGCGCAAGTGCAACTTCGAGGACATCGAGATCGGCCTCACCGAAGAGGGTGTCATTGCCGAGACGGCCCGCTGCCTGCGTTGCGATCACTTCGGCTTTGGAATCTTTAAGGGAGGGAGAGTGGAAAAATGGTAACATTGAAAATCGACAATAAGGTCGTCACCGTACCGGAAGATACCACCATTCTGGAGGCTGCCAAATCGGTACATATCGATATTCCCACCCTGTGCTATCTCAAGGATATCAACGAGATCGCCGCCTGCCGCCTCTGCGTGGTGGAGATCGAGGGCCATGCCCGTCTTGTGCCCTCCTGCGACAACGCTGTGGCTGAGGGTATGGTGGTCTACACCAACTCTCCCCGCGTCCGTGAGGCCCGCCGGGTGAATCTGCGCCTGCTGCTGAGCCAGCACGATACCCAGTGTACCAAGTGTACCCGCAGCGGCAACTGCAAGCTCCAGCAGCTGACCACCGACTATAATCTGTTGGGTGAGCACTATGTCAAGGATCTGAAAAAGACCCCCGATGATTACTCCAATCCTGTTGTGCGCATTACCAACCGCTGCGTGAGATGTATGCGCTGTGTGCAGATCTGTGACAAGGTGCAGGGAATGCACATCTGGGATCTGATCGGCACCGGTTCCCGCACCGATGTGGGCGTGGGCAATTTCCGCACCCTGAGCGAGTCCGACTGTACCTTCTGCGGCCAGTGTATTACCCACTGTCCCGTGGGCGCACTGCAAGAGCGTGACGATACCGGCCGCGTGTGGGATGCTCTGGCCGATCCCAAGAAGGTCACCATCGTGCAGGTGGCACCTGCTGTCCGTGCCGCATGGGCCGAGCACTATCACCTCGATCCCAAATTCGCCACTGCCAAGCGTATGGTTTCCTGCCTCAAGGAGATGGGCTTCAACTATGTCTTTGATACCAACTTTGCCGCCGACCTGACCATTATGGAGGAGGGCAGCGAGTTCCTGGAGCGCTTTACCCACCGCGACCAGTATCGCTGGCCCATGTTCACCTCCTGCTGCCCCGGCTGGATGCGCTTTGTGAAGGGACAGTTCCCCAACTATGTGCAGAACCTGTCCTCGGCCAAGTCCCCCCAGGGTATGTTCGGCGCTGTGGCCAAGAGTTATTTCGCCGAGAAGATCGGCGTGGATCCTCACGACATCTTCGTGGTGTCGGTGATGCCCTGCACCGCCAAGAAATCCGAGTGCGAGTTCCCCAACCTCAACGATGCCTGCGGCGATCCCGATGTGGATGTGGTGCTTACCACCCGCGAGATGGTGCGTATGTTCCGCGGTGAGCAGATCGATCCCGCCCATATGCCCGAGCAGGAGTTCGACAGTCCCCTGGGCAGCAGCACCGGTGCTGCCGTCATCTTCGGCGCCACCGGCGGCGTGATGGATGCGGCGCTCCGCAGTGCCTATTATCTGGTAACGGGCGAGAATCCTCCGGCCGATACCTTTACCGCCGTTCGCGGTATGGAGGGCTGGAAGGAAGCTACCTTCACCATTCCCGGTGCCGGTCCCGTCCGTGTGGCAGTGGTCAGCGGCCTGGGCAATACCCGCCGTCTGATGAACGCGCTGCAGGCGGGCGATGTGAGCTACGATTTCGTAGAGGTCATGGCCTGTCCCGGCGGCTGCGCCGGCGGCGGCGGTCAGCCCATCCACGATGGTAAGGAGCTGGCAGAGTACCGCGGCGATGTGCTGTGGGAGATCGACCGCAATATGGCGGTGCGCTATTCCCATGAGAACGAGGATGTGTTGAAACTCTATCACGAATACTTCGAAAAGCCCCTGAGCCACCGTGCCCACCATCTGCTCCACACTGACCTTACCCAGTGGAAGATGCCCACGGAGAAGTAACATCCGATACAGAAAAAATGACCGCCCTCGGGCGGTCATTTTTTCATGTGTTCAGGATGACCTCCGCCAGTGCTGCGGCGAAGATGCGCCCTGCGTGACGGGCCTCGTCCAGAGAGTTTCCCGCCGCCCCCACTTCCAGGAGCAGTGCACCGGGGGAGAGATGCTGGTTATACCGTGATGAGCGGAGAATAATGGGACGCATGGCAGTGGGATAGTCCTGCTGCACCTGCTGCGATACCGCCACCGCCAGGGAGAGATTTTCCTGCCAGTGATCATAATTTGTGCCGATGACAAAACTCATCTGTGCAACGGTATTATCCTCTTGTGCCACCAGCTTATACTGGTTATGCTGGGCATCCTCCACGGCATCGCGGTGGATGTCGAGGATGTAGTAGAGGGAGGGATATTTCTCCAAATACATCTCCGCGCCCGCTGCCGAGCGGGAGTAGGCATCGCTGTAGAGAGGATCATCGTAGAGGGTGCGGTCATGGAGAACGGAGATACCGTAGGAGGAGAGGGCGGCGGCGATCTCATCCCCAATGCGTACCACGCTGCAGGAGGTGTCGGAGGTGCGGTAATTTCCTGTGGAGGGATAACTCTGCCCTTTGGGCAGGGTATAGGCCTCACTGCCGTGGGTATGCAGGATCAGTACCTGTGGCCCGTTGGCAGATGCAGCGGGCCGTCGGGGAGGGGAGAGAGCCGCGGCATCCACGGTTTTTCCCGAGGAGTTTTTAATATATACGCTGCCAACAGTGGTGTAGCCTTTGGGATTGGTAATCTTCACAGTCTGGGAGGGGACACCGTTGTCGAGGAATTGCAGTTTCTCCGGATCTGCCTGTGGGATGGGGGAGAGGGAAGGGACGCCATGGGGAAGAGGAGAATTGAGGGACTCACCCGTCTGCTCCGATGGCTGCACATCGATTTTCACAGCCGCCGCCAACTGTGGCGACTGGCGCAGAATGAGGGAAGTCACCGGAGAGTGGGGCGCGGGGAACTGCGTGCGCAGCTGGTGCAGTACCAGTGACCGCCCCACCTCCCGGAATGACAGCTCTCCGCCGCCCCATGAGACAGCTGCCCATAGAATCGCCACTGCCGCCGTGACAGCCGCTCCGCGCCGTATGTATCGGACAACCCTTCCCATATCATCACCTCGGACAAGGATATGCGTCCCGCGGCGGAAGTAGAAGAGGAAAATTTTTTCTTGAAATAGAGTGGCAGCTGTGATAAAATATCACCAGTACAGATAACAATTTGATAGCTCATATAGCTGTGCCGATATGGGGCACAGCGTCTCTACGGTGTCACCGATGACGCCACTATGGGTGCTTTGTCACAGCTGTGTGACGAAGTACCTCTTTTATTTTCCCCTTTGAAAGGGAGAAACGAGGTTTGCAGGATGAAACAGATTTTGAAAGGTCATATTGTCCACGCCCCCGTGTTGGGTGCATTGGAGATTACGGAGAATGGCTATCTGGTGCTGCAAGATGGCATTATCGAGGGCATCTATCCTCAGCTGCCGCCCCAGCACCGTGACGGGGAGATGCACGACTATGGCGACAAGCTGATTATGCAGTCTTTTGCCGATATGCACCTCCATGCCCCCCAGTATCCCATGCTGGGTATGGGTATGGATTTGCCGCTGCTGGACTGGCTCAATACCTATACCTTTGCTGTGGAGTCCCGCTTCGCAGACACTGACTTTGCCCGGGATGTCTACCGCCGCCTTGCCCGTGAGCTGATCAGCAACGGCACCACCCGTGTGTGTATGTTCTCCTCCCTCCATACCGATGCCACCTGGGTGCTGATGGAGGAACTGGAGAAAGCGGGTGTTACGGGTTTTGTGGGGAAAGTGAATATGGATCGCAACGGCAAGGAGGGTGTCCTGCAGGAGACCACCGAGGAGTCTGTCCGCGAGACCCTCCGCTGGCTGGAGGGCTGTCATTTTGACCATATCCATCCCATCCTCACTCCCCGTTTTACCCCCAGCTGCAGCGATGAACTGATGGCGGAACTGGGGAAGATCAAGGCCCAGTACGGTCTTTATGTCCAGTCTCATCTCTCCGAGAACAAGGCGGAGATCGCGTGGGTGCGGGAGCTGCACCCCGACTGTGAGCGGTATTGGGAGACCTATCACAAGTACGGTCTTTGGGCTGACCACACGGTGATGGCCCACTGTGTCCACTCCGATGAGGCAGAGCGCCGCGCTATGCGTGAACACAATGTGCTGGTAGCCCACTGCGGTGACTCCAATATCAATGTATCCTCCGGTATCTGCCCTGTGCGGAAGATGCTGGACGAGGGACTGTGGGTGGCGCTGGGCAGCGATATTGCCGGCGGTGCCCAGCTGCCCATGTACCGCGTTATCACCACCACCATTCGCGCTTCCAAGGTGCGGCAGATCATGGACGATTGGCATACTCCCTTCCTCACCGTTCCCGAGGGGTACTATCTGGGTACTACGGCAGGTCATCGGTATTTCGGTGCAGGGGATGGCTTCGCAGCAGGGGATACCCTCCACGCCATTGTGGTGGATGACAGCGATTTCCCCACTCCTGTCCGCCCTCTCAGTATCAACGAGCGCTTCGAGCGGGCCATCTATCTGATGGAACAGCGGAGTATTGCCGCCGTATGGTCGGCAGGACGCTGCGTGGTGGGCTGTTAAGAACAGAAGTTATTGTGGACAATTGTTGTCGGGAAGTGTATAATAAACAGATATAGTTCATTGAGGAAGGGGACGAATCGGTATGAGAATCGTCATTAAGGTAGGAACCTCCACATTGGCACACGGAACCGGTCTGATGAATGTGCGGCGTGTGGAGCAGCTGTGCAGCGTGCTGAGCGATCTGAAGAACGCAGGGCATCAGGTGGTACTGGTATCCTCCGGCGCTATCGGCATGGGCGTAGGCAAGCTCTCTCTGGGGGCACGGCCTGCCGATATCCCCACCAAGCAGGCTGCTGCAGCAGTGGGCCAGTGCGAACTCATGTACACCTACGATCGCCTCTTCTCTACCTATAACCACACCGTGGCGCAGATCCTGGTGACGGCGGAGGACATCGCTCACGAGGAGCGGAAACAGAATTTTGAGAACACGCTTTTCCGTCTTTTGGAGCTGAATGCCCTGCCCATCATCAACGAGAACGATACTGTTGCCACCCGCGAGATCGTCATCGGGGACAACGATACCCTGGGTGCCATCGTTGCCACTGCCATCCACGCCGATCTACTGGTGATCCTTTCGGATATTGACGGACTCTACACCGCCGATCCCCATACCCACAGCGATGCCCGCCTCCTTCCCTCGGTGGAGGAGATCACGGCGGAGATCGAGGCCATGACAGGCGGTGCAGGCAGTGCCCTCGGTACAGGGGGCATGGCCACCAAACTCCATGCGGCCCACATCGCCACCGACGGCGGCGTAGAGATGGTCATTGCCAATGGCCGTGACCCTGCCATTCTCTATGATATCCTGGAGGGCAAAGCAGTAGGTACCCGATTTAAGGCAAAGGAGGCGGCACAATGAAAACGACACAGGAGATTCTGCAGGCGGCCCGGGCTGCCGTGCCCCATCTGCTGACCCTTACGCGGGAGGAGAAAAATACCGCGCTGCTGTCTATGGCTGATGCCCTTGTGGCAGCTACAGGGGAGATCCTGGCAGCTAACGCCATGGATATGGAGCGTGCCCGCGGCCATATCTCTGAGGTGATGCTGGATCGCCTTGCCCTGACGGAAGGTCGCATTGCCGACATGGCCAAGGGTATCCGCGAAGTAGCGGCACTCCCTGACCCTGTGGGCCGTGTTATCGCGGAGAACACCCTGCCCAACGGCTTGCAGGTGCAGCGCATCAGTGTGCCTATGGGCGTCATTGCCATTATCTACGAGAGCCGTCCCAATGTGACCTCTGATGCCGCGGCCCTGGCCTTAAAGGCGGGCAGTGCCTGTGTTTTGCGCAGCGGCAAGGAAGCCTATGGAAGTGCCCACGCCATCGTCACAGCGCTGCAGCGGGGCCTGGCCGAAGTGGGCTTGCCCGAGACGGCGGTGAACCTCATTGAGGACACCACCCGTCAGAGTGCCACAGATATGATGCAGGCGGTGGGCTATATTGACCTGCTGATCCCCCGTGGCGGCGCAGGACTGATCCGCTCCTGTGTGGAGAATGCACTGGTGCCCTGTATCCAGACAGGCACGGGAATCTGCCATATCTATGTGGACGACAGCGCCGATCAGGATAAGGCGCTGGCCATTATCAAAAACGCCAAAACCAGCCGCCCCAGTGTCTGCAACGCTGCGGAGGTCTGCCTCGTCCACCGTGATATCGCCGCTGCGTTTCTGCCTAAGCTGCAATCCTGCCTCACTGCCCCCGATCTGCCCCACAGTGTGGAGCTGCGCCTCGATGAACGCGCCGCTGCCATCATTGCGGGCACGGCGGCCACGGCAGAGGATTTCGACACCGAGTTCCTCGACTATGTACTGGCGGTGAAGGTGGTGGACAGCACCGCTGATGCCATCACCCATATCGGTGAGCACTCCACCCATCACAGCGATGCCATCATTACCGAGAACGAGACAGCGGCCCAGCTTTTTACACAGTTGGTGGACAGTGCCGCCGTATATGTCAACGCCTCCACCCGTTTTACCGATGGCGGACAGTTTGGCCTCGGCTGCGAGATGGGCATCTCTACCCAGAAGCTCCACGCCCGCGGCCCTATGGGATTGGAGGAGCTGACCACCTATAAGTATGTGGTGCGGGGCTCGGGGCAGATACGCTGAGTTCTTGCATCAGGATGGTTTTTGTGCTATACTTTTTCAAAATTGAGAGGAGGATGTGCCATGGCAATAAAACCCACTGTGCGCGATGCGCTGAATCTGGGGGAGGCTGCGCTGAAAGGCGGCAGTAAGCTGCTGCCCAGACTCAAACCGCTGGGAACGGCGGTGGCAGTCATCTCCGCTACCATGTCGGTGGTAACGATGATCGGTTGGGCCATCACCCGCAACCAGGAGAAGAAAAAGAACCAGGCACTCCGCGACAAGCTGAAGAACAAGGAAAGGGAGGGAGAGAACCATGCGGGTAATTGATTTGGAAAACATCAACGAGGCGATGCGGAATGAGACACAGTTTGTCTTTCGCTGCGAAGAGGTCTATCACGATAAGATCAGTGCTGCCGCTGCGGCCATTCTTGCCTCCCGCAGTGAGCGTCCCGTTGTGGCGCTGACAGGCCCCTCGGGCAGCGGCAAGACCACCACAGCCATGCGCCTCAAGGAATATCTGGAGAATTTGAGCGTCAAGGTGTGTCTGCTGCACATGGACAATTTTTTCACCCCCTTGAATCTCCGCCCCAAGGAGTTGACGGATTGGGAGTCACCCCTGTGCGTCAACATTGACGGCCTTGTCTCCACCGTGGGACAACTGATGGACGGCAGGGAAGTGGAGGTGCCCGTTTATGATTTCAAAACGGGGGAGATCGGCGGTTATACCAAGATGCAGGGTGATCCCAACGCCATCATCATCGCCGAGGGCATCCATATGCTCAATCCTCTGATTTTTGACAAGATCCGCGGTGTCGCTACGGGTATGTATGTGGCGCCCCGTACCCGTATCATCACCAGTGACGATAAGATCGTTCGTCCCGAGCAACTGCGTGTGGCGCGGCGCATGATCCGCGACTACAATACCCGCGGCCACTCTCTGATGGCTACGGTGGAGCGTGCCGAGAGCGTGGATCGGGGAGAGTCGAAGTACATTCAACCCTATAAGAGCAATGCCCAGATCAATATCGACACCTTTATGGACTACGAGCCCTGTATCCTGGCCAAGTATCTGGGCCAGATCCCCCGCTTTTCCGAGGAACTGACGGCAGAGTTTTTGGAGCAGCACGGTTTGACCGATCTGATGAAGGTGGTGCGCGGTGTTCCGCCGCTCCACACCCCCTATGTGCCCCGTAATTCTCTGGTGCGGGAGTTCGTGGGCGGCAGCTGTTACGAGTATTGAGACCTAAGAACGAGAGGAAGAGATATATGATCATTACCATCAACCGGGAATTCGGCAGCGGCGGCCGTGAGCTGGGTAAGCGACTGGCCGATGCCTTGCATGTGCCCTGCTACGATCACCAGATCATTGAGATGATCGCCAGCGAGGAGGGACTTAACGAGGAATATGTAGCCAATGTGGGTGAGCGGTGCATTGAGGCATCGTATCCCCTCACCATCGGTCATCGTCTGGCGATGCTGCCGCTGACAGTGATGGACCAGACCATCCGCGTGGCCTCTGCGCAGCGTGCGCTGCTGGAGAAATTCGCCACACAGGGTGACTGTGTTATCGTGGGTCGCTGCGCCGATGTGATTCTGAAGGAGTATGAACCTCTTAACATCTTCGTCTATGCCGACATGCACTCCAAGGTGGAGCGGTGTATGCGCCGTGCCCCTGAGGGGGAGAACATGACCCGCGCCGAGATGGAGCGTGAGATCCGGCGCATTGACAAGGAGCGCGCGCAATACCACGCCATGTACGCCGATACCAAGTGGGGCAGCCGCGAGGGCTATCATCTGTGCGTGAACACCTCTGAGCGTGAGATCAAGAAGCTGGTGCCTGCTATCGCCCAGTTCTGCAAGGATTGGTTCGCGGAGAAGTAAGTGATGAAAATCTATTTTAACCCCGATGAAAAGGTAGTACAGACTGTCCGTACAGGTTTGCAGCGCAAAGAGGGCTATTGTCCCTGCCGCCTTGCCAAAACGGAAGAGAATTTCTGTATGTGTCAGGAGTTCCGCGATCAGATCGCCGACCCCGAGTTTGAGGGCTTCTGCCACTGCCGTCTGTATTATAAAGAAAAATAACCCCAAAGGAGAATCCCCATGTACTACGCAGTAAGTCAAGACATTTTTGCCAAGCTTCCTACGGCCTGCTTCGGTGCGGTGGCCGTCCGCGGTCTTGACAACACCCCTCCCCGGCCGGAACTGGAAGCCATGCTGCAGGAGAACATTGCCGCCTGTGAGGCTTATTTTGAGGGCGTCAAGCCCAAGGAGAGCCCGGCCATCGTGCCCTACCGTGAGGCATTCCGCGCCCTGGACATCAATCCCAATAAATTCCTTTGCTCCATCGAGGCACTGTTGACCCGCATTGCCAAGGGCAAGGGTTTCCCCACTATCAACGGTATCGTGGACCTGGGCAACGCCATCTCCATCAAGTACCGTCTGCCCATCGGTGCCCACGATCTGGACACCATCGACAAGGGCCTGGATGTCCGCTTGGCTGTTGAGGGCGACACCTTTATCGCTTTCGGTGAGACAGAAGAGGAAAAACCCGATGTGGGTGAGGCCATCTACGCCAGCGGTAATGAGGTCCGTACCCGCCGCTGGACTTGGCGTCAGAGTGAGCGGGGTAAGATCACCGAGGAGACGAAGGCTGTACTGTTTCCCATCGACGGTTTTGCCGATGTGAATAAGGCTGAGGTCTATGAGGCCATCGAGGAGTTCAAGGTGCTGCTGCACCGCTTCTTCGGCGACGGTATTGAGATCGCCACGGGCTTCGTGGATGCTGAGAATCCCAAGTTCACATTTTTTGAATAAGCGTAAACAGCAGCCCGAAAGAGCGGCTGTTACCCCGCTGCATGGGAGGGTGTATCGTGAACCCATCATACATACCAATACTTGTTTTGCTGATTGTTATCTTTGTTTTGCTTCGTAATCGACAAGCAGTAGTGGCAAGACAGATCATCAAAAAAAGGAAAATGGAGTGCAATACAGAGATGAAGGAACTGGCAAAGAGATTTATTGACAAGGAGTGCATTATTTCCTCCTTTGATGGAAATCACCAATACGAAGGTGTCCTTAAAGAAGTTACTGATGGCGCGATCCTTGTGGAAAAGGATGGGAAAATCGAAGCCCTTAACCTTGACTTTGTGATCCGTATCAGAGAGTATCCCAGAAACAAAAAGGGAAAGAAAAAAGCGATTGTGGCAGATTGATTTTTACAAAAAAAGCCACCCGACAGGGTGGCTTTTTTTATGCTCAATTTTCCGCTTTATAGTAGGTCTTTGCGCAGTATTCGCGGCGCTCTTCAATAAGATGATCATCCGTCATCCATGCCACAAAGTTGGAGAAGTTCCGCTCGATGATAGAGAACTTCAGCGTGCTGCGGGTGCGGATATTCACCTTCTGACAAAAGACATCCAGCCACTGAGCCAGCGTCATGCCGTTGGTGAGGCAGGAGAGGATCTCGTCCCGTTTTTCATAGAGAAAGGCGATGTTCTTCTCTGCCAAAGGTACGATGTTTTCCACCACGGACTTGTGGGCTAAAATGTAGGCATCACAAGTGCTGTGAAGCAAACTCGCTTTACTCTCTAAATCCCGCTGCACGAACATGGAGGTAGGCAGTTTTGCGCCGGAAATCTCCGCATCATCGAGGATGGTGTCCCCCACATAGGCCACATTATCGGGGGTGATAATGCCCGTGTGTCCCGCGCTGTGACCGGGGAGGGGGAGGACGGTGAATTCCGCGCCGGCGAGGGTGAAGGTGGTATCTCCGGGGCGGATCAGCACATCGGCAGTGAAGCACTCCTCGGGGAAGAGTTCACTGGTTTTACCGTAGGTGAGGCCGATGTAGTTGGCGCGGTAGGACTCGGTGTTGGTGGCAATACCGGCCTCGATAATGTGGGCGGCGACAGGGACGCCGTAGCGCTCCTGCAAATAGCGGACATTGCCGCTGTGGTCGAAATGGGCGTGGGTGCAGATGATACCCCGCAGGGTGAGGTGATTGTCAAACAGGTCCGTCAGTCCCTCGCGGTCCCGGGCGGCAAAGCCTGTGTCAATGAGGACAGCCTCCTCCGCTGCCACCATATATACGGGCATCAGTGCCGTTGCACCCTCATAGACCCATGTATTTCCTTTTACATACTGCAGTGCCATAACCATTCCTCCAAGGTGATATAAAAAAGATCTGAAAGGCACACCGGATTACTGTGAGTATATCAGCTTTTTTGTGCATCTACAAGAAAAGAAAAGAGAAAATTTTACAAATTACCACTAGGCAAACGGCGAGAAATAAGGTACAATAAAGAGCAGTATGGAAAAGTACAAATTTGTATAAGGAGAGGGGACTATGGACCAACCGAGATACAAGCGTGTGCTGCTGAAGATCAGCGGCGAGGCGCTGGCAGGTGAGAAGAAGTTTGGCCTTGATTTCGATGTGATGTATCGGGTAGCCGATGTGATCCGCCAGTGTGTGGAGATGGGCGTACAGGTGGGCATCGTCATCGGCGGCGGCAACTTCTGGCGCGGCGTGAAGAATGGCGAGGGCTACATCGAGCGCTCCCGTGCCGACCATATGGGTATGCTGGCCACTGCTATGAACTGCATGGCCATGGCCGATGTTCTGGAGCAGAAAGGTGTGGATGTCCGCGTACAGACGGCGCTGGAGATCCGTGAGGTGGCCGAGCCCTACATCCGTGCCCGCGCTATCCGACATCTGGAGAAGGGCCGCGTGGTTATCTTCGGCTGCGGCACAAGAAATCCCTATTTTTCCACCGATACCGCCGCAGTGCTCCGCGCTGCGGAGATCGGCGCCGAGGTGATCTTGCTGGCCAAGAACATCGACGGTGTCTATGACAGCGATCCCGCTGTCAATAAAGATGCAGTGAAGTTCAATGTCATCACCTATGACGAGGTGCTGGCCCGCCGTCTGGCGGTGATGGACTCTACCGCTACCAGCCTGTCTATGGATAACCATATCCCTGTGCTGGTCTTCGCGCTGAAAGACCCCTACAACATCGTCCGCGTCATCCGCGGAGAACAAATCGGAACAATCG
>JAFQCJ010000042.1 GCA_017416445.1 Oscillospiraceae bacterium | reverse complement strand
TGGTCCGAGTGCCGAGATTCGAACTCGGGGCCTCTTGAACCCCATTTCTAGGACACTTGCAGCAGTTCACGGCAATTCACGGCAATTCATGCCGTTTCGTGCCACTTTATTCCCCAAAAGTTCAGAAATTACGAGTACACCGACATACCCAAAACATCATTCCAGAGAAATCTGGTAGACAAGTGGTAGACGGCGGTAGAAACGCAGCCCCTCCGTTACAGCTACGCACACAGCCCCTGCGCCCTCACCGGCGTGGGGGTTGCTGCGTTCCGGGGGGACGGCAGCGGCGGCAGCAGCGGCGCCCGGATGCGAGCGGGAGCCGCCACCGGGCGCACTGCACCGACAGCGGAGGCGGAGCCAGCAGCCGCAAGGCTGCGGAGCTTCGCCGAATCGTCAGCCCACCGACAACCTCCAGCAGCCCGACAGAGCCACCCAGCTACCGGGAGGAGATGCGAGAGCGCAGCGGCTCGCATGGTAGGCGGCGGTACGCACTCCGACAGGGGCAGAAACGCCGACCCGCCGGTCTTGCCCAGCCAGAGCCGCAGAACCTGTCACGACAACAGACCAGCCCCGTGCGGCTCGGTAATGGAGCCACCACCCCCAAAGAACGCCCCCGACTTGCTGCTTGCCACTCTGACCACCATGCGCCCCTGCGCCCAGCTTCCGACTACTGAGCCGTGGCGGTACCACGCAGAAGCCCCGGTTTACAGAATGTTCAAAAACCACCGCTTGACATACGGTGTTACACCCTGTATTATAGTGGTGGAGGTGATAATATGCCCACTGATAAGAAACGAATCAACCTGTCTATCCCCGAAGAGGTATACGAAAGACTGACCAAGTACAAGAAAAAGAACGGCATTACCTCTGATGCAGGAGCCTGCTTGCAGCTCATCGTCCGCCAACTGGATGCCATCGACAATACGGAGGTCATGCTGGACATTGTCCGCAAGTTCTCCGTCGAGGAGCTGAACCAGATTTCTGAGCAGGGTGTGTCCCAGCTCAAAGGACTCGCTGACAACGGCATCCTGCCCAAGTAAGAACAGACCGCCAGCACCCCTCCCGGCAAGTTGGTGATGCTGACGGCCTCACATGACCGCAGATGCAAGCCACGCACTGACATTATAGGGCTTCCCGCTCCATTTTGCAAGTGCCTTGCGCTGCCGTTTGCAAAGGTTAGTATTACCCTTTGCAAACACGAGTTTTGCGTACACTTTGTACAGAAAGGAGATTCAATGCCCCGCAAGCCCAGCTCTCGCAAGTTTACCCTCACCATCAACAATCCCCAAACCCACGGCTTCGACCATGCCAGAATCCGCTCCACCCTCTCGGATTTCCCCGGAGTGGAATACTGGTGTATGTGCGACGAAACCGGGGAACAGGGAACCTACCACACCCACCTTTACATGGCGTTCCGTAACAGCGTCATGTTCGACACTGTCCGCTCCAAGTTCTACGGCGCACACATCGAACCCGCCAAGGGCAAGCACCGGGAGAACCGGGATTACATCCGCAAGGAAGGGAAATGGCTGGATGATGCCAAGCACGAAACCAACCACCCGGAAACCTTCGAGGAATGGGGCGAGCTGCCCCCGGACAAAAGCCGCAGCGAATCGCAGTCCGAACAGATCATGCAAATGGTCATGGAAGGAAAGACCAACGCCCAGATCCTCAGGGAGATGCCCACCGCCTACAGCAAAATCAATTACATCGAGCAAGCCCGACAGACCCTACTGCAAGAGCAGCACGAGAACGAATGGAGGAATCTGTCCGTCACCTACATTTGGGGAGAAACTGGCGCAGGAAAGACCCGCTCCATCATGGAGCTGTACGGCTACGCCAATGTCTACCGGGTCATGGACTATGCCCATCCCTTTGACAGCTACAAGGGGCAGGATGTGATTCTCTTTGACGAGTTCCGCAGCCAGCTTCCTCTATCTGCCATGCTGGGCTATCTGGACGGCTACCCCGTGGAGCTGCCTTGCCGCTACGCCAATAAGCAAGCCCGCTTTACCAAGGTCTTTCTGGTGTCCAACATCCCGCTGGAACAGCAGTACCCCTCTGTGCAGATAGAGAAGCCGGGCGATTGGGCAGCATTTCGCCGCAGGATTCAGGTAGTGCAGCATAAGACCCGTGATTTCGAGGAGCTGCCCACGGATGACAGCTTCGACCCGGATGCCATCTTCGGAGAAAGCGGGGTCTAAGGTTGTTCAAAAAGTACCCCGATATCCTCACCATCCCCCAGGTCGCCGAAGCTCTGGGCGTTGGTAAAAAGGCCGCATACGCACTGGTCAGAAACCACATCATTCCCGCACTCCATGTGGGAAACAAGATACTTGTCCCCAAATACGCCCTGGTGGAGTACATGGGGACAGCCCGTAACAATGTAAAGCTGTAACGGTCAACTGCAATCTACTGTCGCAGAAAGGAGAACACAATGACAGGCAGCCTGACCATCAAGAACGGTAAATACTACGCCGTCCTCAACATCTACGAGGACGGCAAACGCAAGAAGAAATGGATTAACTCCGGCCTTCCCGAAAAGGGCAACAAGCGCAAAGCGGAAGCCTTCCTGCGGGAGAAAATCGCCGAATACGAGCGGCTGGAGGGCATCGTGCAGACGGACATCCTCTTTGCCGACTACATCCGGCACTGGCTGACCCACATCGCCCGGAAGGTGGACGAAGTGACCATGCAGGGCTACAAAACCCTCGCAGACAGCCACATTCTCCCGTACTTCGACCAGAAGAAGATTCCCCTCCGCAACCTCGACCACACCATGATTCAGCGGTACATGGACGAGAAGCACGAGTGCGGACGGCTGGACGGAAAGGGCGGTCTGTCTCCCCGCTCCCTGCGGCTGCACAAGAACATCATCAGCCAGACCCTCGACCTTGCGGTACAGACCAAGCTCATTCCCGCCAATCCCTGCCAGTTCGTGGAGCTGCCCCAGAATGTGCGGTATGAAAGCACCTTCTACACCACAGCCCAGCTTCAAGACCTGTTCACGGCCTTGCAGGGGGACGAGCTTCTCCCGCTGGTGAAAATCACCGTCCTGTACGGACTTCGCCGCAGCGAGCTTCTGGGACTTCAGTGGGACAGCATCGACTTTGAGCGGAAGACCATGACCATCCGGCACACCGTCTCCAAGGTCACGGAGGTAGTCGCCAAGGACAAGACCAAGAACGCCAGCAGCCGGCGAACCTTCCCCCTCACCGAAGAAGCAGAGGCCATCTTCCGCAGAGCCAAGGAACAGGAACAGCAGAACCGGGCAGCCTTTGGCCGGGAGTATCAGGAGAACGCCTATGTCTTCAAATGGGCAGACGGCCACCCCTACTCCCCGGACTACATCAGCCACCGATTCAACCGGCTGCTGAAAAAGCACGGACTTCCCCACATCCGCTTCCACGAGCTGCGGCACTCCTGCGCAAGTCTCCTCATTGACATGGGCTTCACCCTCAAGGATGTGCAGGAATGGCTGGGACACTCCGATATCAAGATGACCGCCAACATCTACGCCCATCTGGACACCGCCAGAAAAACCAACATGGCGGATTCCATCGCCGCAAGATTCGGTGCGGCATAATCCGGCGAAGTGGTAGAAAAGTGGTAGACACGAGAAATAACAGCCATGCAAAAACAGCGGATAAATGCAGAAAAACCGCTCATTTCATACGAAATAAGCGGTTTTCATGGTCCGAGTGCCGAGATTCGAACTCGGGGCCTCTTGAACCCCATTCAAGCGCGATACCAAACTTCGCCACACCCGGA
>JAFQCJ010000041.1 GCA_017416445.1 Oscillospiraceae bacterium | reverse complement strand
GTGCCCCCGCAAGGCCCGCAATACCGTGCTGCTCATCGCCAGCTTGCTGTTCTACGGCTGGGGTGAGCCCAAATATATCCTTATCATGCTGTTCTCCACCGTGTTTGACTACTGCAACGGACGGGGCATCGGCTATTTCCGCGACCGTGGCCGTGAAAAGGCGGCGAAAGCCGTCATGTGGATTTCCGTGGTAGGCAATCTGGCCATCCTGTGTTTCTTCAAGTACACGGACTTTGCCATTGAAAACATCAATTCCCTGCTGAGTGCAGGGATCCCTGCACTGGGGTTGGCACTGCCCATCGGCATCAGCTTCTATACCTTCCAGACCATGTCCTACACCATTGATGTCTATCGCGGTATTGTCAAGCCCTGCCGCAACATTCTCGATGTAGGTGCCTATGTCACCCTGTTTCCTCAGCTGATCGCAGGTCCTATCGTTCAGTATAAAACGGTGGAGCATGAGCTGCTGCACCGCCGCGAGAGCATCTTCGAAGCCAGCCGCGGTATGCAGCGCTTTGTGGTGGGCCTTGCCAAGAAGGTGCTCATCGCCAATCAGGCAGGGGCACTATGGGAGGAGATCGCCGCCATGTCCGAGCCCTCTGCCGCTGTGGCGTGGCTGGGCGTACTGGCCTTTACCTTCCAGATCTACTTCGACTTTTCCGGTTACTCCGACATGGCCATCGGCCTGGGACATCTCTTCGGCTTCCGTTTTCTGGAGAACTTTGAGCACCCCTACGAGTCCCGCTCCGTCACGGAGTTTTGGCGCCGCTGGCACATCAGCCTCTCCTCCTGGTTCCGTGAGTATGTGTATATCCCTCTGGGCGGTAACCGCAAGGGAAAGGGCCGCCAGATCCTGAACCTTCTCATTGTGTGGGGCCTTACGGGCTTTTGGCACGGTGCCAGCTGGAACTTCCTGCTGTGGGGCCTCTACTATGCGCTGCTGCTGATTCTGGAAAAGCTGTTTTTGCTCAAATGGCTGGACAAGCTCCCTCGTTTTGCGGGACATCTTTACACCATCTTCTGCTTCATGATCGGCTGGACCCTCTTTGCCATCACTGATATGCCACAGCTGGGCCATTATTTTGCCGCCATGTTTACCGGCCCTCTGTGGGATGGCGCCGCCGCCTATCTCCTGCGCTCCAACGCGGTGCTGCTGGTGCTGGCGGCTGTTGGAAGCACCACGCTGCCTCTTCGGGCCTTTAACGCTGTGGAGTCCCGCCTTGGGGACAGGGCTGTCGTTGCACTGCGCTCTGCAGGTGTGGCAGTACTGCTGTTGTTGTCGGTGGCCTTTTTGGTGGGCGACAGCTACAACCCCTTCCTCTACTTCAGATTTTAAGGAGGTGGCACCGAAATGAAGGATAATAAACACGGCGGCCACCGCCTCGAAAAAACTGCCCGCCGGGAACTGCTGCCCCTGGTGATCATCTTTGCCATCTTAGCAGCCATCTCCCTTTCCTCTCTGATCCTGCCCGATCGCCAGTTCTCCCCTAACGAGAACCGCTATCTGGAGCAGCGGCCGCAGTTCACACTGCAAAACCTCTTCAGCGGTAAGTACACCGCTGCCGCCGCGGAATACACTGCCGATCAGATCGTCCTCCGTGACTTCTGGATGGAGACAGCCTCCACGACACAGCAGGCCATGGGCAAGCAGGAGATCAATAACACATGGCTGGGGGCAGATGGTCATTATTTTGCCAAGGTGACTCCTGATACCTTTGATGGGAAGCAGTACCGTAAGAACCTCCAGCAGGTGGAGAAGTTCTTTGAGACCAATGCGGACAAATCCTGCCATCTTCTGATGGCGCCGACTCCTGCGTATATGCTGTCCGAACTGCTCCCGCAGAACGCGCAGCTCTTCGATGCCGACAGCTGCTTCGATGCCATGACCGACCAGTTTGGCAGCAGGTTCATTGACACCCGCCGTGTTCTTACTGATCCGTCCTGCTACTACCGCACCGACCATCACTGGACTACCGAGGGCGCACTGGCGGCCTACGGTGTGTGGTGTGAGGCCACAGACCACGAAGTGCGGAACTGGACGCTGGAGCAGGTGTCCGATTCCTTCCGTGGTACGCTGTACTCTCAGGTGATGCTGCCTTCCAGCGCCTACGATTCCCTCTCCATCGCCCCCGATGTGGAGGTCACCTCTGTCAACAGTGACGGTGAAATGAGCGACAGCATCTACTCCATGGAGGCTTTGGAGGAGAAGGACCACTACAAGATCTTCATGGGGGGCAACTACGCCAAGGTGATCATCACCACCGGCGCCGATACAGGCCGCGATCTGCTGCTTATCAAGGACAGTTTCGCCAACAGCTTTGTGCCTTTCCTGACGGAGGATTATGACACCATCACCCTCCTGGACTTGCGCCATTGCCGCGAGGAGGTACAGGCTATTGCCGATGGATGCACCGATGTGCTGGTGCTGTATGAACTGACCAACTTTGCCTCCGACAATAACCTCTTCAAACTAAACTGACTATTTATCACGAAAGACCCGCTGAAGCAGCGGGTCTTTTTACATTTTTTTCAAAAACAGAGAACAAATTTTGTGTATATTGCGCTTTGGAGAACAGGCGTAAATGATTGAAAAACAGCAAAAAACACGCTATAATTTACAGTGAATATTTCTGCAAAAAGGAGATACTGCCTATGGGCCGCATCAGCAAGGAAAACTACTACCTGAACATCGCCGAAACAGTGCTGGATCGGGCTACCTGCCTGCGCCGCGTATACGGTGCCATCATTGTGAAGAACGACGAGATCATCTCCACAGGCTATAACGGCGCACCCCGCGGGCGGCAGAACTGTGTGGACATGGGCTTTTGCACCCGCGAGGCCATGAAGATCCCCAGTGGTGAGCGTTATGAGCTGTGCCGCAGTGTCCACGCTGAGGCCAACGCCATTATCTCCGCTGCCCGACGCGATACGGTAGGCAGCACCCTCTATCTGGTGGGTCGGGATGCACGGACGGGGCAACTGCTGCCAAATGCCACCTCCTGTTCCATGTGCCGCCGTCTCGTTATCAATGCAGGCATCGAGAAAGTGGTGATCCGCAACACGGAGACGGAGTTCACTGTGGTGGATGTGGCCGATTGGGTGAATCTGGAGGACGATGTCCCTGCATTGCAGTAACAGCATACACGCAGCGCGGCGCAGCTGCAAAATCATGTGATGACAAATTAAGCAAATTATGCAAAGGAGAGACGATACGATGTTGAACGAGAAGAAAATGGAGGCCTATCTGGCCATTCTGGAGGAAGAACTCCTCCTTGCCACCGGGTGTACAGAGCCCATCGCCGTTGCGTACTGCGCTGCCAAGTTACGCAAGGTGCTGGGCGGAAAACCGGAAGAAGTGCTGGCGGAAGTCAGCGGTAATATTTTGAAGAATGTCAAGTCTGTGGTTGTTCCCAATACCGATGGTCGCCGCGGCATCGACGCTGCCATTGCCGTGGGTATTGTAGCCGGTGATGCCGATGCCGAACTGCAGGTCATCGCCAATGTGAAGGAGGAAGATGTAGGACGCATTCAGGCATATCTGGACAGCACCCCCATTAAGGTCACCTGCCCCGACACCCCCTGTATGCTGGACATCTGCCTCCACGGTAAGCTGGATGGCCACACCGCCACCGTCCGCGTGGCAAACAATCACACCAACATCGTTTATATCAAAAAGGACGAGACCGTCCTGCTGGAGAAGCCTCTCACCGCCGATGCCGAGGACAGCCTGCAGGATAAGTCCGTGCTGAATGTTCAGGATATCATCACCTTTGCTGAAACTGTACCGCTGGAAAAGATCAAGCCCCTCATCGGCCGTCAGATCGAGAAGAACACGGCCATTGCCCGTGAGGGCCTGGAGAACTCCTGGGGCGCCAATATCGGCTCTGCCCTCCTCAGAGGCTGTGACAATGCCGAGACCCAGGCCCGTGCATGGGCTGCTGCGGGAAGTGATGCCCGCATGAATGGCTGCGAGATGCCGGTGGTCATCGTCTCCGGCTCCGGCAATCAGGGCATTACCGCCTCTGTCCCCGTGTGGCGTTACGGCACGCTGATGGGTAAAGACGAGGAGACCATCCTCCGCGCCGTCACCCTCTCGGATCTCATCACGATTCATCAGAAGACCGGTATCGGTCGTCTCAGCGCCTATTGCGGCGCTGTCAGCGCCGGAGTAGGAGCCGGCTGCGGCATCGCATGGCTCCGCGGTGCAAATTACGAAGGCATCGCCGCCACGCTACAGAATGCCGTGGCCATGATCTCCGGCTGCATCTGTGACGGCGCCAAGGCATCCTGCGCCGCCAAGATCGCCATGGGCGTAGAGTGCGGTATCCTGGGCTACAATATGTACCTCGCTGATGACAACTTCAAGGCAGGCCACGGCATCCTCGGCCAGGATGTGGAGAACACCATCCGGAATGTGGGTGTGCTGGCAGCACAGGGTATGCGCGAGACTGACCGCGTGATTTTGAAGATCATGACGGAATAACTGCGAAACAATGAAAAAGACCGCCTGCGGGCGGTCTTTTTGTCGGTTTTTTGGCCTGTTTTTTAGGAAAAACCCTTGCAATCAGGGGGAAACTATGATAAGATAGCCCATGTAAGTAAGAGTTGACTGAGAGTGGACACCGCTGTCCGCTCTTTTTGTTGGGCAAATTTGAAAGGTTAAAATTTGTCCGTGCCGACAAAAAGCGAGGGAGACCATGAAAAAAGTAACCGAGATCGTATGGGAACTGGCTGCTCCGGTGGCGGCGGAAAACGGCTGTGAGCTGTGGGATGTGGAATATGTCCGCGAGGCGGGTCAGTGGTATCTGCGCCTGTACCTTGACAAGGAGGGCGGCATCGATATCCTCGACTGCGAGGCGGTGTCCCGGCGTGTCAGCGATCTGCTGGACGAGGTGGATCCCATTGAGGGCAGCTATATGTTCGAGGTGTCCTCCGCCGGTGCGGAGCGTCCTCTGAAGCGCCCCTCTGACTTTGCGCGTTTTATGGGTAGTGCGGTGTTGGTCAAAACCTACAAGCCGATAAACGGACGCAAGGAGTTCCCCGGAACCCTGACGGGTTATGAGAACGGTGCCGTCACCCTGGAGTGCGGTGGCGAGACGCTGCAGTTTGAAAAGACTGAGGTGGCGCTGGTGCGCCTCCGCGTGGAGTTTTAAGTTGTGATCATTGGAATACAATAAGGAGTATGGAATTATGAAATGTGAAGAGATCTTTGTGGCCCTGGCAATGCTGGAAAAAGAGCGCGGCATTCCCCAGACCTTTATGATGGGCAAGATCATCCAGGCCCTGACCACTGCTTATAAGCGCGACCACGAAGGCGTGGAAAATGTGATCGTGGATGTGGACGAAGAGAAGCAGGAACTGAAGATGTATGTACAGAAAGAGGTCGTGGAGGTAGTAGAGAACCCCGGTACCGAGATCTCTCTGGAGGAGGCCAAGCGTCTCAGCGCCAAGCATGAGCTGGGCGGCATCGTGAATATTCCCGTAGAGAATGTGGAGTTCGGTCGTATCGCCGCCGGTAACGGCAAGCAGGTCATCATTCAGGGCCTGCGGGAGGCTGAGCACGGCATGATCTATGACGAGTTCAACTCCAAGCAGCACGAGATCCTCACCGGTACTGTCATGCGCATTGATCCCCGCACCGGCAATGTGGGTCTCAAGATCGGCACCGGCAGCGAGACCACCGAGGCTGTCCTCACCCTCAACGAGCAGGTGGATGGCGAGACCCTCCGGGAGGGGCAGCTGGTGAAGGTGTATCTGGTAGAGGTGCGCCGTTCTACCCGTGGTCCTCAGGTTCTCATTTCCCGCACCCATCCCGGTTTGGTGAAGCGCCTGTTTGAGCTGGAAGTGCCTGAGATCTATGACGGCAGCGTGGAGATCCGCGCCATCGCCCGGGAGGCCGGTAACCGCACCAAGATGGCAGTCTGGTCTGAGGATGAGAATATCGATCCTATCGGTGCCTGCGTCGGCCCCCGCGGTCAGCGCGTCAATGCCATCGTGGAAGAGCTCCGTGGTGAGAAGATCGACATCATCAAGTACAGCGAAGATCCCGCCGAGTTTATCGCGGCTGCTCTCGCCCCCGCCGATGTGGTGGAGGTCATGCTGGGCAGTGAGGGCAAGGTATGCCGCGTCATCGTTCCCGATGACCAGCTGAGCCTCGCCATCGGCAAGGAAGGACAGAATGCCCGTCTGGCTGCCCGCCTGACCGGCTATAAAATCGACATCAAGCCTGCCTCCTACAGCGAGGAAGGCTGAGCATAATCAGCAAGGAGGTGGCCGATATGGCTGTCAAGCCCCGCAAGATCCCCCAACGGCAGTGTGTTGGCTGCCGTACCATGAAGGACAAACGGGAACTGCTCCGCGTGGTGCGCACCCCCGAGGGGGAGATCGTACTGGATGCAACGGGAAAGAAATCCGGGCGCGGTGCCTATGTGTGCCACGACGGTGAATGCCTGAAGAAAGCCCGCAAGTCCCGTGCTCTGGAGCGCGCCTTTGACCTGGCGATCCCCGAGGAGGTATACGACGCGCTGGATAAGCAGATGGAAAGCGGTGAACTGTAATGGACAATATTCTTTCCATGTTGGGCCTTGCCCACCGTGCCGGTCGTGTAGAGATCGGCGAAGAGCCTGTGGGCGGTGCCGCCCGCGCCAAGAAAGCACGGGTCATCTTCGTGGCCGAGGATGCCGGGCCCTCTTCTCAGCGCCGCGCATTTTCCTTTGCCCAGACGGGTGCGTGTCTGTGTCTGACCGTCCCCGCCGACAAGGATGCCTTAGGCAGTGCGTTGGGTCGCAGCAGTGTCGCCATGTGCGCTGTGACGGATATTGGCTTTGCCGAGGCACTGGTGAAGAAACTGGCGGCAAAAAATGAGAAATTCATCCCCGCCGCCGAGGCGCTGTCCGTGAAGGCAAAGCGTGCCGCCGAGCGCAAGCGGGAACAGGCACAGCACGAGAAAAATCTGCGCCGCGGCAAAACACGGACAAAGAAACAGTAACAACGGGCGGCCCTCGCGCCGCGATCACACAGATGGAGGTGGCTTTATTTGGCTAGCGTAGCAAACAAATATAGAGTGCATGAGGTGGCGAAGGATTTTGGTGTCGCCACGAAGGAAGTAACGGAGATCTTGACCAAGTATGCCGAGACCCCCAAAAATCATATGCAGGTGCTGGAGGACCGCGAGCTGTCCCTGGTGTTTGAGTATCTGACGCAGCATAACCAGATCGCCAGCATCGCTACGGTGTTCGCCGAGGGCGCCAAGGCCGAGGAGAAAAAAGCAGAGCCCAAGAAGGCGGAGAATAAGCCTCAGGGTAATGCCAAGCCCCAGCAGGGTGGCAATAATCAGAAGCAGCAGAGTGCTCCTCAGGGTCAGAAGAAGCCTGAGGCTGCCCCTGTTCAGCAGCCCATGTCCCGGGTGCCTCAGAAGCAGGTGGTGGATACCCGTAAGGCCACCAATGTGAACATGGCCAAGTACGACGAGAAGCTGCAGGATATGGCTGAGAGCCGCCATGGCGGTGGCCGCCGCGGCGCCGATCAGTTCCAGAATAAGGAGAAGTTCCGCAATAAGCAGCGTCAGAATGGCCCTCAGAGCAACAAGCGCCGTCAGGAAGAGGCCGACCGCATGCGCAAGCTGCGTCTGGAGATCATCAAGAACACCCCCGTCACCGTGCAGATCCCCGATGAGATCTCTGTGGGTGAGCTGGCCAGCCGCATGAAGAAGACCGGCGCCGAGGTGGTCAAGTGCCTGATGAAGAACGGCATTATGGCTGCCCTCAGCCAGATGATCGACTTTGATACCGCCGCCATTATTGCCGAGGAAATGGGCTGTAAGGTGGAGAAGGAAGTGGTGGTCACCATCGAGGAGAAACTCATCGACGACCATCAGGACGCCGAGGAGGATCTGCTGCCCCGCGCCCCCGTTGTGGTGGTCATGGGCCATGTCGACCACGGCAAGACCAGCCTGCTGGACTATATCCGTAACGCACATGTTGCCTCCGGCGAGGCCGGCGGCATTACCCAGCACATCGGTGCCTATCAGGTGGAGCTGAACGGAAAGCCCATCACCTTCCTGGACACCCCCGGCCACGAGGCATTTACCTCCATGCGCGCCCGCGGTGCCATGGTCACCGATATTGCCATTCTGGTGGTGGCTGCCGACGATGGTATCATGCCCCAGACCATTGAGTCCATCAACCACGCCAAGGCCGCCGAGATCCCCATCATCGTGGCTGTCAACAAGATGGATAAGCCCGAGGCCAACCCCGAGCGTATCAAGCAGCAGCTGACCGAGTACGGTCTGGTGTGCGAGGAGTGGGGCGGCGACACCATCATCTGCCCCATCTCTGCCAAGACCGGTATGGGTGTGGAGACCCTGCTGGAGATGCTGACCCTCACTGCCGAGGTGGGTGAGCTGAAGGCAAACCCCAACCGTATGGCACAAGGTACCGTGATCGAGGCCCGTCTGGATAAGGGCCGCGGCCCTGTGGCTACGCTGTTGGTGCAGAACGGTACGCTGAAGCAGGGTGACATCATCATTGCCGGTACCTCCGTGGGCCGTGTCCGTACGATGATCAGCGATAAGGGTGCCCGCCTCACCGAGGCCGGCCCCAGTGTCCCCGTGGAGATCTCCGGTCTCAGCGAGGCTCCCTCCGCCGGTGCTGTGTTCAACGCCGTAGGCGATGAAAAGTTGGCCCGTGAGCTGGTGGAGCAGCGCAAGGAGGAGGAGAAGGCCAAGGCCAACGCCCCCGTCAGCAAGGTCTCTCTGGAGGATCTGTTCAGCCAGATCCAGGCCGGTGAGATGAAGAACCTGAACCTGATCGTCAAGGCCGATGTCCAGGGCAGCGTGGAAGCGGTGAAGGCCTCTCTGGAGAAGATCTCCAACGAGGAAGTTCGCGTCCGCGTTATCCACGGCGGTGTCGGTGCCATCAACGAGAGCGATGTGATGCTGGCCTCCACTTCCCAGGCGATTATCGTCGGCTTCAATGTCCGCCCCGACTCCGCTGCCCGCGACAGCGCTGCCCGCGCCAATGTGGATATGCGTATGTATCGCGTTATCTACGACGCCATCAACGAGATTGAGGCTGCTATGAAGGGTATGCTGGCACCCAAGTTCCGTGAGGTGGTGCTGGGTCACGCCGAGGTTCGTCAGACCTACAAGGTCTCCGGTGTGGGTACCGTTGCCGGCTGCTATGTCCAGGACGGTAAGCTCCAGCGCAAGGATTGCCAGGTGCGCCTGGTCCGCGACGGTATCGTCATCCACGAGGGTATTCTGGCCTCTTTGCAGCGTTTCAAGGATTCCGTCAAGGAAGTTGTCTCCGGTTACGAGTGCGGTCTGAGTATCGAAAAGTACAACGATCTGAAGGAAGGCGATATTGTGGAAGCCTTCACCATGGAAGAGATTCCCCAGTAAAACAACTGGCGAAAAATCTTACGATTTTTCTGCCAAAAGTTTGCAGCTGATTGCGCGCACTCGCTGCGCTCGCACACTGATCAGCTGAGAAGTATATTTTGCCACGCGCATGTCGCGGCAAAAAATGATTAAAATATTTTCCGCTCGCAAGGGCGGCGAACTCGCAAAACTACTGTTGCAGGGGCGGGCGTACACGCCCGCCCCTGTTCCCCCTTATCAGAAAGGAGTGAATGCTATGGCATCCAACCGCATCGGTCGCATCAACGAAGAGGTGCAGAAGGAACTGTCTGCCCTGCTGCGCACGGTGAAAGATCCCCGTATCGCGCAGGCCATGCTGACCATTACCCATGTGGATACGACCTCTGACCTGCGCTACAGCCGCGTCTATATCAGTGCCCTCAACGGCGATGAAAAGGATGTGCTGCGGGGTCTGAAATCTGCTGCGGGCTTCCTGCGCCGGGAGCTGGGCGCCCGCCTCAAGCTGCGCTATACCCCCGAACTGCAGTTCTTTATGGACGACTCCATCGCCTATGGCGCCCATATTTTGGATATGCTCCACAATGTCAAGCCTGCGAATCCGGCCAACGAGGACATCGTGCTGCCGGAGGATAAGTGAGGTGGCTATGACCGTAAAGGAAACGGCAGCGTGGCTGGCGGCCCGGGATAATTTCCTGCTGCTGACCCATGTTCGTCCCGATGGCGACACCATCGGCTCTGCCGCTGCCCTGTGCCGGGCGCTGCGGGCGATGGGCAAGAGGGCTTGCTTGCTGCGTAATGACGGCATCACCGCCACCTATGCGCCCTATGCCGATGGCTTGTGGGCAGAGGAGGGCTATGTACCGGAGACGGTGGTCAGCGTGGATATTGCCGCGCTGTCTCTGTTTATCGATGCTGCCCAGCCGTATCGTGATAGAGTGGATCTGGCCATTGACCACCATTCATCGCAGGAGTTTTTCGCCGCCGAGACCTGCCTTGTGTCCGAATGTGCTGCCTGCGGTGAGATCGTCTACGCTATCATCCGCGAGCTGACTCCCATTACGCCGGAGATCGCGCTGCCCCTGTATGTGGCTGTCAGTACCGATTGCGGCGGATTCCAGTACGCCAACACGACGGCCGATACCCATCGCATCGCCGCAGAGCTGATGGCACTGGTGGATGTGACGGCGGTGAATAAGGCTCTGTTCCGCACCAAGAGCTTCGTCCGGCTGAAGATGGAAAGCCGCATGGTAG
The DNA here is from genome assembly GCA_017416445.1 of Oscillospiraceae bacterium. Taxonomy (GTDB): domain Bacteria; phylum Bacillota; class Clostridia; order Oscillospirales; family Oscillospiraceae; genus Vescimonas. The sequence goes on along the minus strand of JAFQCJ010000041.1, from coordinate 7,701 downwards.
AGGAGATGACGCTCCATTTTGATAACCGTGTGGTGGTTATGTCTATTCCCCTCAGTCTCCGCCGGGAGATGCAGGCCACTGAGGCCGACATCGAGGAGCTCAGTTCTCTCGCTGCCATGGTGGAGGGTACCGATTGCGGTGTGACCCTCCGTGAACTCCGGGAAGGTGTGGTCAAAATCTCCATCCGCACCACGCCTGCTATGGATGCAGGTGCTATTTGTGCCCAACTCGGCGGTGGTGGCCACCGCGGTGCTGCCGGTGCTACGGTAGAGGGTACCATGGAATCGGCAAAGGCGGCGGTGCTGCAGGCTGTTGCCGCGTATATGGAGGCGTAAATGGCAGAGGGTATCGTCATCATTGATAAGCCTGCAGAGTGGACATCCATGGATGTCTGCGCCAAGCTGCGGGGTATTCTGAAAACGAAAAAGGTAGGGCATGCAGGGACTCTTGATCCCATGGCCACGGGAGTGCTGCCCGTGTTTGTAGGACAGGCCACCCGCGGTGTCAGCTTTGCCGAGAGCGGTGAGAAGGAATATGTGGCTACATTGCGTCTCGGTCTTACCACCGACACACAGGACAGCACGGGAAATCTCCTCACCACGGCATCCGTCACGGCAACGGCGGCGGATGTAATGGCAGTACTGCCTCAATTTACGGGGGATATTTTGCAGATTCCCCCCATGTATTCCGCCATTAAAATCGGCGGGCAGAAGCTCTATGACCTGGCCCGACAGGGCAGAGAGGTGGAGCGCAAGCCCCGGCCCGTGATCATTTATCAGCTGGAACTCTTGGAGCAGGTGAATGAGGCGGAATTTCTCCTCCGTGTTCGCTGTTCCAAGGGAACCTATATCCGCACCCTCTGCCACGATATCGGGCAGGCTCTGGGCTGTGGCGGCGTGATGTCCTCTCTGCGGCGTACCATGGCGGCGGGCTTCACCCTGGAAGAAGCCGTCACGATTGACGAAGTACAGGAAAAAGGCGAGGCGGTGCTGCGCCCTGTGGACACGCTGTTTCGTCATTGCGGTGAATACCGCATTACCCACCAGCGTGTGGAATTCTTGTGCCGCAACGGCAATCCCTTCACCCCTCGGGAGAAGGTTGAAGACGGACTGTACCGTGTATACGGTATGGACGGTACATTTTTATGTCTCAGCCGCTGTGAGGCGGGACAGATGACCTCGGTTAAGAACTTTTTTGGAGCGTAAAAAATGGAAGCAAAAGTCATTGCACTGGGTTTTTTTGACGGTGTTCATCTGGGCCACGGAGCCCTGCTGCGCCGCGCCGCAGAGGTGGCGCGGGAAAAGGGCATTAAGGCTGCTGTGTTTACCTTCGATCGCCCTCCCAAAGAGGTGGTAACGGGAAAAACCGTCCATCTCATCAACTCCGCTGAGGAGCGGCGAGAACTGGTGCGTCGACTCTATGGCATCGAGGAAGTGATCCTGGCACCGTTTGATGAGCAGATGATGCACTGCACATGGGACAGCTTTGTCACGGAACTGCTGGTAAAAGAGAACGGTGCCGTTCATCTGGTGGCGGGTCATGACCATCGCTTTGGCTATAAAAACGCAGGTACACCCGAGCTGCTCAAGGAGAAATGTGCCGAATTGGGGTTGGGCTGCGACATCATCCCCGCCGTGGAGGTGGAGGGTATCACTGTTAGTTCCACCCATATCCGCGCCCTGCTGGAGGCAGGTGAGGTGGAGAAGGCCGCCGAGTTTCTGGGTCACCGCCACTGTCTGACCCAGACAGTGCAGCACGGCTATCGTGTAGGACGCACCATTGGCATCCCCACAGTGAATCTCATCCCCCCTCACAATATCCTCACCCCTGCACGGGGTGTGTACATCACCCGTGTCTACCTCCCCGATGGGCGGGATTTCGCAGGTGTTACCAATGTGGGCACCCGTCCCACTGTCAGTGACTCCGATGCCGTGTCGGTGGAGACATTCCTGCTGGACTTTGACGGAGACCTCTATGATCAGACCATCCGTGTGGAGTTCTGTCGCCGTATCCGCGGTGAGAAGAAGTTTGATTCTCTGGAGATGCTGCGGGACGAAATTCGCCGCAACGCCCAGGAGGCACAGGAATATTTCCGCCACAACTGAACTATACTATTCATAAACAGGCCGAATGCTGAGAAATTCGGCCTGTTTTTATTTCCCGACAACCTTTTCCCTCTCCTGCGGCGTACAATGGCGAAAAAGACAGGCAGGAGGTCGGAAAATGATCGGGGCAAAGGCACTTTGGAAAAGTGAGCGCCACCGCGCCGTGTTGCGCTGTGCCGCCTATACGGCAGTGACGCTGGTGCTGTCGGCAGGCAAGATCGGTGAGATCTACGGCGTGTGGGCGCTTTCTGCAGTGGCTGTCAGCGGAGGCCGAAGCCGAGGTTTCTGGTCGGCAATAGGGGCACTGCTGGGGGCGTATCTGTTCTATGACTTTCAGTCGGGGCTGCGGATGGCGGCTTCAGCGGTGCTGATCTACTGCGCCAATATGGCTTTTTTCGATGTGAAGATTTCCCGCCTGCGCTGCTTTGCCCCGGTATTGACAGCGGTATGTCTGCTGCTGGTACAGTCGGTATATCTGGTGGGCCGCAGCGCCCGCCATTGGGCACTGGCTCTTGCAGCGGCCGCTATTACGGCTGCTGCAGCAACGATGCTGTCCCGGGAGGATCGGGAGCATTCCCTGCGGACGCTGTGTGTGCTGCTGGCCGTGGTCTCTGCCGCTGTGCCGCTTGAGGTGGAGGGCTTTTCTGTGGGACGGGCGGCGGGAGCGTGGCTGGTGCTGTTGTGCAGCGGCGGAACTACGCCCCTTGCCTCTGCCGCTATCGGTGCGGGCATAGGCCTGGTGGTGGATCTCTCTGTAGCAAAACCGACCCTGCTGTTTACAGCGGCCTATGGCTGTGGGGCATTGTGTGTCTCACTGTTGAGCGGCTTTCCCCGTTGGCTGCGGGGCAGTATACTGTGCCTGTGCGTGATGCTGACCGTGCTGTGTCTGGAGAGCGACCACGGTGCGGTGCTGATCTATGAATCTCTCTGCGGTGTGGTCGCCTATGCCGCAGTACCTCGCCGCTGGCTGCCCACTGCAGGAGTGTATGACTCTGATTCTGCCGGAGAGCGGGAGGCAGAACCTGCCGCAGTACCTGTCATGGCCCAGATGGCTCTGCAGGAGGGGGCGGAGGCCTACCGTGCGCTGTATGATGAGCTGCTCTGCCGCACAGTGCCGTTTCAGCGGGAGAACCCCTCGGTTATCTTTGACCACGCTGCGGAAGAGGTGTGCCGCAGCTGCGTGCTGGCCCGGAAGTGCTGGCAGACGGAGTACGATGTGACCTTCAGCGCCTTTAATGACGCAGTACACCCTCTTCTGCGGCGGGGGCGGGCGGCGGCAGAGGACTTTCCTCTCCACTTCGCCTCCCGCTGCGTCCATTTCCCCCAACTCCTCGCCGCCATTGACCGCGGTGCCTATGCCTATCTCCTACGGCGACAATACCGCAGTCGCCTCGGCTCTGTCCACGCATTGGCCCGTGAGCAGTATGCCCAAATGGGACAAACCCTGTCTGCGGCAGTTCCCCACAGAGGCGAACTGCGCTTTCACTGCCGCATCGGCACCTCCCTTCGCGCCAAGGATGGCGAGCGGGTCTGCGGCGATCAGCTGGCGGTGTTTACTGCAGGGGAAATGCTGTATCTTCTCCTCTCCGATGGTATGGGCAGTGGCGAGGCGGCTCACGCCGAGAGTGCCATGACGGTACGGCTGCTCCGCAAGTTTCTCAAGGCAGGGATCGAGGCAAAATCGGCTCTGAAAACCCTCAATACCGCCCTTACTCTTCGCTGTGCCGAAGGCTGCGGCTTTACCACCATTGATTTGTTGGCACTGGACCGCAGCAGTGGACAGGCTACCCTCTATAAATACGGTGCCGCACCCTCCTATATCAAGCGGGAAGAGAGCGTGACGACTATGGCAGCAGGAAGTCTTCCTGCGGGCCTTCAAGAGAGCGGTACCGATCCGGAGTCCAGTCGCTTTACCCTACAGGAGGGGAATATGTTCATTATGGTCTCAGACGGAGTAATAGGGGGCGGGGAGGATTGGCTCCGCCAGGTGATCAAGAACTGGGGGGAGACAGATCCACAGGTACTGAGCCAGCAGATTTTGGCAGAGTCCCGCCGCCACGGCGGCTTACAGGATGACTGCGCTGCTCTGGTTGTCTATCTGGAAAAAACTTTACCCCCTGACGAAAAACGGGTATAGAATCGCCGCCATGGGGACATACTCCTCACAGAGCGAATGGGAAGGGGGTATGGCGGTGGTAAAAGGTGTTTCCCGACGGGTCATTGTGGTGGAGAGTCCCGATCCGAATCTGTTTGAGCAAGCAATATTTATTCTCCGCAGTGACGGCGGCGTCACCCAGCAACAGCTGGTGGATCAGGCGGAAGCGGTGGCCAAACGCTATGCCCGCACCCACGGCCTGCGCACCGTACGCCGCTTTCAGATGACGCCACCTCTCTGGGTTGCACTGGGCAGTGCCGTTGTCGGTGCCATATGGGCCGTTGCCTCATTTCTATAGCTGCGCTTTTCCACTTTTTTCTCCTCAATTTGGGATGCACGAGTTTCTCGTGCATCCCCCTTTTTTTCTGTAAAGAATTATGCTATAATATTCTATTATGCGATTTTTGAGGGGGGATTCCCTGTGAAAATAGGAAATGTGGAGATCAATTCCCGCCTTGCTCTGGCCCCTATGGCGGGGGTGACGGATCTGGCTTTCCGCCAGATCTGCCGGGAGATGGGAGCGGGCTACTCCGTCACGGAACTGGTCAGCGCCAAGGCCCTGTGCTATCAGGACAAAAAGAGCCGTACACTACTGAAACTGGCACCCAATGAAGTGCCCGCCGCTGCCCAGATTTTTGGCAGCGACCCCGTATGTATGGCGGAGGCTGCCCAGATTGCCGCGGAGGTCAGCGGTGCTGCCATCATCGATATCAATATGGGCTGCCCTGTCAGTAAGGTGGTGGGCAACGGCGATGGCTCGGCCCTCATGAAGGATATTGATAAGGCTGTCCGCGTTGCCGAGGCGGTGGTGAAGGCAAGCCCTGTACCCGTGACAGTGAAGATGCGCCGCGGCTGGGATAAGGGCAGCATCAACGCTGTAGAGCTGTCGCTGGCTTTGGAACAGGTGGGTGTATCCGCTATTGCCGTCCATGGACGCACCCGCACCCAGATGTACGGCGGACAGGCGGACTGGACCACTATCCGGGAGGTAAAAGAGGCAGTAAAGGTGCCTGTCATTGCCAACGGCGATGTATTCTCTGCTGAGGATTGTCTGCGTATTCTCCACTTTACAGGTGCGGATATGGCCATGATCGGCCGTGGCAGCTTTGGAAATCCGTGGCTCTTTGCCCAGTGTGCCGCCGCACTGGAGGGAAAAGAAGTCCCTGCACTGCCTCCACTCCACGAGCGCTGCGATACAGCGGTGAGGCAGATCGAGTTGGCGCTGGCGGATAAAGGTGAGCGCATTGCTATTTTGGAGGCGCGGCGCCACTATGTATGGTACTTAAAGGGTGTGCCTCACGCCAACTACTATAAGGACAAGATCGTAAAGATGAACACCATGGATGATGTGTACGAAGTGACACGGGGCATCAAGAGGGATCTGAAATGAATGAGATATTGTTACTCTCCCGTGCCCGTGACGGCGACAGCGCCGCTTTCGGGGAACTGGTAGAGCACTATCGTGACAATGTATACCGTCTGGCCTACCGTATGTGCGGTAATCCCCACGATGCAGAGGAGGCAGCGCAGGAGGCCTTTGTGGCGGCGTGGCGCGCCCTGCCGAATTTTCGGGGCGATGCCAGGTTCTCCACATGGCTCTATCGTTTGACCACCAACGCCGCCATTGATCTGCTGCGTCGGGAAAAGCGACACCACGGTGCATCCCAGGAGGAAATTCCTGAACTGGCTGATACCGCCGACTCCCCTCAGCAGCAGATGGAGCGCAGTGAAGAGCAGGAGGCGGTGCAAAGAGGACTCTCCGCTATCGGTGAGGAGTACCGGGAGATCCTGCTGCTGCGGTATATGCAGGAATTGGACTACGCCGAGATCGGTGCATTGCTCCACCTGCCTGCAGGTACGGTAAAATCAAGATTGAACCGCGCAAAAGCGGCATTGAAGGCGGCTTTATTAAAAAGCGGGAACCTTTTTGGAGAATCACCCGTCATACATACAGAAACCAATGGAAAGGAGGCATGAGGACACATGAACGATCAGAAATTTGAACAGTGGCTGCGCCAAGCATTGGCTACCGATGTGACTGCGCCCGAGGATTTTACTGCCCGCGTGATGGATCGCGTGTCCGCCATGCCTCAGGAATATCCCAAAAAGAATACCGCTGATAAGCGTAAGCTCAAGCGCATGATGACGGCTTTAGCTGCCTGTGCCGCCATTGTGATTTTGATTCCCATGGGTATGCTGATGATGCCTAAGGGCAGCAAGGCTCCCGCCGCAGATTGCGCTGTTCAGGAAAATGCTATAATGGACGATGCTGCGGCGGATATGGAGTATTTCGTCGATGAATACAGCCAATCTGTCAATGGCAACCATGAGTATACCAATGCTACAGAGCGCATGGAGGAGCAGGAAGCGACACCTGTTGCCCCTGTCGATGATGGCATGGCCGACGGCGGCGAATCGGAGATGCAGCATACCAATACTGCCGACGGAAGCACCGCAGATGATAAGTTGAAGATTTCTTCGCTGACCTTTGATGGCGATGAGGCCGCCATGCTCCATGCGCTGCTGACAGAGAAGGGCATCGAACCTGCTTTCACAGAGGAGGGAGTACTACACTACGAACTCAGCAAGGAGCAGACGGCGGTGCTGCAGGAAGAGGTGCCCGAGCTTATTGCGGTGGACGGTGGGCTGAATCTGACGCTGGAGGTAGCGGGATGAAAAAATCTCTTGCCTACCGCTTGGCTTTTTCCGGTGTCATCGGCGCTCTCTATGCGGCGCTGAGTATCTTCGGCAGTGTCTTTGGCCTTACCTACGGCCCTATTCAGCTGCGCTTTGCCGAGGCGCTGACGGTACTGCCCTTCCTGTTTCCCGAGACGGTGGGAGGCCTCTTTATCGGCTGTTTCGTGGCCAACCTTCTGAGTCCTTACGGTGTCATTGATATGGTAGTGGGGTCTCTCGCCACTCTTCTGGCGGCCTTTTTGACATCTCACTGCCGCCATCGTGGGCTGGCACCTCTGCCCCCTGTGCTGGTGAACGCTGTGCTCATCGGTGGGCTGCTGGCCTGGCAGCAGACGGGAGTGGGAGAGGCTTTCATGGCTGCATTTTGGTATAATGCCTGCTCCATCGCCGTTTCTCAGGCACTGGTATGTTATGTTTTGGGACTGCTACTGCTGCGGTGGATGGAAAAATCAAAAATTTTTGGCAAAATCAGAAAAAATCATTGACATTTTCTGTAGAAAAGGTATAATAATTAGGCTCGCGCATTGCGGGCAAATCCTTGCTCCCATCTGAGAATGGGGGCCATTCGTCCAAAAGGAGGTGCAAAAAGTATGGCTAAGATTTCCGCCAACTACGAGGTCGTCTACATCATCGACCCTGCACAGGGTGAGGAGGCTATCGCCGCTACCGTGGCTAAGTTCCAGACCCTGGCTGAGCAGAATGCTACCAACGTCGTCGTCGACGAGTGGGGCAAGCGTCGTCTCG
>JAFQCJ010000040.1 GCA_017416445.1 Oscillospiraceae bacterium | reverse complement strand
CGGAGGTGTAAGGACGCATACGGAATTTCGCATCGCCACCGAAGCCGGACATCGTGTTGTCGTAGTAGAACACCAACGCATCATAATCGGCAGTGCCCGCCTCATCAAAGTCGATGTTGATCAGGCAGTTGTCGCCGGTACGGGTGTACTTCAGAGCAGGGCCATAGGGGGATACGCAAGTGACCTGCTCGTAGGCACCCTCTGTGCCGGAAACAGCAATGTCCGCGAAGTCCTCAGCGACGTCATAAATCGTTTCGCCGCACACCAAGCAAACGCCACCATCCCAAGCATGGTCATCGGTGGGCTCACCCTCGGTGATGCCGCAGACAGAGCAGGTCTTGGGAGCTGCACAGGTAGCATCCACCCAAGTGTGCTTGCCGGTGTAGCCGGGCAGACTCTCGTTGCCCGCCACCGCAGCCGCGGTGAAAGCGGCAACGTCATTTACATAGCCGACCTGGTCCAAAGTAACAGCCTGGTTATCGACATTTACACAGATACCCAGAGCTGCCACCGCGGAGGAGGTGTCGGGTCCTTCGCCGATCAAGCCCCAGTGGCCGGTCTTAGCGATGTCCAGAACCACCCAACCGGCGGTGCCGGCAGGGAATTTCATCGTGAAGTTTTCGGAAAGCAAAGACGTGTTGCTCTCGTTGAGCACACCATCAATGATGGTAACAACGGGGGAAGCACCCTGAATGCACTCGCCGCCGTTCTGTGCGTTAATGGGGGAGAAACGCACCTTTACCTCCGCCGTGGCTGTCGTTGCATCATAATAGAACGCAATCGCCTCGGCGTCCGCGTTGCCGTACATACGAATCACATCGTAGCCGGCCAGCGAGCCATAGCCAGCATCTACCAGTGTCGCATCCTTAGTGAAGGTCATGCCCTGACCGAAGGGGGAGGCGCAATCGACAATAGCACCGCTCACATAGGTGTCGTCGGTGGCATCCGCAAAGTCAGCGCGCACATCCAGAGCAGGCTTGCCTACGTATCCGGGGATAGCCGTCTGGTCGTTGACAACCAGCGACTTAAACGCATCCACATCTTTTACGAAGGAGAACTGATCCAACATGGTGGAAGCATAGTTGAAATACTCATACTTGAGGCGCAGACCGCCCAGGTTCTCACAGGTGCCGGTATAATCCCCGCCGGGGCCGGCCATGTGGAAGTAGCTGCCGTCTCCTGCCGTCATAGGCATAATGATCCAGCCGGTAGCGTTGTAGGGCAGCGCCAGCTGGTAGTTTTCGAGAGGATGAGCCTCTGCTACCACACCGTCAATCACGGTATAATAGGTATAGGCGGCAGTCAAGCAGATCTCACCACCAAGCGCGGTCATGGGAACGAAGTGCATCTTCGCTGCCGCACTATGGCCGGAGCTTCTGGTGTCAAACCAGAACGCAAAGGCTGCATCCTCTGCCGCACCTGCCTCGTCAAAAGTAATTGTGGCATCAACCGCATCCGTGCTGCGTCCAAACCACAAGGCCTTACCGAAGGGCTGATTCGGAATTTCCTTGTATGCGCCTTCGGTGCCGGTGACATTGATATCCTCAAAGTCCTCGGCCACGG
>JAFQCJ010000039.1 GCA_017416445.1 Oscillospiraceae bacterium | reverse complement strand
GATCCGTACCACCGGCCAGTCCCTGCTGGACTACGTTCCCTACGGTGCCACCACCGAGGGCTTCGGCGGTACCTACGCCACCCAGGAGAACTTCCGCCTGATGCGTGAGGCTCTGGACGAGGTGGGCCGCGAGCAGGGCCGCTACATCCGCCTGTGCAACTATTGCTCCGGCCTGTGCATGCCCGAGATCGCCGCTATGGGCGCTCTGGAGCGCCTGGATGTTATGCTGAACGATGCTCTGTACGGCATCCTGTTCCGCGACATCAACATGCAGCGTACCATCGTTGACCAGTACTTCTCCCGTGTTATCAACGGTTATGCCGGCGTTATCATCAACACCGGTGAGGATAACTATCTGACCACCGACGATGCCGTTACTTCCGCTCATACCGTGCTGGCCTCCCAGTTCCTGAACGAGGCCTTCGCCAAGAGCGCCGGCATGCGCGAGGAGCAGATGGGTCTGGGTCACGCATTTGAGATGGATCCCGAGGTGGAGAACGCCTTCGTCATGGAGCTGGCTCAGGCTCAGATGGCACGCGAGATCTTCCCCAAGGCTCCTCTGAAGTACATGCCTCCCACGAAGTTCATGACCGGTAACGTCTTCCGCGGCCATATCCAGGACGCCCTGTTCAACATGGTGACCGTCCTGACCGGCCAGAAGCTGCACCTGCTGGGCATGATGACCGAGGCTATCCACACGCCCTTCATGTCCGACCGTGCACTGGCTATCGAGAACGCTCAGTACATCTTCCGTACCATGAAGGATCTGGGCAGCGAGCTGATCTACAAAGAGGACGGTATCATCCGCAATCGTGCCAACGAGGTGCTGACCAAGGCTACCGACCTGCTGGCAGAGATCGAGCAGCTGGGCCTGTTCACCACCATCGAGAAGGGTATCTTCGCAGACGTGAAGCGTCCTAAGGATGGCGGTAAGGGCCTCAACGGCGTTGTGGTGAAGGATGAGAAGCACTTCAACCCGTTCATTGAAGAGATGAAAGGTAAGGTGGCAGCAGAATGAGCAGCGGACTGTATAATACTCATAAGGTAGATTTTGATACTACCCTCGATCTGACCCGCCTGAAGCCCTATGGCGACACCATGAACGACGGTAAGGTGCAGACCAGCTTCACCCTGCCCGTCAAGGATGACGAGCGCGGCGAAGAGGCTGCCCGTCAGATCGCCAAGAAGATGGGTCTGGAAGAGCCCAATGTGGCTTACCATGCCGCTCTGGACAAGGAGTTCACCTTCTATGTGGTGTACGGCAGCTGCGTCCACAGCGTCAACTATGAGGATATCCATGTCATCACCGTCGAGTCCGACGTTATGAGCATGGAGGAGACCAATGACTACATCCGTGAGAACATCGGCCGCAAGGTCGTGATGGTGGGTGCTTCCACCGGTACCGACGCCCACACCGTGGGTATCGATGCCATCATGAACCGTAAGGGCTTCGCCGGTCACTACGGCGTGGAGCGCTACGAGATGGTGGAGGCTTACAACCTGGGTTCTCAGGTTCCCAACGAGGAGTTCATCAAGAAGGCTGTCGAGCTCAACGCCGACGCTCTGCTGGTGAGCCAGACCGTTACCCAGAAGGATGTCCACATCCAGAACCTGACCAACCTCATCGAGCTGCTGGAGGCCGAGGGTCTGCGCGATCGTTTCGTCGTGATCTGCGGCGGTCCCCGTATCACCCACGAGCTCGCCAAGGAGCTGGGCTTCGATGCCGGCTTCGGCGCAGGCAAGTACGGTGACGATGTGGCCAGCTTCGTTGTGACCGAGATGGTCAAGCGCGGCATGAAGTAAGAAAAACTTCCAAGAGAAAAGAGGCGGCTGTGCCTGACCGCACAGCCGTCTTTTCTCGCACTTTGGCAGATCCACACGCCGCTATCTGTGCAGATTGTTGAAAAAGATTGTGAAAAAATCTACGGCTGGCAACGCGGCGTGCCCTTGCATTTTCATGCAAAGTGGACTATAATGGAAAATGAAAAATAGCGGAGACTATTTTTTAGTTCAACCGATGACAACAAGGAGGAACAGACATGGCAAAGAAACCTGTGATTACTGCCAAAGAGGCAGCAGCAATGATTCCTGAAGGCGCTACCATTATGTGCGGCGGCTTCCTGGCCTGCGGTCAGGCAAGAGCCATCGTTAAGGAGCTGGTGGCTTCCGGTAAGGGTGGCTTCACCCTGATCGCCAACGATATGGCCCGTGCAGTGGGCCCCATGGGCGAGGAGTTCTACGGCATTGCCGAGCTCATCCACAACAATCAGGTCAAGCGCGTCATCGCCACCCATGTGGGTATGACCCCCGAGGTCGGCGAGAAGCATACTGCCGGCGATCTGGAAGTTTTCCTGCTGCCCCAGGGCACTCTGGCTGAGTGCATCCGCGCCGACGGTGCAGGTCTGGGCGGCGTGCTGACTCCCACCGGTGTCGACACCCTGGTGGAGGACAGCCCCTTCTGCCTGGGCAAGCAGAACATCAATGGCAAGGATTATCTGCTGATGGCTCCCATCCATGCTGATGTGGCCCTGCTGGGTACCTACAAGTGCGACGAGTCCGGCAACTGCTGGTACAAGGGCACCATGCGTAACTTCAATACCGTGATGGCTACTGCTGCTGATCTGGTTATCGCTGAGACCGAGTATGTGGTTCCCGTTGGCGAGATCGAGCCCGAGAATGTCCATACCCCCGGTATTTGCGTCGATTACATCGTGGAAGGAGAAAAGAAGTAATGGATAAGTCTGAGATCAAGGGCTTTATTGCCAAGCGTTGTGCAAAAGAACTGAAGAACGGCGACGTGGTCAACCTGGGTATCGGCCTGCCCACCATGATCCCTCGCTACCTGCCTGAGGGTGTTGAGCTGGTCATCCATGCCGAGCTGGGTATCGTTGGTGCCGGCGCTAACCCCAAGGAGGGCGACGCCAACTATATGCCTTACCATGTGACCGACGCCGGCGGCGCTCCCGCCAGCGTGGCTTTCGATGGCTCCTTCGCTGACTCCGCCAGCAACTTCGGCCTGATCCGCGGCGGCCATGTGGACGCTTGCTTCCTGGGCGCTCTGGAAGTGGATATGGAAGGCAACCTGGCCAACTGGATCATCCCCGGCAAGAAGATGCCCGGTATGGGTGGCGCCATGGATCTGTGCACCGGTGCTAAGAAGTGCATCGTCTGCATGGAGCATACCGCCAAGGGTAACCCCAAGATCTTCGAGAAGTGCCGTCTGCCTCTGACTGCTGCTCGCTGCGTCAATAAGATCATCACCGAGATGTGCGTGTTGGAAGTCACCGACAAGGGCCTCATGATGACCGAGATCAACCCCGAGTTCACCGTTGAGGATGTCAAGGCTGCTACCGCCTGCCCCGTCCTGGTGGCTGATGACCTCAAGAGCATGATCTAAGTTCATAAAACCTACAAAAGAGACGGCTTCGGCCGTCTCTTTTTTTGCAATCTGTTAACTTGTTTTTGGCCTGAAACTATGGCATAATGGTCGAAGATTTGTATTTTAAGGAGGAGACCGCAATGGCCTCTAAGGTTTTTGATTTTATTGCACAGGAACAGGAGCGCCAGAAGAATACGGTGGAGCTCATCGCCAGCGAGAACTTCGTCAGCGAGGATGTGCTCCGTGCCGTGGGCAGCTGCCTCACCAATAAGTATTCCGAGGGTTATCCCGCCCAGCGTGAACTGGGCAACAAGGGCCGCTACTACGGCGGCTGCCATGTGGTGGACCAGCTGGAGGAGTACTGCGTGCAGAAGTGGAAGGAAGTGTTCCACACCGACTACCATGTCAATGTCCAGCCCCACAGCGGTGCCAGCGCCAATCAGGCAGCCTATACCGCCGTGCTGAAGCCCGGTGACACCATCCTTGCCATGAACCTCAATAATGGTGGTCATCTTACCCACGGCAGCGCCGTGAACTTCTCCGGTCGTATCTATAACGCCTGTTTCTACGATGTAGACGAGAACGGCTGCATCGACTACGATGCCATGGAGCGCATCGCCCATGAGGTGAAGCCTCAGCTGATTTTGGCAGGTGCTTCCGCCTATAGCCGCATTATCGATTTCGAGCGCTTTGCCAAGGTGGCAAAGGATGTGGGCGCCTACTTCATGGTGGATATGGCTCACATTGCCGGCCTCGTGGCAGGTGGGGAGCATCCCTCTCCCTTCGGCTTGGCTGACCTGGTGTCCACCACCACCCACAAGACCCTTCGCGGCCCTCGCGGCGGCATGGTGTTCTGTAAGCCGGAACTGGCCAAGAAACTGGACTCCGCCGTGTTCCCGGGTCTGCAGGGCGGTCCCCTGCAGCATGTCATCGCCGGTAAGGCTGTGGCGGCAGAGGAGGCCTGCACTGAGGAGTATCGCGAGTATATCCACAATGTGGTGGTGAACTGCAAGGCCATGTGCGACGAGTTCCTGGCCATGGGCTACGATGTGGTCACCGGCGGTACTGACAATCACCTGTTCCTGCTGGATCTCACCAAAACCGGTCTTACCGGCAAGGCCGTGCAGGAGGAACTGGATCGCAACGGCATTACCCTCAACAAGAACTGCGTGCCCAACGAGAAGCGCAGCCCCATGCAGGCCAGCGGCGTCCGTATCGGTACGGCAGCCATGACCACCCACGGCTTCACCGCCGAGGATTTCCGCGCTGTTGCCCACCGTATTGATGAAGTCATCAAAAAGATGATGGTGGAGAATAAGTGAATAAAAATATCCCTTCGGCAGCGCCGAAGGGATATTTTCTTATCGTTTCAAAACATTTCGCAGCAGCAGGAGGGACAGCACCAGTACCACCGCCTCGGAGATAACAGGGGTGAACCAGATGGCATCGCCGCCCAAAGTGGCAGCCAGCGTAAGGAGCGCTGCCGCCTGCACGATGAGGCCGCGACCTGTGGAAATGGCGATAGCGCCGCGAGGACGCTCCCGCGCCGTTAAGTAGCCGCCGATGAACACATTGAAGCCCAGCAGCAGGTAGGAGATGCCGTAGCGGCGAAAGGCATCCACGGTGTAATCGTTCAGCGCCAAATCCTCCAAACCGAGGAACGCCTGGGTCAGCTGGGGTGCGAAAATCCACAGCACCACGAAGCAGCCAATGGACACCGCCGCAGCGGAAATGAGACCGTATTTCAACAGCTTGCGGCAGCTACTTTCATCCTTGCGCCCGTAGTGGAAGCTGATGAGGGGCTGTGCGCCTTGGGAGATGCCCATGGTGGTGTTGATAATGAGAGTATTGGCGTAGGCGATAATGGTGTAGCTCACCAAGCCACGCTCGCCGATACAGCGGAGAATGGCGTGGTTAAAGAGGAAAATCATCACGCCGTTGCACAGCTCTGTTAAGCTGTCGGACACGCCGATGGGCAGCAGACGGCGATAGATGGAGAAGTCGAAGCGGAAGCGGGTAAAGTGGAAGGTGCTGCGCTTGCTCATAAAGTGGCGCAGATACAAAATCACCGTCAGCAGCTGCGAAACGCCCGTTGCCACGGCTGCGCCGAAGATGCCCCAATCCAAAAGGAAGATGGCTACATAGTCCAGCACGCAGTTGGCGAGGCAGCCCGTAATGACCGTAATCAGCGCCACACGGGGATGACCGTCCGTTTTCACCAGAATTTCCATGTTGTAGGACACCATGAAGCAGAAGGCGAAGGGTGCAAGACCCAGCAGGTAGTCCTTCACATAGGGCAGCGTCATCTCCTCCGCGCCCAGCAGCAGGGCAAAGGGCTCAAGAAAGACGATGACCAGCACCGACAGCGCCACGCCCATCACCAGCAGCAACACGGCGTTCTGGGTAAAGAGGCTGTTGGCATTCTCGCCTTTCCCCTCGCCCAGATAGATGGCAATGATGGTGGAAGTACCCACGGCAAACAGCAGCGCAATGGAGAACATGGCGTTCATGAAGGGTACGGCGAGATTGACGGCGCTCATGGCGTATTCTCCCACGCCTCGTGCCACGAACAGACCATCCACAATGGAGTACAGGGAAAAGACCATCAATGAGGCAATGGTGGCGCTGGAGAATCGGATGAAATTGGACAGCAGACTGCGCTCAGACAGCATTTTGGATTGAAGCTCCTTTCTTCTTAACAGATGTTCCACACATTATAGCCCAAGGTGCAAAGGTTGTCAAATTAAGACCTTGCCAAAGGGGGGGTGTGCCGCTATACTGTAAAGTAAGAAAACGAGGGAGGTAACGATCATGAAAGCCTATGTGATGGATGCCTTTGCCGCCCAAATCTTCGGCGGCAATCAAGCAGGCGTGGCGCTGCCGGAAGCAACCCTGAACGATGCCCTCATGCAGCAGATCGCCGCAGAGTTTAAGCACTCGGAGACGGCCTTTGTGGATAAGGAGCCGGATGGCTCTGTGACCCTCCGCTACTTCACCCCTGCAGGGGAGGTGGAGCTGTGCGGTCACGCCACCATCGCTTCCTTCGCCCTGCTCCGCTCCCTCGACCTGCTCCAAGATGGTCTCCACACTGCCCACACCAAGGCGGGGGACCTGACCATCGATGTGGCAGGGGACACCGTGTGGATGGATATGGCCCCGCCCGTGCTGCTCCGGGAGCTGCCCGAGGAAGAGTGGTCTGCTCTCTATGAGGCCTACGGCTTGACGGTGGCGGATCGTCCCGAGGGCTTTGCACCCAAAATTGTCTCCACAGGTCTTGCCGACATTATGATGCCTGTCCGCGACCATGAAACGCTGATGCGGGCCGTGCAGAATGCCCCTGTGGTGACGGAACTGAGCAAGTACTACGATGTGACGGGTGTCCATATGTTCTGCCTCGGCGGCGAGGATTGCACCGCCTATTGCAGCAACTATGCCCCTCTCTACGACATCCCTGAGGAGTGCGCCACCGGTACATCCAACGGCGCGCTGACCTACTACCTCTATCTCCAGGGCTTGGTGAGAGCAGGAGAGGAGAATGTGTTCGTCCAAGGTGAACATATGGATCGTCCCTCCGAAATTCGCAGCCGTTTGAAGGTGGAGGGCGACACTGTCACCGTGCAGGTGGGCGGCCGCGCCGTCATGAGCATGGAATGTGAAGTGAAGGTGTAAAATAAAACCTCCCGTCTGTGCGGACGGGAGGTTTTCATCATTCTTTTTGTGCGAAGATGACGCCCACGGTAATGAGTACCGCGCCGATGATGCTCATCAAGGAGATGGGTTCACGGAGCAGCAACCAACCAACGAACACCGTCACAAAGGGGGAGGCGTAGAGATAGTTGTTGGTGACTACCACGCCCAGGGCTTTGAAGGCGATGTTCCAAATGGCGAAGCACACGGCGTTGCCCATGACACCGAGGAACAGCCAGCTAATGAGCACATTGGGCTGGGTGAACAGGGGAGTCAAGGTGGGGAGGCCGTCTGTGAAGAGACACAGGGGGATCGAGGTGAGGAAAGCCCAGAGAAAGACGCGGCGGGTGACGAGGAAGTTATCGCAGCTCTCGGTGTAGGGCTTAATGAGGATGGAGTACACTGCCCACATCAGCGCCGCCGCCAGTGCCAGCAGATCACCCACGGGGCTGAGTTGGAAAGAGAGCTGACCGTTCAGTACCACCAGCACCACGCCGACGATGGCAAAAGCAGCACCGAGGTAGACCTTGCGTCCCAGCTTCTCACCGCGGCGGGAGAACAGGGCTGCCAGCACCACCGTCAGAATGGGGCTCATGCCCACCAGAATACTGACATTGGCGGCGTATGTATGGTTGAGGGCCGTGTTCTGCAAGAAAAAGTAGACGCTGCCACCTGTAATGCCGATGAGGAGAAAACGCAGTTCGTCTTTCCACTTCAGTTTGAAGAGTTTGGGCCGCAGTGCCCACAGCGTGAGGTAGGCAAGTCCCATCCGCAGGGGGATGATCTGAATGGGCGTATAGTCTACCAGCAGATTTTTCGTCAGCACATAGCAGCTGCCCCACACCACCACGGTAATGATGGCGTAGATGTGGCCCAGAAGTTTAGTTTTGTTCATGGTCTGTCGCCTCCCAAAGGAGAAAATTCATAACTTAATCATTATACTCCTCTATGAAAAGAAAGAAAAGAGGAATTTTTGTGATCTTTTCCTTTTCGCGGGGGAGAAGATGTGATAAAATAAAAATGGAAACTGTTGAGGAGGTGTCGCAAGTGAAGCAGTATACCTATGTGACCGTGACCTATTCGGGTGTCTATCAGCATAAACTGCAGGAACATCGGAAAATTATCGATCAGTACGCCGCCGAAGGCTGGCGCTATGTGGACCATATCCCCGTACATCAGTACGCCCGCGGAGAGTATGGCTCCATCGACCTGGTTTTTGAAAGAGATGTAGAAGAATAAACAGCAGACCGCAGCGAAAACTGCGGTCTGCTGTCTATCAATAGTATTTAGCGGCAGTCCTTGTTGGACTTGGTCTTGTTCTTGTCACCCTTGGTATTCTGGTTCTGATTCTGGGTGTTGGTGGTATCGGTGTTGATGTGGGTCTTGACATTGTTCTTGTTGTCCATGGTTGGCACCTCCTTTTTGTTGTGCAGAGGTAGTATGTCCGGAAAAAGGCGCGATATTCACAAAAATAATGGGAAAAAGTTGTTGACAATGTCAGAATGCTATAGTATAATCTTCGAGGAAAACAAAGAAGGTCGGTGCATCCGCCTCACCTCCAGCGTTGGCAAAGAGGTTAACAGCGATTGATTCAAGGCCCCATTGGGCTCTTGTTGCTGCGCGGATGCTGTGTGCATTCGCGTTTTTTAATTTCTGAATGGAGGTGCTTTGGGTATTAGCAAGGTAATGCATCAACTGAACGAGGAGATCAACGATCGCGAGATCCGTCTCATCGGTGAGGACGGCGAGCAGCTGGGTATCATGTCCTCTGACGAGGCACTGAATATCGCCGACGAGCGCGGCCTCGACCTGGTGAAGATCTCTCCCCAGGCGGTTCCCCCCGTATGCAAACTGATGAACTACGGCAAGTTCCGCTTTGAACAGAGCAAGCGTGAGAAGGAAGCCAAGAAGAATCAGCATGTGGTGGAGATCAAGGAAATTCGTATGTCTCCGGGCATTGATGTGGGTGATTTCAACACCAAGCTGAAGAACGCCCAGAAGTTCCTGTCCGATGGCAACCGTGTAAAGGTCTCCGTCCGTTTCCGCGGCCGTGAGATGGCTCACACCGAGATCGGCAAGGACCTGCTGGAGAAGTTCGCCGAGCAGTGCGCCGAAGTGTCCACCATGGAGAAATCCGCCAAGATGGAAGGCCGGAATATGTCTATTTTCCTGGCCCCCAAGACCGGCAAGTAAGAATGTTTATCTATTGCGATTACGCAACCAATTAGGAAGGAGTCAACAACTATGCCTAAACTGAAGACCCATAGCGGCGCCAAGAAGCGCTTCAATCTGACGAAATCCGGCAAGGTGAAGCGTGCTCATGCTTATAAGAGCCACATCCTCACCAAGAAGGACACCAAGCGTGGTCGTCGTCTGCGCAGCACCACTTATGCTGACCTGACCAACGAGGCCACCATCCGCAAGATGATCCCCTACAAGTAAGATACGGATTCGTTAGAAATAGGAGGCAATAAGAAATGGCACGAGTAAAGGGCGCGATGATGACGCGCAAAAGAAGAAATAAGGTTCTGAAGATGGCCAAGGGCTACTGGGGCGCCAAGTCCAAGCACTTTAAGATGGCCAATGAGCAGGTCATGAAGTCCCTGACCTACGCATACATCTCCCGTCGTCTGAAGAAGAGAGATTTCCGTCAGCTGTGGATCACCCGTATCAGCGCTGCTTGCAAGCAGAACGGTCTGAACTACTCCACCTTCATGCACGGCCTGAAGCTGGCCGGCGTGGAGATCAACCGCAAGATGCTGGCAGAGCTGGCTGTCCATGACAACGCCGCTTTTGTCGCTCTGGTTGAGCTGTCCAAGTCCAAGCTGGCCTAAGTTAAATCGCCAATAAAAAATCCACTCTCGTCAAGAGGGTGGATTTTTTGTGCTTACTGGTGCAATGCAACAAATCTTTGCTTGACGAAGTAATGACCTTTCTCCTAGAATGAAGGCGAGGTGATATGGGATGTCTATTGCAAAAAACCTTCGCCAACTGCGCTTGCTTTCCGGAATGACGCAGGAACAAGTGGCAGAGAAAATCGGTGTAACACGACAGACGCTTTCCAACTATGAATCGGGACGGACACGACCTGATGTGGATATGTTAGTGCATCTAGGCGCCATCTACGGTACGGACATTGACGGTGTCATTTATGGGGAAAATCGCACCTTAAAGATGCAGCGATCCATCAAAATCGTGGCGATTATAGTATACGGGCTGCTTACTGTTCTCACTGTGGTCAGTTCGGCCCTCCTGTGGAGCGCGAATCATTTCTATGTGATTTCCACAGGGCAGTTGTCACCGGAAGAGGCGGTGATTCTCCAGTCCCGAATGAAGTTAACAGCGGCATGGGAAACCATGGACAGCATAATTTTAACCGTTGCCCTTCTTGGGTTTGTCGCACTTGTTGTTTTGTTGGCTGCCTTAAAATGCCGCATTCCTATGAAGACAAAGGTGTTTTATGCTGCTGGGCTGGCAGCGACACTGCTTGTAATTGCTTTATTATTTGGCATCACTGATCCCCAAATTACCCCTGTAAACTACCTATTTACACCTATTTTTGTGATTGTGAGAATGATGGTACTGTTTGTGGTGCATATAGCCGTTGAACTTTTGCAAAAGAGGAGAAAGAAAATAAACTGAGTTTGTAGCAAAAATCCACTCTCGTCAAGAGGGTGGATTTTTTGTGTCCTGTTTGTGAATTTTTGCAAAGGTGTGTTGCGAAACGGGCAGAAGATTGTCTATAATGATAACAGCAAAACAAAATGAGAAAGGAGAACGCAAATGGACGAGATGAATAGAATGGAGTCGATGACTGCTGAACCTATTACCGAGGAAACACCCCGCTACAGTGAAGCGGTGGTGCGCCGTGCGCCGTTGATGGCGAAATGGCTGTGGGTGATGTTTTGGGTGAATATTGCATCAAACATAATTGGTTTATTTGAGTTTGCCCCTTCTCTTGCAAAGTTTGTAGGGGTTGGTACTCTTATGGCAGCCCTCGTTGTCTGCATGATCTATTTTCTTTTCCGCAAAGAGGACAAACGGTATCAAACAGGTGCGATCCTTGGCCTTATCACTGTAGTGCTCAACGGTTTGGAGACGCTCGTACTGGCACCCAATGGCGCTGATGGATGGGTCACATTTCTGAATATCATCGCTGCGATCGTTGGGCTGCTTATGACCTACAACCTGTATTATGCCCATCATCAAATTGTTGGCGAGGCAGATCGACAGGTGGGGGAACGGTGGCTGAAGCTCTGGAAATGGAAAATCTATGCCGTTGCAGCGCTGATCGGCAGTATTGTTGTCGCATTGATTATTCCTGTTTTGGGTGTGTTGGTCGCCCTTGCTGCAGCCGTTTTTGCCTTGGTGGTCTCTGTTTACGAGTTGGTTATCCTCTACCGCTCCGCAAAGGCCTACCGCGCGGTTGCTGAAGGGGAGGGGAATGCGGCATGAAAAAGAAAAAACTCTCACCCCTGTGGCTCATTCCCGCAGTGGTCATCGTGGCGCTCATTCTGTGGTGCATCCATTTTCCGCTGACAAGGATTGCGGGATTCAGCAAAAGTGTAGAGCCTCTCCATGCCACGGTGTTTTTCGATCAAGTACCCGAAACGCCCGCGATTACCTATGCTACCGATGATCCCGAACAGCTCCGTGAGCTTGCAGAACAGCTGCGCAGTGTACGGGGTCGATTTATGGGCTGGTTCAGCATGATTACCTACAATGACGACCCCTTGCTGCATTTGATCGTAACAGGCAATAAGGGGAAGAATCCTTATCACCTTAGTCTTTGCGCCGATAGTGATGGGTATCTCTATGTCCAAGAGGGGAATACTCGCCTCCGCGCCAAGGATGCCGCCCTGTATGATTATCTGACAGAGCTTGTTGCTGAGGGCGAGCGGGAGGCTGCCCGAGCAAAAGAGGAAGAAATGATCGGTGAAAAGGCTACTGCATATTTGGAAAAGCTCATTCACGCGCGAAACTTTTTTGAAGAGGCTGATTTGACCGAAGGCACGGTGTTGACCGCAGACGGCTACGATGCCGAGAAAACCGTCATGCAGTATGTTGTGTATAAGACCGAGTGGCTCAAAGAGTATCATCGGGAAAAGAGAGAAGATTCGAGTCAGCAGGCAAATGTCCAAATCAATTACCTTGTAAAAGAGATAAAAGTGACCGATGACCATGCTGCTCTCACTATCGAAGAGGATGGCCCCGGCAATATGTGGGGTATCTATACCGTGGAACTTATCAAGGTGGAAGATACATGGCTCGTTTCCTCTGTAGAACACGGTGACATCTACTCCCGTGAAGGTATGGTGATTCATCAATACAGAGAAAAAATGCCTGAGCTGTATGAACAGGCGCGCGCCGAGATTTTCTCCTTCGGCGATACCCTGTCCGTGCAGGTAACGAATGTCATCAAGACGGAGACCCGCGTTCTCCCTGCAGAGGACAACTTTGAATACGAGGTCTACACCGTCCTGCCCGGTGCAGAGATCGCGGTGCTCCACGCTGCTGTGGAAGACACGGTAGAGTCAGGGCCTCTCGGCATTTGGAAGGTTTACAGCAAGGATGGAACTCTACAGTATCTGGAGTCGGGGATGCCCGATATCCCTATCACGGAGAATATAAATGGCATCGGCGCTGAGAGCGTGTGCATCTTGGTGTTTGAGCTGTACACAGGGGAGGCGTAAGGGGTGAAGAAATTCCTATTGCCCCTTCTTCTGCTCCTCGCTTTGACCCTCACTGCCTGCGGGATCCCCTTCACAGAGGTGGAGCAAGAGGACGAGGGAAGCCCTGCGGATTTGGAGGCCTTTTTCTCCTTGGAGGAGTTTGTCTCCGCCATCGAAACCCAAGGGGACGGCGTGGCGCAGCTTGGCACGCTGAAAGCCTACTATGTGCCACAGAGCATCCCTGCGGAGTACGGTTTGGGGAAAATTGTGGCGGGTGTTGCCGACATCCTCTTTGCCTACTATCCCGTGGAAGCCTTGGGTGATGAAGAGGCTATGATGGCGGCGGAGGCTACGAGAAAGTGCTTCGAGTTCCGCTTTCATCGGTGGGAATTGGATGATCCTTTAAGCGGCATTATGGAGCAGTTGAACATGGGCGCGTGGGACTTCATTGACGGGAAATATCTCTTCGATGCGCCCCGCAGCACCTACTACTGGGCACAGGACGGCGCGGCGCTGTCTATGACACTGCCTGCAGCCCTTACTGTGACGATAGAAGAGGGAATTGCCTACTGCCAAGCAGAAACGGTAGTGGTACATACCGGTGAATAAACATAAAAAACTCCACCCGCGAGGGTGGAGTTTTTATCGCTTATTCTGCCTCTTCTTCCTCTTCAACCTCTTCTACAGGGGGCGTCCAAGGCTCCATTTTTGCCACGCAGCGGTTGATGTTCTTCCCCGAGAGGTAGAACTTCCGCTCGTAGTCCGTCATGACGCCCACAGGGCCGTCGGAGTGGAGATCGCGGGTCACCTCATGGAGAGACCAGCCGAACTGGGGAATCTCCTCCACCGACCACTGGAAGAGCTTGTCGTTATCGGTCTTGAAGTGAATTTCGCCGCCCAGGCAGAGGACCTTGCGGTACTCACCCAGGAAATTGTGGTGGGTCAGGCGGCGCTTGGCCTGATTCTTCTTGGGCCACGGGTCGCAGAAGTTGATGTAGATGCGGTTCACCTCGCCGCCATCAAACATCTCGCTGAGCTTCGCCGCGTCGCCGTCAATAAAGTAGACATTCTTCAGCCCTGCCTCGCGGGCGCGCTCCATGGCCACCACCATGGCATCGGGGACTTTTTCCACAGCAATCAGCAGCACATCAGGCTCGGCGGAGGCGGTGTCCACCGTGAAGCGACCCTTGCCGCAGCCCAGCTCCAAACGCACCTCTTTGGCCTGGGGCATAAGGTCATGCCAGTGACCCTTCTGGGCCTGAGGATCGGCAATGAGCCAGTCGGCGCAGGCTGCCATTCTCGGCTCTAAATTCTTCTTTTTACGCATTCTCATAGTGGTATCCTCCAAAGTCCAACGGGAGCCGAGCCCCCTGTCGGTTTTTATCGGGCGGATTTCCACCCATACATTGTTATTGACCTCGACAAGCCACAAAGGCTTCTCTTCGGTCAATGCCGCGTCTGGACGAAAATCCGCTCCGAAAAACTGCGAAGCACATTCCAGCGAGGAATGTTTGTGGGATTTTGGTCGCAGAGGACGCAGCCTTGCTGACGCAAGGCAAGGACGATAAGGCCAAAAGGACCGAACAGAGCCGCTGGAATGCGGCAGGTGTTCGACTCCCGTTGGACTATTTTCTCGGCCCATCATACCATATTCCCGACCTGTCTGTAAACCAAAAAATTTTCTTCTCAGAACACGACTGAAAAGTACCTTCAAAATGTGCAAAGAACCGATGAAAGATTTGTGAGAAGTCCCAAAAAAGAAAAAGAGGGTCACAGAGGGCTTGATAAATTTTAGACGATATACTATAATGTTTCCTGTATGAGGACGAGTGCGCCCATTGGTCAGAAAACGGCCTCGCGCACCCTGTGAAATGCGAGTTTAGGAGGAGCAACCATGACGAATGTTTTGTTAGAAAAGAAGGGAAACATCGCTGTTGCTACCATCAATCGTCCCAAGGCTCTCAACGCGCTGAACAGCGAGGTTCTGGCCGATCTGGGCGAGCTGGTGGAGATCGTCAAGGCTGACAGCGAGATCCGCGCTCTGGTGATCACCGGCAGCGGCGAGAAGGCCTTTGTGGCCGGCGCCGACATCGGTGAGATGAGCACCCTGACTGTGGCTGAGGGCGAGGCCTTCGGCAAGAAGGGCAACGATGTGTTCCGCGCACTGGAGGTGCTGCCTGTCCCCACCATCGCCGCCATCAACGGCTTTGCACTGGGCGGCGGCTGCGAGCTGTCCATGTCCTGCGATATCCGCATCTGCTCCGACACCGCTGTGTTCGGTCAGCCCGAGGTGGGT